>JBMOKE010000072.1:0-11637 GCA_049315425.1 Mycobacterium sp. | reverse complement strand
TGATCGCCGGCGGCCTGCTGGTTCTCGGCGCCATGATCTACGGCTCCACGCTGAACGCCGGTATCCCGTACTTCCCGAACCTGGTGATCCCCATCGTCGTCGGCGGCTTCGGCATCGGCACGATCGTCGTCCCGCTGACGGTCTCGGCTATCGCCGGTGTCGGCTTCGACCAGATCGGGCCGGTCTCGGCGATCGCCCTCATGTTGCAGAACCTGGGCGGCCCCGTCGTCTTGGCGGTCATCCAGGCTGTGATCACCTCACGCACGCTGTATCTGGGTGGCACCACCGGCCCGGTCAAGCGAATGAACCCCGAGCAGTTGCACGCTTTGGACCAGGGGTACACCTACGGCCTGCTGTGGGTCGCGGCGGTGGCGGTCATGGTCGGTGGCGTGGCGTTCTTCATCGGCTACTCCGCCAAACAGGTCGCCCACGCCCAGGAAGTCAAGGAAGCGATCGATTCCGGAGAGATCTAAGCGCCCCACTGCCGCGTCGGGGGCCTGGCAGAGGTGGGCTGGGTAGGGTAATCAGCCATGGCTGGCGTCAGCGTTCCCGATCCGCCCGCCAGACGGCTTGCCTCCAATGTGCTGGGGGTCGCGATACTTGCGATCACCGGCATGCAACTGATGTCCACGCTCGACGGCACCATCGTGATCGTCGCGCTTCCCCGCATGCAGGCCGAACTCGACCTCTCCGACGCCGGCAAGAGCTGGGTCATCACCGCCTATGTGCTGACCTTCGGCGGCCTGTTACTGCTCGGCGGCAGGGTCGGCGACGCCATCGGCCACAAACGGGCATTCATCTCCGGCGTCGGCGTATTCACCATCGCCTCGATGGCCTGCGGACTGGCCACCGACGGGACGTTGTTGATCGCGGCGCGGGCGGTGCAGGGTATGGGCGCCGCGGTGGCCGCGCCCACCGGCCTGGCCCTGATCGCGACCACCTACGCCGCCGGTTACGCCCGCAACCGCGCCATGGCGATGTCTGCGGCCATGCAGGGCCTCGGGTCGGTACTGGGCCTGGTGCTGGGCGGGGCGCTCACCGTGATTTCGTGGCGGCTGGCCTTCCTGATCAATCTGCCGATCGGCCTGCTGATCATCTGGATCGGGCTGACCCGGTTGGAGGAGACCCGCCACGAACGACTCAAACTCGATATCACCGGAGCTTTGGTGGCCACCCTGGGGTGCACCGCGGCGGTGCTGGTCTTCACCCAGGGTCCGCCGCGGGGCTGGCTGGACCCGTTTGTGATCGGCGCCGGGGTGGCGGCGGTGCTGCTGGGTATCGCGTTCGTGGTCGTGGAGCGCAGCGCAGCCAACCCCCTGGTTCCGCTGTCGATGTTCAGCGACCGCAACCGGGTGATGACATTCGTCTCGCTGTTTCTGGCCGGCGGGGTGATGCTGAGCCTGACCGTGATGATCGGGCTCTACGTCCAGGATGTGCTTGGGTACTCGGCGCTGCACGCCGGAATCGCGTTCATCCCGTTCGCGTTGGCACTCGGGTTGGGCAACGTGGTCACCGCGCGACTGGCCCCGCACATCGCCCCGCGCTGGCTGATCATCGGCGGCGGGTTCCTGGTGTTGGGCGCCATGCTCTTCGGGTCCACGTTGACCCGCACCATCCCGTACTTCCCCGATCTGCTGCTGCCGATCCTGATCGGCGGCTTCGGCATCGGTGTCATCTCGGTGATCCTGCCGTTGTGCGCGGTTGCCAAGGTCGGCCCGCGTGAGATCGGTCCGGTTAGCGCGGTCACCCTGATGGTGCAGAACCTCGGCGGCCCCGTGGTGCTCGTGGTCATCCAGGCGGTGCAGGTCTCGCGCACCCTTTACCTCGGTGGCACTACCGGGCCGGTATCCGATATGACATCGGCCCAACTCGACTCACTCGACGCGGGATACACCTACTCCCTGTTGTGGATCGCCGCCGTGGCGATCCTCGTTGGTATCAGCGCCTTCTTCATCGGGTTCACCGCACCGCAGATCGCCGCCGCTCAGCACACCCGTGAGGCAGTCGAGGCCGGCGAGATCTAGTCGAGCCCATTGCGCCGGAGAGTCCGGACATCGGAACCGGTGGCCTAAGCTGTGCCGCTGTGATCACCCGTATGTCTGAGCTGTTCCTGCGAACCCTGCGCGACGACCCGGCTGACGCCGAAGTGCCGAGTCATAGGTTGCTGATCCGGGCGGGCTACATCCGACCGATCGGGCCGGGGCTCTACAGCTGGCTGCCGCTCGGGTTGCGGGTCTTGCGCAAGATCGAGAACATCGTCCGCGAGGAAATGATCGCCATCGGCGGCCAGGAGATCCTGTTCCCGGCCTTGCTGCCGCGCGCGCCCTACGAGACCACCAATCGTTGGACCGAGTACGGCGACGGGGTGTTCCGGCTCAAGGATCGCCGCGATAACGACTATCTGCTCGGACCTACGCATGAGGAACTGTTCACCCTGACGGTCAAGGGGGAGTACAGCTCCTACAAGGACTTCCCGGTGCTGCTGTTCCAAATCCAGACCAAGTACCGCGACGAGGCCCGGCCGCGGGCGGGCATTCTGCGGGGCCGTGAGTTCATCATGAAGGATTCATATTCCTTCGATATCAACGACGACGGGTTGCGGACCGTCTATCTCGCGCATCGCGAGGCCTATCAGAAGATGTTCGGGCGCATGGAGATTCGCTACGTGATCGTCTCGGCGGTCTCCGGCGCGATGGGTGGCAGCGCCTCCGAGGAGTTCCTGGCCGAGAGTGAGATCGGCGAGGATACCTTCGTGCGTTGCCTGGAGTCCGGCTACGCCGCCAACGTCGAAGCCGTCACCACCGCGGTGCCCGACCCGGTGTCCGTCGACGGTCTGGCGGCGCCGCAGGTGCACGACACCGGTGACACACCGACCATCGCGACACTGGTCGAGTGGGCGAACACCGCGGGGCTTGGGCGGACTGTTACCGCCGCTGACACGCTCAAGAACGTGCTGCTCAAGATCCGCGTGCCCGGCGGTGACTGGGAACTGCTGGCAATCGGCCTGCCCGGTGACCGCGAGGTCGACGATAAGCGATTGGGCGCCGCACTCGACCCGGCCGAATACGCGATGCTCGCCGACGCCGACTTCGCCAGATATTCCTTCCTGAAGAAGGGCTATATCGGCCCGAAGGCACTGCTGGACAACGGTGTTCGCTATCTGGTAGACCCACGAGTTGCGATCGGAACGGCCTGGATCACCGGTGCGGATGAACCGGGCAGGCATGTCGTCGGTCTGGTGGCCGGACGCGACTTCGTCGCCGACGGCATCATCGAGGCTGCCGAAGTGCGCGACGGCGACGCCTCCCCGGACGGGGCGGGTTCGCTGACGAGTGCGCGCGGCATCGAGATCGGCCACATCTTCCAGTTGGGCCGCAAATACACCGATGCCTTCACCGTCGATGTGCTCGGCGAGGACGGCAAACCGGTTCGGCCGACCATGGGCTCCTACGGTGTCGGGGTGTCGCGACTGGTCGCGGTGATCGCCGAGCAGCAGCACGATGAACTCGGGTTGCGCTGGCCAGCATCGGTGTCGCCGTTCGATGTGCACGTCGTGATCGCCAACAAGGACGCCGAGGCGCGCACCGGCGCCGAGGAACTCGCCGCCGGACTCGATCGCCTGGGCTTCGAGGTGCTGCTCGATGACCGGACGGTCTCACCGGGGGTGAAGTTCAAGGACGCCGAACTGCTCGGTATGCCCTGGATCGTCGTCGTGGGTCGCGGCTGGGCCGACGGCACCGTCGAACTGCGCAACCGGTTCACCGGTGAGACCCGCGATATCGCCATCGGCGATGCGGTCACCGATGTCGCCGCGCTGCTGGCGCACTGATCGCGAGTGTGAATCCTCTGCGAGTTCCGGAGCGATTTCTCGCAACAGCTTCACACTCGTGAGCCCGCGGGGCGTCTCAGCGTGCGGCGCGTTACTCGTTGCCGCCGGGGAAGGCCGCGATCACAGGCCAGGCACCCAGCACCTGTCGCCAGCGGGCCGCCGTCACCGCACACTGGGTCAGCGCCGTGAGTCCGAAGGCACGATCCTGCTCGGAGTTGGCCTGCTCCATGACCGCCCGCCAGGCCACCGCGCAGTCGCTCTCCATCTGGATCGCGAATTTGGCGGCCTCAGTCGATTTGGTGACCGCCATCGGCAGTTGGTAGCCGGCTGCCGGCAGCGGCACCTTCACCGACCGTTCGGTCAGCATCGCGATGGCCGCCTCACGGCGCTCGCGATGTTCCAGCAGCGCCTGGGACACCAGCTCGTTCTGCTCCGGCATAACGTGCGCCGACACGATGCCGTAGCCGTAGATGGCGCCGTGCTCGGTGGCGAGGGCGTCGAACAGCGCGGCCTGGTCGGCGTCCTCCGGCCGGTCCGGATCCGGTGTCGGTTGGTCAGTGTCCGGCGGTTGATTAGGTGAAGTCATCGGGGCCCCTCAGCAGGTGACAATCCCACGGTCCAGGCAGTCGTGCAGGCGGCGGCGATCGAGCCCAGCAGCCCAGCCCGGTAGCCCGACAACGTCGGCGCCAGCTTGGCCGCGTTCTCACCGGAGCGCCGCAGCGCAGCGACCACATCCTGCAGCCGCGGCGGGGGAGCCGGCGGAGTCGACTGAGCGGTCGCGCTCGCCGAGGTGGTCTCCGCCCCCGGCGTCGGCGTCGGTTTGCCGGCCGCCCGCGACAACTCCTCGATGAGTGCGGTCGCGTGGCGGGCCCGCTCGGCGGAGACCTCGATCAGCGCCGGTGCCAGCGCGGGCGGGCCGACCTTGGCCGCCGCGGCAGCCAGTTCGCTGTCGGCGCGGGCCGCTGCCAACTCAGCCTCCAGCGGGTCGGGCTCGGGCGGGCCGGACGAACCGCATGCGGCGGCGGCGGTCCCGACGAGCGCGAGCGCCAGCAGGCCGCGCCCACCGCCGAGGAGCACCCGGCGCCGGCTCAGCGCGGGCATGTCGCCTGGATCGGGGCCTGGATCGTGGCTGGGCACGGGCAACATCCTGCCATTGCCCTCGCTATTGCTGGCGTATCGTTGGTAACCGGCTCCTGTGAGCCGTATCCACGGCAGCAGTTTTCAGCACAATTCAAGATGAGGAGCTCGTCGTGACTGACCGGTCCGCGGGATTGCCCTCGCCAGAGCGGGTGATCGAGCTACTCAATGGTGAGTTCGCGCGCGCCGGATACGAGATCGAGGACGTGTCGATCGACACCGGATCCCGCCCGCCGCGCATCCGCATCACCGCCGACGGCGACCGTCCGCTGGATCTTGATGGCGTCGCCGAGTTGTCGCGATCAGCCTCTGCAGTGCTGGACGCCGTTGACACCGGCGATATCGCCTACGACCTGGAGGTCAGCTCACCCGGCGTTGACCGGCCGCTGACCGCCGAAAAGCATTTCCAGCGGGCTCGTCGGCGCAAAGTCGAATTGGATCTGGCTGATGGCAGCACCGTCACCGGCCGCCTCGGTGCTACCGCCGACGGTGTGGCCGATCTGGTGGTGCGGGCCGGTGGCGGGTGGACGGTCCGCCGTATTCCGCTGGCGGAAATTCGCAAAGCCGTTGTCCAGGTTGATTTCTCACCTCCGAATGCCAAAGAACTTGAGCTGGTCGATGGGACCGTAACGGAGGCTGACGCATGAATATCGATATGACCGCGCTGCACTCGATCGAGATCGACCGAGGCATCTCGTTGGATGAATTGCTCGAGACCATCAAAACCGCGCTGCTGACCGCATATCGACATACCGAGGGTCATCAGGCCGACGCCCGGATCGAGATCGACCGCAAAAGCGGCGAGGTACAGGTGATGGCCCGCGAGACCGACGATGAGGGCAACCTCATCAGCGAATGGGACGACACCCCCGAGGGATTCGGCCGGGTCGCCGCGACCACCGCCCGCCAGGTGATGCTGCAACGCTTCCGCGACGCCGAGAACGAACGGGTCTACGGCGAATTCTCCGCCCGCGAGGGTGACATCGTCGCCGGGATGGTGCAGAAGGATGGGCGCGAGAACGCTCGCGGCAACATCGTCGTTCGGATCGGCAGCGAGGCCAAGGGCTCCGACGGCATGATCCGGGCCGCCGAACAGGTGCCCGGCGAGAGCTATGAGCACGGTGAGCGGCTGCGCTGCTATGTGGTCGGCGTGACCCGCGGCACTCGCGAACCCCGTATCGAGCTGTCGCGGACCCACCCCAATCTGGTGCGCAAGCTGTTTTCCCTGGAGGTTCCGGAGATCGCCGACGGGTCGGTGGAGATCGTCGCGGTGGCCCGCGAGGCCGGGCACCGCTCCAAGATTGCGGTGCGATCCAAGGTGGCCGGGCTTAATGCCAAGGGCGCCTGCATCGGCCCGATGGGCCAGCGGGTGCGCAATGTGATGAGCGAGTTGTCCGGCGAGAAGATCGACATCATCGACTTCGACGAGGATCCGGCCCAATTCGTGGCCAATGCGCTCTCACCGTCCAAGGTGGTGTCGGTCGAGGTGGTCGACGCCGCCACCCGTTCGGCTCGGGTGACCGTGCCCGATTTCCAGCTGTCGCTGGCCATCGGCAAGGAAGGGCAGAACGCCCGGCTGGCCGCCCGGCTGACCGGCTGGCGCATCGACATCCGCAGCGACGTCCCCGACCCGGAGGCCGGCGCACCGGAGGGCGCGCCGCAGTAGCCCAGTCCGTCAGCGACGGCGATAGCTGACCGGAGTGGCTCCGGCCGCTCGGGCGACGCCGCCGATCTGTCCCGGCAGTGCCATCGGCGCGGTATCCCAGCGGGGCGTCAGCTCGTAGGCGCCGAACACATGCGTCGCGGTCATTGCCATCGCGGCTAGCGAGAACGGTTGCGCCGGGCAGCTATGCCTACCGTGGCCGAAGGATGTAACCAATTGCACCGATGCCAGATCGGACGGCTCGACGAGACGGTGGCGATTCCAGCGCCGCGGATCCCAGTGCTCCAGACCGGGTCCGGCACTGGTGTTGGTCAGCGGTAGCAGCGTGGCGATGGTGGTGCCCGGCGCGACGGAAAAGGTCACATCCTCGACGTCGAAATCCAGATCGGCCAGCACGTATCGCGGCATGATCGAGCGTTGAGCCAGTCGGGTCGATTCCAGCGCGCACTGCTCGGCCAGCGCCACGTCGCCGGCCGCCACCCGAGCGCATTCGGCAGGGTGACCGATCAGGTCGACCAGCACCCAACCGAGTGCGGCCGCGAGATTCGACATCGACGCGATATGGATCAGCGCCACGTCGAGCGCAACACCCCGTCGGCGATCGGCAGCAGGTTCGCCGGCCCATGCGTCGACGATGCGGGTGAACAGCGGATGGTCGGGGGCTGGTTCGTCGATCACCTCGCCGATCACCGCGACGATCTCGTCAAGTGCGGCCCGTTCGGCGGCTTTACCGTTGGCGGCCACGAGTTTCATCGCATCGGGATGGACGAATGCCGCAGAGCCATCGAGTTCGTCGAGGGCCGTGATGAGGCGCTCGAAGCGCGGGCCGTCCGCGCAACCGGGTCCGGCCCAGGACGCCAGGCCCATGCGGTGGGCGAGCCTGCGGGTCAGGGCGAACACCTCGGTGCTGCCACTGGATCCGAGTTCGTCGCCGGACACATCCAGCGCGCGTGACAGGTTGGTCAGGTAGGCGGCGACGTCGTCGCGCCGGAACAGCTGCGACGGCAATGTGCGTCGGCCCGCGAAGATCTCATCGGGGAGTTTGCGGCGCAGCATCCGGTAATCGGCCAGGCCCTTGCTCGCGAGTTCCTCGGGCAGGGCGTAGAACGACTCGACGCCACGCGGCGAGAAGGTGAATAGGTAGCGATCCTCGCCGCTGTCCACGACGAAGGTGTCGCCGAATTCAGTGCGCGCGTCGGACAGGGCGGCAACCGGGTCGGCGACGGCAATGTCCCAGGGCAACCCGATACCGGCGGCCAGTGGCGGCATCGGCACGATGGCTGGAAGTGCCACCGGGGATGACATGGGAGGCGGTGCCGCGGGAGACGGTGCCATGGGAGACAGCGTGCCAGGTCTGCCTTCGGTGTGTGGCGATGCACCCCCGCCAGACGACCCCTGGACCCCGCGACTAAGGCTGGTTCTGTTCTCAGCTGCGGTAACGGTAGAGTGAACCGTGATCCAGCGCGAGAAACCGGCCGCTGAGACGTCCACCGGAGGTCCGGTACGGACGTGTATCGGTTGCCGGGAGCGAGAGTTGGCTGTCGAATTGCTCCGAGTAGTGGCCGTATCGACGGAAAACGGTCAATCCGCCGTCACCGTCGACACATCAGGTTTCTGCCCGGGCCGGGGTGCCTGGCTGCACCCCGTTGATCGGTGCCTTGAGGCAGCGATCCGGCGGCACGCCTTCGCTCGAGCGTTGCGCATCACCGGTTCACCGGACACATCCGCGGTGGACGAGCATTTCGCGATGCTCGCCCACTCGGCAAGAGAAACAGGTATGAGAAAGACATGAGCACACCGTGAAGACCCGACGATGACCATGCGTCGTAGCTAAACCCGAGGCGCGGCCTACCCACCGCTGTCGCCTCTAGAGATGGAGATGTAGTGGCAGGCAAGGCTCGCGTACACGAGTTAGCGAAGGAACTCGGTGTTACCAGCAAGGAAGTACTCGCTCGGCTGAGCGAGCAGGGCGAATTCGTCAAATCCGCGTCGTCGACGGTCGAGGCGCCGGTAGCTCGGCGACTGCGTGAGGCATTAGGCGGAGCAAAGCCCGTTGAGAATGGTTCAGCGAGTGCTCCAGCGAAGGCTCCCGCGAAAAAGGCTGCACCGGCCCAGGCCGCCGCAGCGCCGGCGGCACCCGCGGTGGCGAAACCTACAGCACCGCCCCCGCCCGCTCCGGTCGAGGTCGCCGCACCGCCCGCACCCATCGAGGTCGCGTCGGCACCGGCCAGTCCCGTCGCCGAACCCGGCCCGCGTCCCGGCCCGGCGGCACCCAAGCCCGCCGGACCGCGCCCGCCGCGAGTGGGCAATAACCCATTCTCCTCGGCACCGGCCGTCGAGCGCGCGATTCCCCGTCCCCAGCCCGGCGCCCAGCCGGGTGCCCGGCCGGCACCCGGCGGTATGCCGCCGCGTCCCGGTGGGCCCCGGCCCGCCGGGGCAACCCCCGGCAACATGCCGCCTCGTCCCGGTGGCGCCATGGGTGCCCGTCCGGCTCGTCCGGGCGCTCCGCGGCCAGGCGGCCCCGGCGGTCCCGGTTCCCGGCCCGGCCCGGGCCAGGGTGCCCGTCCCGGCGGCGGTGGTGGTGGTAACTACCGCACCGGCGGTCCCGGTGGTGGCGGCGGCGCTGGTGGTGCCGCGCCGGCAGGCGCGGGTTTCCGCGGCCGTCCCGGTGGCGGCGGTCCCGGCGGTGGCGGTGGACGCCCCGGCCAGCGCGGTGGCGCAGCAGGTGCCTTCGGTCGTCCCGGCGGAGCGGTCCGTCGTGGCCGCAAGTCCAAGCGGGCCAAACGCGCCGAGTACGAGAACATGCAGGCACCGGTCGTCGGTGGCGTGCGCCTTCCGCACGGCAACGGTGAGACCATCCGGTTGGCCCGCGGTGCGTCGCTGAGCGACTTCGCCGAGAAGATCGACGCCAACCCGGCCGCACTGGTGCAGGCGTTGTTCAACCTGGGTGAGATGGTGACCGCCACCCAGTCGGTCGGCGATGAGACCCTCGAATTGCTCGGCGGCGAGATGAACTATGTCGTTCAGGTCGTCTCACCCGAGGACGAGGACCGTGAACTGCTGGAGTCCTTCGACCTCACCTACGGCGAAGATGAGGGTGGTGAAGAGGATCTGGTGATCCGACCGCCGGTCGTCACAGTCATGGGACACGTCGACCACGGCAAGACCCGACTGCTGGACACCATCCGCAAGGCCAACGTCCGCGAGGGCGAGGCCGGCGGGATCACCCAGCACATCGGCGCCTACCAGGTGGCCGTCGATCATGATGGTGTCGAGCGGCTGATCACCTTCATCGATACGCCGGGCCACGAGGCGTTCACCGCCATGCGTGCCCGCGGTGCGAAGGCCACCGATATCGCAATCCTGGTGGTGGCCGCCGATGACGGCGTTATGCCGCAGACGGTGGAGGCCATCAACCACGCGCAAGCCGCTGATGTGCCAATCGTGGTGGCGGTCAACAAGATTGATAAGGAAGGCGCCGATCCGCAGCGGATCCGGTCGCAGCTGACCGAATACGGACTGGTTGCCGAAGACTTCGGTGGTGACACCATGTTCGTCGACATCTCCGCCAAGAACGGCACCAATATCCAGGCACTCGAGGAAGCGGTGCTGCTGACCGCCGATGCGGCACTGGATCTGCGGGCCAACCCGAATATGGAAGCCCAGGGTGTGGCGATCGAAGCGCACCTGGACCGCGGTCGCGGCCCGGTTGCCACCGTCCTGATCACCCGCGGCACATTGCGGGTGGGCGACTCGATCGTCGCGGGCGATGCCTATGGCCGCGTCCGTCGCATGGTCGACGAGCACGGCGACGACGTCACCGAGGCGACACCGTCGCGGCCGGTGCAGGTCATCGGATTCACCTCGGTGCCCGGTGCCGGTGACAACCTGCTCGTCGTCGACGAGGATCGCACTGCCCGCCAGATCGCCGACCGGCGCAGCGCGCGCAAGCGCAACGCACTGGCCGCCCGATCCCGCAAGCGGATCAGCCTGGAGGACCTGGAGTCGGCACTCAAGGAAACCAGTCAGCTCAACCTGATCCTCAAGGGCGACAACTCCGGCACCGTCGAGGCTCTGGAGGAGGCACTGCTGGGCATCGCGATCGACGATGAGGTGGAGTTGCGGGTCATCGACCGCGGCGTCGGTGGTATCACCGAGACCAACGTCAACCTGGCGTCGGCCTCGGATGCGATCATCATCGGCTTCAACGTCCGTGCCGAAGGCAAGGCCACCGAGTTGGCCAACCGCGAAGGTGTGGAGATCCGCTACTACTCAGTGATCTACCAGGCCATCGATGAGATCGAGAAGGCCCTCAAGGGCATGCTCAAGCCGATCTACGAGGAGCGCGAACTGGGCCGGGCGGAGATCCGCGCGATCTTCCGGTCCTCCAAGGTGGGCAATATCGCGGGCTGCCTGGTGCAGTCGGGCATCATGCGCCGCAACGCCAAGGCCCGGTTGCTTCGCGACAACGTCGTGGTCGCAGAGAACCTCACCGTCTCCTCACTCAAGCGGGAGAAGGACGACGCGACCGAGGTTCGCGAGGGCTATGAGTGCGGTCTGACGGTGACCTACGCCGACATCAAGGAGGGTGACGTCATCGAGACCTATGAGCTGGTCGAGAAGGCGCGGGTCTAAGGGTCATGGCTGATCCGGCGCGGGCGAAGCGCCTGGCCAAGCGGATCTCGACCGTCGTCGCCTCGGCGATCGAGTACGAGATCAAGGATCCGCGGCTGGCCGGAGTGACGATCACCGACGCGAAGGTAACCGGCGACCTGCACGACGCCACGCTGTTCTACACGGTCATCGGTCGCTCGCTGACTGACGAGCCGGACTACGCCGGTGTGGCCGCGGCTCTGGAGAGCGCCAAGGGAGTGTTGCGTTCCAAGGTCGGGGCCGGCACCGGCGTGAAGTTCACCCCCACCCTGGCCTTCGTCCGCGACACCGTCCCGGATGCCGCGCACCGCATGGAGGAACTGCTGGCCCGGGCCCGCGCTGCTGACGCCGATGT
>JBMOKE010000275.1:0-2616 GCA_049315425.1 Mycobacterium sp. | reverse complement strand
CGTCGAGATCCAGCCGGGCGGCGAGCAGGTTCTGCAGCGGCCCGTCATGGAGTTGTTCGGAGAGTTCCCTGTTCTGACGTTCCTCGGCCCGCATCGACTCGGCGACCAGTCGGCGTCGCACATCAAGCAACCCCTCAACCCGTGCCGCGCGCCGGGCCAGGGTGTAGGACAACGCTGTGATAGCCACGGTCAGCCAGAGCAGGCAGCCGACTTGTACGTAGACCACACGCGGGACGTGACCCATCGCCTCGTCACGGTTGGCGTAGACGATCCAGGCCAGCAGGTAGCCGAAGGAGGCGCTGAGTCCCAGTGCCGCAGTGATCAATGGGCTGTCGAGAAAGGCGACCGAGATCGGTAGCAGGAAGAAGATGGGGAGTAGCGATTTGGTCCCGGGGCCTGACGCGATGCACAAGATGATGACCATCACCACATCGACGCTCGTCGAGGCCCAGATGTACCACCATCGGATCGGTCCGCGGAGGATCAAGATCAGCCAGGCGATCGCGCCGATGGCGTACACCATGAGCACGGCTGTGAATACATTTTCCAGCCAGTGCGAGATATGGGTGAAATAGACCAGCAGTGCGATCAGCACGATGAGCGCGAGCCGGAGAAATGACCGTATCCGCAACGGCTCGGCAGTCAGGAAATCAAGAATGCCGACGACAAAACGTCTCACGTCAGTCCAGGAGTCCCCGACGCATCGCCTCGGCGACTGCTGCCGCCCGATCCCCGACACCTAGCTTCTCGTACAGCCGTTGCACGTGGGTCTTGATCGTCGAGGGCGCGAGGAACAATTTCTTGGCGATCATCGGGATACTGCCACCCTCGGCGATCATGGCGAGGATCTCTCGTTCCCGGGCGCTCAATGTCGGCCCGCTCGGCTCGGCCCGACGACGGATCTCCGTAGCGAGCCCGGCGGCCAGTTGGGGGGCGACGACATCGCGGCCCTCGGCGCAGTCGATGACGGCCTGAACGATCTCGGCGCGGGAGGACTCCTTGGGTAGGTATCCCGCCGCACCCTGCTGGAGGGCGTGATAGACGATCGCGGCGTCATCGTTCGCCGACACCAGCAGCACCCGGGTCGGCAGTTCATCGCGCACCACAGCGGCGGCGACCTGGGTGCCGTCCATCCCGGGCATCTGGAGGTCGAGCAGCGCCACCTGCGGCTGATGCTTCTTGATCGCCTCGAACGCCGACGGACCGTCCTCGGCTTCGGCGACCACATCCACCAGCCCGCTGCCGGTCAGCGCCCGAACCAGACCATCCCGAAAGAGCGGGTGATCGTCGGCCACGACGGCCCTGACCTTTTGGTTGTTGAAGGTCTCTCGCACCTTAGGAATATCGCATACGTCCACCGCAGATGCAGGCGGTTGCCGTCAGCTGCCTCGGTCACTGACTGCCGGCGCAGGTGCGACGGGATCGTAGTGCCCAGCCGGCAGGTGGTCGGGGGGCTCGATCCGCAGCATGTGCGCAACGGGCACGTCGGTGGAGGAATGCAACATGATCGACATCGCGATCGTCACGGCGATCAGGTCGAAGAGCAGTTCTCCATTCGGCAGGCCGGCCTGCAGGACCAGTAGGCCATAGACCACGGACGCGAAACCCTTCGGGCCGAACCACGCGGCGGTCAGCCGCTCCGAACGTGGCATCGGGGTGCGCAGCAGCGAGAGCAGCATCGAGGCGGGCCGCACCAGCACGATGGCCAGCACCGCCAAAAGCCAGCCCTGCCAACCGAGATGGGACAGCCGTTCCGGCGTGATCAGAGTTCCGAACACCAGTAGAGCGGCGAACTTCGTCAGCTCGGAGAGCAGGTCGCCGAACGGTTCGAAGCTCTCTGCGGCGACATGGTCGAGGGTGGCCAGGGTGGAGCCGGCCGCGAATGCTGCCAGATAAGGATTGGCGTGGGTCAGATGACACATCGCGTACACCACCACCGCAATCGCCACGGGGCCCAGTGGTTGCAGCCGCGGTTCGGCCGTCAGGATCCTGCTGCGCCAGGCCAGCGCAACGAGTGCAGCCACACCGATTCCGATGGCCAGGCCGAGTAGCAACTCCACCAGCACCGTGCTGATATGTGAGTTCTCATGCTTGGCCATGGCCAGAAAGATCAGCACGAAGGGCAACGCGAGTCCGTCGTTGAGGCCGGACTCCACATTAAGTAACCGTCGCAGACGCAAGGGGACATCGGCGCGGCCCACTAATGCCGAGGCGAACACCGGGTCGGTGGGTGAAAGAATGGCCCCGAGCAGGAAAGCCGTCGGCCAGTCGAGGTTGACGAGAAAGTGCGCGGGAACCGCAATCCCGATCATCGCCAGCGGCATGCCGAGTCCCAGTGCGCGACCCGACAGGCGCCATCCCTCGCGTAGTGCGGGCACGCTGGCACGCTGGCCGTCGGTGAACAACACGGTGAACAGGGCGATGTCGGCAAGCACCGCGACGATCCCGTCCTCGGCGTTGTTCTGCACGAGGCCCAGTCCGCCGGGACCGAGCATCGCACCGGCCAGCAGGAACAGCAGCGCGGTGGACAGCACCGTGCGTGCGGCCAGTCCCGATAGTGAGACGCTGATCAGCAACATCACCCCGAACGCCAAGACGAGTGCCACGCCGTACCCC
>JBMOKE010000274.1:0-2621 GCA_049315425.1 Mycobacterium sp. | reverse complement strand
GTGGATGTCACGGGGCCTCCTGAGCTAACTGGGCAACCTCGCGCCGCGCGGGCGAAGGCGAGGGTTCGTCGAGTTCCTCGGCATAGCGGTGACCGGCATACACCGCGGCGGCGATTGTCGACGGCGCCCAGGCATCCCCGACGGCCCGGACGCTACGGATGCCCGACGATTCCCAGTCCGCCCGCCGTGCCATCAGGGCGTCATAGAGTGCGTTCTCCGGCAGGCGCGCGGTCACCAGCACTACCGAGTCAGCCTCGAGATGGCCTGCGTTGCCGGTGAAGACACATGCGGTGCCGACGCCGTCGCCCGCGATCCGGGTGAGCGCGGTGTTGGTGTGCACGGTGATCCCGGCGCGGATGATGCGCGCGCGGATCCGCTGGACTTCCAGCGTGTTGACGGTCCACTGCGAGACATGTGGCGCCGGGGTGAGCAGGGTGACGTCGAATCCGTCAGCGGCCAGCAGTTCGGCCACCACCCCGCCCATGTAGTAGTGGTCGTCATCGAAGACCACGACGCGTTTGCCCCGCGGTCGTGCACCGGCCATGATGCTATCGGGCGTGAGCACATCGGCGTTCTCAGAGATCGCGATGGGATGGGTGTGCCAGCGGCCGACGCCGTCGGTGCGCCAGTGCGCACCGGTGGTGAGGAGAATGTGATGGAAGTCGTTGTCGATGATGTCATCGGCGGTCATCTCGCTCTGCATGAAGAGATCGACATTGTCGAGCTTGCTGATCTGCTGGACGCGGTAGTCCACCACCCGGATCCACGCCGACAGTCCGGGGAGCGCGGACTCGAGTTTCACGCGTCCACCCACCGCCCGGGTGGCCTCGGCAAGACTGACGGTGTAGCCACGATGGCCCAGCGCGCGGGCGGATTCCAGACCGGCCGGGCCAGCACCGACCACCAGCACGTGGGCGTCAGAGGTTTTGGCGCGAATGTGTTCCGGATGCCAGCCGCGCCGGAACTCCTCGCCCATGGTGGGGTTCTGGGTGCATCGGATCGGGGACTGGGTGAAGTCACCCGAGACGCAGATATTGCAGCCGATGCACTCCCGGATGTCCTCGAGGTCGCCGCGTTCGATCTTGCGGGGCAGGAAGGGATCGGCGATTGACGGCCGGGCGGCGCCGATCAGATCCATGACGCCGCTTCTGATCTGGTGCACCATCATGTCGGGCGAGGTGAAACGGCCAACTCCGACAACGGGTTTGGTGGTGAGCTTCTTCAGTCCGCGAACGTAGGGTTCCTGGCCGGCTTCCGGGCCGAACCGGGAGGTCACCGAGTCGTCCTCCCAGCTGCCCAGAACGAAATCCCACAGATCGGGGTGCTCGCCGATCATGCCGATCACGTCCTCGATCTCAGCGCGGGTGATGCCGTCATCGCCGAGGAGTTCGTCGACGGTGATGCGACAGGCGATCGCCGCTTTCCCGTCGGCCTCCTCGCGGGAGTCTTCGAGAACTTCGCGCAGGAACCGGACCCGGTTGGTCAGGCTGCCGCCGTATTCATCGGTGCGGTTGTTGTATCGGCGGGACAGGAAATGGTGCAGGCCGCCCATGGCGTGTCCGGCATAGACGTAGACGATGTCGTAGCCGACCTCAATGGAGCGGCGTACTGCGTCGCGGTGCCACCGGCGCATATCGGCGATATCGGACTTGGTCATCGCCCGCGCCTGAACCGGGTCGTAATACCAGGACACGACGGGCAGATTCTGCGGAGCCAACGGGACCTCGCGGCTGATCAGGTTCGGGCTGTTGAGCCCGTTGTGGGCGAGTTCGATCCCGGCCAACGCCCCGCCCTGGTGAATCATGTCGGCGATCCGGGCCAGCGCGGGGAGGTCCTGGTCGTCCCACATCCGCAGTTCGATGAATGGTCCGATATCGGAGGTGGGGTGGATCTCGACCTGTTCGGTGCAGACCACAGCCCAACCGCCCTCGGCCTTGACCCGCCGCATGTACGCCTCACCGGAGGGATCCCGGTAGCCCATGCCGTTGCAGTGCGGCACCTGGTAGAAGCGATTGCGCGCCGTCACCGGGCCGATCTGCACCGGTTCGAAGAGGATGTCGTAGCGCGGATCGCGCATTTGTCCTCCTGTCGGATCTCGGTGGCCGATTGCCGATAGCGTATTCCGCGAACGGGTTGCGGCTGCCAGTGCCGTCTCCGAACGTCCATGTGACCAGCGCCGAGGGGGTGAGCAGCCGTAATCGATGACATCGGCCACTACGGCCTTATCATTCTGTTCGCGAGCGCGGTCGGACTGGTCGCGGTGATGGCCAACCGGCTCACCGAGCGGGTCAAAATCCCGGCACCGCTGCTGGTGCTGGCCGGCGCGGCGCTGGCCATCAGTGTGGTGCCCGCGTTGTCGGCGCCGCCCGAGTCGCTGGTGGTCCGCATCATCACCGTTGCCCTGGTACTGGTGCTCTTCGACGGCGGCATGCACATCGGCTGGCGCCGATTCCGGGTGGCGGCGGTGCCGATCATGACGGTCGGTGTCGTGGGTACATTCCTCACCGCCGCCGGGGCGGCGGTCGTGCTGCATGTGCTGTTCGGAATCGACTGGTATTTCGCTCTTCTGGTGGCGACCGCGGTTGCCCCGACCGATCCCGCGGTGGTGTTCTCCGTCCTGG
>JBMOKE010000273.1:0-2626 GCA_049315425.1 Mycobacterium sp. | reverse complement strand
TGATTTTCGGCGGCCGTAGCGAGATCGGCGCCGAACTCGCCACCCGACTCGCCCCAGGGTCGACGGTCGTGCTGGCCGCCCGCGGTGCTGACCGCCTCGGTGAGCAGATCGCGGCGGTGCGTGCGGCGGGTGCCGTGGCGGTGCACAGCATCGAGTTTGACGCCGATGACCTGCACTCGCACGGTCGGTTGGTGGAGAAGTTGATTGGTGAATACGGTTCCATCGGGACCGCGGTGCTGGCCTTCGGCATCCTTGGTGACCAAGCCCGCGCTGAGGCCGATCCCGCCCACGCGGTCGCCATCGTGCACACCGATTACGTCGCGCAGATCAGCCTGCTGACATCGCTCGCCAACGCCATGCGGGATGCCGGCAATGGCGTACTGGTGGTGTTCTCCTCAGTAGCCGGGGTTCGCGTGCGCCGAGCCAACTACGTCTACGGCTCGGCGAAGGCCGGTCTGGACGGATTCGCCAGCGGGCTGTCCGATGCGCTGTACGGCAGCGGGGTGCGGCTGTTGATCGTGCGGCCCGGTTTCGTGATCGGCCGGATGACCGAGGGCATGGATCCCGCGCCCCTGTCGAGCACTCCGGCGCAGGTGGCCGCGGCCACGGCGCGTGCGTTGTCGACGGGCCGCCGCACGGTGTGGGTGCCCTGGGCGCTGCGGCCGCTGTTCTTCGGTCTGCGTTTGTTGCCGCAAGGTTTGTGGCGGAGGATGCCCCGGTGATTGTTGTGGTCGGGATCGGCGCCGACGGAATGGCCGGGTTGTCTGAGAGCGCACGGCGTGAACTTCGCAGCGCCACCGTCATTTACGGCTCGCCCCGCCAGCTGGATCTGCTCGACGACACCGTTACCGCACCGCGGCACCCCTGGCCCACGCCGATGCTGCCCGCGTTGGAATCGCTACCTGTCGATCAGGATATCCACGTCGTTGCGAGCGGCGATCCACTGCTGCATGGCATCGGCGGCACGCTGATTCGCCTTCACGGCGCCGACCGGGTGCGGGTGCTCCCGCACGTGTCCTCGGTGACGCTGGCCTGTGCCCGGATGGGCTGGGCCGCGCAGGATGTCGAGATCATCAGCCTGGTCACCGCACCCGTACACACCGCGGTTCGCCGGGGTGGGCGCGCAGTGGTGCTATCGCGCGGTGCCTCGACACCGGCCGAGTTGGCAGTAGCTCTGACTGATACCGGCCGTGGCGCTTCGGAATTCACTGTTCTCGAGCAACTCGGTGGCCCCGGGGAGCGGATCCGTTCGGGTCCGGCCGAGGCCTGGGCGGCCGCGCCACCGACGGATATCGATGACCTCAATGTCACTGCGATCGATTATCTGCCTGATGAGCGAGTCGGGGGCACACTGCCTGACGGTTTGTTGTGCCACGATGGCCAGATCACCAAGCAGACGGTGCGCGCGGTGACACTCGCCGCACTCGCGCCTCGCCCGGGTCAGCTGCTCTGGGACGTCGGGTCGGGTTCGGGCAGTATCGCCGTGGAGTGGTGCCGAAGCACAGCTGACTGTCGCGCCGTGGCATTCGAGAAAGACGCTGAGCGCCGCGGGCGGATCATGGCCAATGCCCACGCCTTCGGCGCCGATATCGAGGTCCGGACCGAGGCACCGGAGGACTTCACCGGTGCCGCAGTACCGGACGTCATCTTTATCGGCGGCGGGTTCACCTCCCCGGGAATGGTCGAGGCCTGCCTGGCGCAGTTGCCCAGCGGCGGTCGGCTTGTCGTCAATGCCGTCACTGCCGAATCCGAAGCGCTCCTCGTGCAGTGGTACGCCCGACTCGGCGGCGAACTCCGACGGTTCCAGCACTATCAGGGCGAGCCATTGGGGGGCTTCACCGGTTGGCGTCCGCAGATGCCGATCACCCAGTGGCTGCTCACGGTCGTAGCGGTGACGCAGAAGTGACCGTGTACTTCATCGGTGCCGGACCGGGTGCGGCGGATCTGATCACGATCCGCGGCCAGCGACTGCTCCAGCGCTGCGAAGTCTGCCTGTATGCCGGCTCGATCATGCCGGATGATCTGCTGGCGTATTGCCCGCCTGCGGCTCGCGTCGTCGATACCGGTCCGCTGACACTGGATCAGATCATCGACGAGATCGCCGCTGCCGACGCTGCGGGCCATGACGTCGCACGCTTGCACTCGGGCGATCCGGGGCTCTACAGCGCTATCGCCGAACAAAGCCGCCGTCTCAACGCACTGGGCATCGACTACGAGATCGTCCCGGGCGTGCCGGCTTTCGCTGCCGCCGCTGCCGCACTGGGCAGGGAACTGACCGTGCCGGGTGTGGCGCAGACAGTGATCCTGACCCGGGTCTCCACTTTGTCCACCGCGATGCCCGACGGTGAGGACCTGACCGCACTCGCGGCGCACGGGGCAACTCTGGTGATCCACCTGGCCGCCCACCGCATCGACGCGATCGTGCCCCAACTGCTGGCCGGTGGTTACCGGCCGGACACCCCGACCGCGGTCGTCGCGTTCGCGGGTTGGCCGCAGCAGGTGGTGCTGCGCGGGACTCTGGCTGATATCGCCGGGCAGATGCACGATGCGATGATCACCCGCACCGCGGTGATCATCGTCGGCGACGTGCTCGCGGCCGAGGGCTTTACCGACAGCTATCTCTACT
>JBMOKE010000272.1:0-2627 GCA_049315425.1 Mycobacterium sp. | reverse complement strand
GCCTGGTCGACCCCGGTCGGCGGTCCGAGGACCGCGGTGGCCGGCTCATCAATGCCGTGGGAGTGCAGGCATTCGGCGAGCGACCCGTGCGTAGCCGGGGGCAGACCGGGGACGGTGGGCTCTGCGGGGACAGGTTCCGATGAGCAGCCACCGAGCAGCAAGGCGGCAGCGATCACCGCCGAGATTCCCCGCCGCGTCACCCGACGTGTCTCGATAGCCTGGCCGAGAGATGCGGGACCAGACCGCCGTCGGCGTCTACCCGTTCTTCGACGTAGGCGAGATCGCCACCGTCGACGATGCCGTAGAGCCGTTTGGCACCACCGACCAGCACTCCGGATCGGCTGCGAGCCAGCGCATCCGTCACCAGTTCCCAGGATGACTGCGTGTGGGGATGGCCATAGAACAGCTCGACGTAGCCGGCGGAGTGAGCCAGAAGCAACTCGATGGCATGGGATTCCTCGGGGTCGGCCGGATCGTCGACGAACCGCCAATACCCGGTCTCGCGCAGGCCGGGACTGTGGTATTCGCCGGCCTCATCGAGCCGCCAGGATCGTGCTTCCCAGTTGAGGAAGTCCCCGCCATCGTGGGAGACGATGATCTGCTGACCGAATCGGTAGTCGCCGTGCGGGCTGTGCCCTTCACCTTCCCCGCGCCATACGCCGACCAGGGGCAGCAGCGCCAGCAGTGCATCATGCAGGTCGGCACCCAACCGCAGGTTTGCGGTGTCTGTGATCGGGAGGTCATCGAACACCGGGAGGTTGCGCTGGGCGGTCTGCTTCGCCCGCTCGACGGCGGCCGCGACAGCGCGATCGGCGCTGCCGGCGATGTCCCCGTCGGTCACGACTCGTCGGTGATGAGTCGGTACACCGCGTACAACGCGAACCAGGTGATTACCACCACCGCGATGACCAGCAGGATCTCGAAGAAGAGCACCACGTCGAAGAGTCTATCGCTGCCGCATCACGATGTGGCGGGCATGTCGCTCACGCGACCTTGACGTCGACCTCGGTCAGACCCGCACCGGACGGAGCCACGGTGATATCACCGTTGCCCACTCTCGACAGGGCCCGCACCGTCCAGGTGCCGGGCGCGGCGAAGAACCGGAAGTCACCGGTGGCCGAGGCGACCACCTCGGCGGTGAACTCCTCCGAGGCGTCCAGTAGGCGCACGAACGCGCCACCGACGGTCTGTCCTGCGCCGTCGACGACCCGGCCGGTGATCACCGTCTCCTTCTCCAGATCGACACTGGCGGGCAGCGTCTGTCCTTGCTGAGGTGCAGCGCACATGGTCAACTTCCCAACTCGATCGGGGCCCCCACCAGGGAGCCGTATTCGGTCCAACTGCCGTCGTAGTTTTTGACGTTGGGGTGCCCCAACAGCTCCTGCAGCACAAACCAGGTGTGCGAAGAACGCTCGCCGATGCGGCAGTAGGCGATGGTCTCCAGCCCGGCGTCGAGGCCCGCGGCCGCGTAGAGCTCAGCCAGTTCCTCGTCGGACTTGAAGGTGCCGTCCTCGTTCGCGGCTTTACTCCAGGGCACGTTGATGGCGCCGGGGATGTGGCCTGGGCGCTGGCTCTGCTCCTGAGGCAGGTGCGCGGGAGCCAGGATCTTGCCGGAGAACTCATCCGGCGAACGCACATCGACAAGGTTCTTGGTTCCGATGGCGGCGATCACCTCATCGCGAAACGCACGGATGCTGGAATCCGCTGCCTGGGCGACGTAACTGGTGGCGGGTCGGTTCACCTCGTCAGTGGACAGTGGCCGGCCATCGAGTTCCCACTTCTTGCGGCCGCCGTCGAGCAGTTTGACCGTGTCGTGGCCGTAGATCTTGAAGTACCAGTAGGCATAGGCGGCAAACCAGTTGTTGTTACCCCCGTAGAGGATGACGGTGTCGCCGTTGGCTATTCCACGCTCGCTGAGCAGTTTCGAGAACTGTTGGGCATCAACGAAATCCCGCTTGATCGGGTCCTGCAGATCGGTCTTCCAGTCGAGCCTGACCGCACCGGTGATGTGACCGGTGTCGTAGACGCTGGTGTCCTCGTCGACCTCGACGAAGACGATGCCGGGGGTGCTGAGATTGCCTTCGGCCCAGTCAGTGGAGACCAGGACATCGGAGCGGGCCACGATCAGCCTTCCTGTGGGCGGTGCAGTCGGGTAACCAGTGGGTAGAGCATGCAGCCGAGGCAGATCCCGAAGGCCGCGTTGAGGAAGGCCGCCGCCAGAGCGAACGCGGTGGCGGTCACGCCCACCAACGGGGCACCGAGCGCAAACCCGGCCACCCCGACGACCGCGAATAGCAGGCCCACCAATTGGGCGAACTGCAACGGCGGGACGGGTTCCCGCTCGGTGACCGGACCGAGCCTCGGTGACACCACAGTGGCGAAGATCCGGCCGTAGGGGTGTCGCCGCGGGCCCCCTGCAGCGCCGCTGGCGAAGACGGCGGCCTGCGCGGCGAGTAGTACGGCGGCCGCGGGTGTGCTGAACGCTGAAACCACGAGTATCAATAGCAGGACCGCGGTGGTGACCCAGGCGGCAAAGCGAGGGCCGCGCACGTCTACCTGGTCGGCCGTGGCGTTGTGCCTGACGGTGTTGGTTGACATCAAAATTCTCCTGTTGCAGGGCAGGGCTG
>JBMOKE010000071.1:0-11762 GCA_049315425.1 Mycobacterium sp. | reverse complement strand
GTGCTCTTACGGTGAGGTCGTACCGCGGCGAAGGCCCGCGGCGATCGGGAGGGCAGACCCATGGTTCTCAACGTCAACGCGGCAACGGTAGGCGCATCCGCTGCCACTGAAGCAGGTATCGGTTCGCAGCTGAGTACAGCTACTGCGGCAGTGGCGGAGGCACTGACCGGTGTCATGCCGATGGGCGCGGATGTCGATTCGGTGCAGTTCGCAGCGGTTCTGAATGCGGTTGGTGCCGCCTGTATCGGAGCCGCAATCGAGCATCTGTCCCATCGTGGCCTTTTCGCCGAGGCGCAGAATCTGTCGGCCGCGACCTACACCGCGACCGACGTCATCAACAACACGGCACTGTCGCTCTAGGACCGATGCGACGCCGCGGTTACAGGACTTTTTCGCAGCCATGCCGGATCCCTCGTGGCCCTCTTTCCCACCCGAAGCCAACTATCTGCGGTTGGTCGGTCCAGGTTCGGCCGGAACGGCGACAACGGTGGTCAATGCAGCGGCCTGGCAAGCGTTGGCGGTCGGTCATGAGTGCGCTTTCTCGCTGTCGACGCTTAACACCGCCGTGACTGCGATGAACTTCGAGGGCGTGGGTGGTGTGAGTTCAGTCGCCACGATCACCGCCCTTAACACTTCCCTGCAACTCCTCGCAGGCTGGGTTCAGGAGAAACCCCCCATAGCGGCCAGTGCGATTGCAGCGTATGAGACGGCGGTGTCGGCGATGATCCCCGCCGAGATCTGTATCGCCAACCGCACCGAGCAGGCGGCGGCTGTAGCGATAAACCCGGCTGTGCTGGGAGCGCTCACCCCGGCGATCATCGCCCTGGATACCGAGTACTTCGGCGAGCATTGGCCGCACAATGCCGGTATCGGCACGGCTTATGGAGCCGCATTGACAGCACTAGCCGCGGCACTGGTGATCCCCCCACCTATTTCGCCACCGGGCGCGTCCGCTACTGCGCCGGCGACGTCTGCCGCCGCGGTGGCGCAGGCTGCCGGCCGGATCGTCGCGGGCGAAGCCATGAAGGAGTCCGGGCAGCTGGCCAAATCGGCCGGCGATGGTGCTGTAGGGCCGTCCGCAGCCGCGGTTGCGGCCGGACAGACGATGATGCAGCCGATTCAGGCTGTGTTGGGTTCGATGCAGCCCGCGGTGGGGATGTTCCAGGCCCCGGTACAAGCGGTTAACACTCTCGCGGGCTTACCTCAGTCGCTGGCCGGATCGCTGCGCGGAATGTCCGTCGGGGGGGAGGCCAACGCGACCGCGGTGCCCACGGCGACGCCTAGTGGTGCGGGCGCTGCGGTTTTCGAGCGCGGCCCGGGGACCGGCGTCGGTGGCACCGGGATCGCGGGCGGTGGCATCGGCGCGCTGCCGGGCGGTGCTGTCACCAGTTACTCCCGCCCGTCGAGCAGCTTTGCCCCAGAGGGTGCGGGCCAACCCAGAGGCCTGCAAACCGGATTGCTGAGCGCGGCCGAATTGCGTCCCCCCGCAACGACCACGACGACTAACAGCGTCTTGCCGATGCCGCCGACCGGAGCCGGAATGCCCGCCCGTGGAAAAGACGCGGGTAACTCCGACGGCGGCCCGCGCTCCCGCATCGTTGCCGAACCGTAGACCCAACGCGGAATGCCACGCTAGCTGGCGTCCGAACCGGCCCGGAAATCTCGTCACGAGGCCCCGCGAATGGTCGGCGACCGTGGAGGACACCGTGTTAGGTTCACCCTCGCCGGACGCCGGAGTCGTGCTGTGAACCATGGATACCGAGGAGGCCCGTAGATGAGCAAGGGCCGTTCGCTGGCCTTGGTCACGCTTGCCTACTTTGTCGCTGTCGCGGTTGGGCTCGGATGGTTGTGTTGGGGACCGCACACCGGCCGACTTTGGCTGGACACTCTGATCGCCGACGTACTCGCCACAGCGGTCGTCTTCGTCTTCAGCCGGATCTACCGCAACTCCAGCTTCTATGACGCCTACTGGAGCGTGATTCCGCCACTGCTTGCGTTGTACTGGTGGTTGCAGGGGCCATTGGGCGCGATGGGGCCCGGTTCATTGCGGGCCTGGTTGCTTTCCGCGGTGATGTTCTATTGGGCGGTGCGGCTGACGGCCAACTGGGCCTATGGTTTTCCCGGTCTGAACCATGAGGACTGGCGCTATCCGATTCTTCGTGACGGTGCCGGCCGCTTCGAGTTTCTGGCCGATCTGTTCGGCATTCACTTGTTTCCGACGCTGCAGGTGTTTGTCGGCATGCTGCCGGTCTACGTTGCACTGACCCGGCCCGGTAGTGGACTGGTTTGGCTGACATGGGTGGCCTTCGGCCTGGGTATCGTGGCCGTCACGGTCGAACTCGTCGCCGACGTTCAGATGCGTCGTTTCGTTGCCGAGCGCCGACCGGGCGCTGCGATGGACCGCGGATTGTGGGCGTGGTCGCGTCATCCCAACTACGTTGGCGAGATTGGGTTCTGGTTCTCCCTGGCGCTGTTCGGTATTGCCGCTTCGCCCCGTGACGTGTGGTGGCTGTTCGTCGGTGTCGCACTGATGATTGCGATGTTCCTGGGCGCCAGCATTCCGTTGATGGAGAAGCGCAGTCTGGAACGCCGCCCGCAGTACCAGGATGTCATCGATCGCGTATCGAGGCTGGTTCCGCGCCCGCCCCGCCGGGCTCCGGAAGTCGCTGGCCCGGGGTGATTCGGCCGCGGGTGGTGATCGCCGGGCTCGGCGACAGTGGGCTGCTGACCGCGATCCGGCTGGCCCGTTTCGCCGATGTAGTGGGGATCTCGGTCAAGCCGGCTCTGGTCAGCGGCCAGGAGTTAGGCGTGCGCCTGACTCGCCCGGCGGATTGGGCCCGCGACTATTTCGTGCCGTTCGACCGCTACCGCGCACTGGATCGGGTGCGCACCGTGCAGGCCAGGCTGACAAGAGCCGACCTTGCGGCCCGGGTGGTCTATGCCGAGTGCCCCGACGGCACCGAGGTCTGTGAACCCTATGACGCCCTGGTCATTTCGACAGGGGTGCGCAACGGCTTCTGGCGCCAGACTGCATTGCAGTCACCAGCCGAGATCCGCGCGGAGATCACCGCTGACTACGACCGTCTCGCAGCCGCCGGGTCGGTGATAGTGGTAGGTGGGGGCGCGGCTGCGGTCAGTGCGGCCGCCAATATCGCCGCTCACTGGACCGGCAAACGAGTCGATCTCTACTTTCCGCACGAGCAGCCCCTGCGCGAGCACCACCCGCGGACCTGGGAACACTTGCGGCGCAGGCTGATCCGGCTTGGCATCGGCCTCCACCCCGGCCACCGGGCGGTGATACCGGCCGGGTTTGACTGCGACGCGATCACGAGTGATCCCGTGCAGTGGAGTACCGGCCAGCCACGCGCGCGGGCCGATGCAGTGCTGTGGGCCATCGGGCGGGTGCGGCCCAATACTGACTGGCTTCCGCCTGACCTCCTCGACGAGGACGGCTTCGTCCGCGTCACCCCGGAGTTGCGCGTGCCCGGGTACCGGGGAGTGTTCGCCATCGGTGATGTGGCCGCAACCGATCCGTTGCGTTCCTCGGCGCGCAACCGTGCCGATGCGGTGCTCGCCCACAACATCCGCGCCGAGCCCGCCGGCCGGCCATTGCGCTCCTATAAGCCGCCGCGTCGGCGCTGGGGGTCGGTGATCGGAATCCAGTCCGACGGGGTGGAGGTGTTCGCCCCGAACGGTCGGCCGTACCGGGTCCCGGCGTGGCCGGTTGAACGGGTGCTGATGCCGTGGATCGTGCGACGCGGTATCTACCGCGGTATTCGGCGCAACCAACCAATGGGCTAGGTGCGGACGAGCCGGCCGCCGATCCGGCAAAGATTGATTTCCGTGCCGAGGTGGCCGGTTCGGTGAGGTGTCGCCGTCGAGCGGCGAAGCTGGCCCACAGCGAGCGTGGTCTGTTTTTGCCGCCGCCAGCGCTGTGGCGAATGGTGTTGGAGAGATTGCTGGTGAGAATGTTGGCGAATTCGTAGTCTGACCTAAAATAGTGAATTGACGCAGTTAGACATGGCTCCCATAATTGGTCGATGGAGGGCCAAACGGAGCCGAACGGGATTAGCGACAGGGATCGTGTCGCGTCTGCCCTGCGTGCTTTGGACGAGGGCAACAATCACTGGGAGGCGCTTCTGGCAGAGGCCGAAGCGATCACATACACCGTCGATATGGGAGATATCCATGCCGTTGCCAACTGCGATGGCAAACTGATCGAACTCACTCTGCAGCCCAATGTGGTGACCGACTACAGCCACGGCGAGTTGGCTGAGCGGATGAACGTCGCGTTCACCGCCCTGGCCGATGAGGTCCAGGCGGACTATCGGATGCGCTACGGCGGCGGCCTGCGGTGACGGTTCCGACAGGTCGGCGTCTGATATGCCGCTGAACCTTTCCAATCGAGACCAGAACTCGGGTCACCTGTTCTACGGCCGGCGATTGCGCGCCGCGATCACCAGGTTCTCGGTGCGGATGAAGCATGACGATCGAAAGCAGCAGGCAGCCCTCGCCCTGTCCGTGGTCTTTGTGATGCTGGGATGCGGGTGGATGGCTCTACTGCACTTCATGAAACCGTCAGGTCTGGTGGGCGAGGCTGCGATTGTCGGCAATCGGGACACCGGTGCCCTATACGCGAAGATCGAAGGTCGGCTTCATCCGGCGCTTAACCTGACATCTGCCCGATTGGCGACGGGCAGTGCCCTGTCACCGACATGGGTAACGTCCCGGGAAATCGGTAAGTACCCGACCGGCCCCATGATCGGCATTCCCGGTATCCCGGACGATCTGGCGGTAGCTGACAATTTGCTGTCGGCCTGGGCCGTCTGCGACACCGCGTCGGCGCGCGGTGGCCCAAACGCACCGACGGTAACTACCATCGGCGGCGAGTTGATCGTTGGTGATCGCGCGGCACCGGTGGACCCGGCATCGGCGATTCTCGCCTCGTACCGCCGCTCCACCTACCTGATCTGGAACGGCCAGCGGAGCCGGATCGACCCGGCTGATCGCGCAGTTACCTTCAACCTCGGGCTCGATCCCGGCAAGACCAGACCCATCGAGATTTCTAATGCGCTCTTCGACGCCGTACCCGCAACGGAACCACTTGTGGCCCCGTTAGTTCCAGAGGCAGGAACGCCGTCGCGTTGGCTACCAGGATCGGTTGTGGGACGAGTTCTCTACACCAAAGATGCCAGCGGAACCATCAGTGGTTTCTACGTGCTGTTATCCAACGGTGTGCAGAGGATCACCGCCTTTGTTGCCGATCTGCTGCGCACTGCAAATAGCCAAGGATCGGTCCAGCCCCAACTTGTAGCGCCGGACAGGCTGATTAACATCCCCGAGGTTGAGGTACTCAGTGTTGGCTTCTATCCGACCGGCAAGCTGGAATTCATCAACACCGACGCCAATCCGGTGACGTGCGTCAGCTGGAAGAAGCTGTCCACCGACCGACGGGCCACCATCGCCGTGTTCAACGGCCGGGGTCTGCCCACACCGCAGAATTTCGACTCTCATATCGTCAGATTGGTCCGAGACAGCCGGGGTCCCGACTCCGTCGAAGCGCAGCAGACGCTCATGCTCCCGGGATCGGCAAACTTCGTCGTGTCCACCAGTGGTGTGATCACCGCCGACACCCGCGAAAGCCTGTTCTGGATCTCGCCGCAGGGCGTTCGATATGGGATCGACCGGGATCGGAACACTGTGCAGGCCTTGGGAATCGACCCACTCCGGGCGGTCCAGGCTCCCTGGCCGATCTTGCGTACTTTCGCGGCCGGACCACCCATCAGCCGAGGAAACGCGCTGTTGGCTCGCGACATCATCGAGCCGGGCGGGGCGATAGCGGTGTTGCCAACTTCCGGCCCAGACGCCACAGGGGGATAAGGATGTCGAAGAGGGGATTCGTTCCGGGCGATCGCACGTCGGCTCCCGCAGTCGCTCCGGTCCGGCTGCTCATCGCACCGCCCTTGGCGCTGCCTGAGCGGGAACCGCGCAACATCGTGCTGATGATCGCCGCTCCGGCATTACTGGTGGGAATTGTCGGGACCTTGGTTGTCATGTACAGCTCGGGGATCCGGTCGCTACAGTCCGGATTCTTCCCCCTGATCGGTCTCGTGGGATTCGGGGCGCTAATGTTCAGCGGCCGATTCGGCCGCGGCCGTCGGGTCAGCTGGGGTGAACAAGAGAAGCAGCGGCGAACCTATCTGCGTTCCCTTGATGAGGATCGCGACGAAATTCAGCGAACTGCGCAGCAGCAGCGCAGCAGCCAGTTATTCGTTCACGGGGACCCCAGGATGCACGACACGATAATCGGCGGATCGCGAATGTGGGAGCGGCGCCGCACAGATCCTGATTTCCTCGACGTCCGTCTGGGCGTCGGGCTGCAGTCGACAGCGGACTCCGCGGTGTCGGTGCAATGGCCTGAGGTACCAGTAGGGGAGGAACTCGAACCTGTCACCGGTCGCGCGCTGCGAGATTTCATTGTGGAGCAGAGCAAGATCCGCGATATCGGCAAGGTGTTGAGCTTGCGCTCTCAACCGGGTTTCAGCTTTCTTTCCGAGAACCTCGACGAGCTGCACGCAGTGATGAGGTCGATACTGTGCGGGATTGCGGTCTATCACAGTCCCGGCGATGTCAAAATCATGGTCGTTTCCCGCCGCCCTCAGCAGTGGTCTTGGCTGGTTTGGTTGCCCCACAACCATCATGACGCGATGTTCGACGCCTGCGGGATGCGGCGTCTGGTGTTCACTTCGCCGGCTGAACTCGAGGATGCGCTGGACTCTGAGCTGCACCACAAGGGTCGAGGTCCGTGGATGCCGCCGGCGGGATCAAGTCCGTCAACCGCTCTATCTTCGATCCAGCCGGCGACCGGCGCGGTGTCAAGCCCGCACTGGATCATCGTCGACGACAACACCGGAACACCGGAACTTTGGGAGTCGGTAACCGGCCGGAAGGGCATGGCAGGGATCACCATGCTGCGCATCGCGGCAAGACCAGGCGTCGGCGTCGGCTTCGAACATGACGACGAGCGCTTCGAGCTGCAGGAGGGCCGACTATGTCACCGCGGGGCTTTCTACGCCGTCGCCGACATGATCGCCGAGAGCACGGCCGACCGATACGCTCGGGCGCTGGCCCGTTGGGCGCCGGCGACCGCGGGTGAGTTACCTGGCGCCGACAGCCAGGGCGGAGAACTTCTGCGCGCCCTGGGAATCAGCGATCCACGCCACCTCGACCTCGATCGGTTATGGGCTCAGAGCAGAGGCCGTGGGGATCCACGATGGGCAATGGTTCCTGTCGGAGTCAAGTCCGGCGGCGATCTGCAATACGTGATCATGCGGGCCAAGGACTTCGGCGGATACGGATTTCACTCGGTAGTGATCGGAACGTCCGGTGCCGGCAAGTCGGAGTACTTCCTATCGCTGTGCAACGGGATCGCGCTGACCCACTCGCCTGAGGCATTCATTGTGATCTTCGTCGATATGAAGTTTGAATCAGCCGCTCAGGACCTTGATGGGCTGCCACACGTTGTCGGCTCGCTGTCGAATCTGGGTAAGGATGACCGGTATCTAGCAGAACGGATGCGGAAGGCGATAGATGGCGAAATAGCCCGCCGCTACCAACTGTTCAAGGATGCCGGTGCCCGTGACGCCAACGAATATGAGGAGATGCGCCTCGCCGGCCGCGATCTTGAGCCTGTTCCCATCTTGCTAGTGATCATCGACGAATACCTCGAGCTGTTTCACCACCATCCCGAATGGATCGATCTTGTGATCCATATCGGACAGGAGGGCCGGGGATGCAATGTTTTCTTCACCCTCGGCGGTCAGCGTCTGGATCTTTCATCGTTGAGCAAGGCAAAGAGCAATATTGCCTTCCGCGTGGCGCTGCGGGCAGAGACCGCCGAGGATTCCCGCGATGTCATCGGTAGTGACGCCGCGCTGCACCTGCCGTCAAAGGAGAACGGTTACGCACTGCTGAAGGTCGGTCCGCGCGATCTGGAGCAGTTCCGATGCTTCTATGTTTCAGCACCGTTCGTCGTACCCAGCCCATCAGCTGGCCCAAACAGCTCTGTCGCAGTTAGTTTCACCGTGCCACGGTCTCTGACATGGGAATACCAACCACTGTCTGCCGCGGACAGCATGTCGCTCGCGGTTGCCGACGAACCACGCGCACCCGACGAATTCCTTTACCACCCTGATGGGTTCAAGAAGAAGAAGCTTCTTGATGTGATTCGGGAATCTTTGGCCGCAAACCCCGCCCGACCACCACACCAGATATGGCTCCCACCTCTCGAAGTCAGCGAAACAGCTGACAGATTGGTGCAGCGATGGCGTGGAAAGCCTTGGTGGGTGGACTACGGACAGAACCCGGGACTCGTCTTCCCGGTGGGCATCGAGGACTTCCCGGAAGAACACGCGCAACGGGTACACGCCATCGATACCGAGATGGACAACGTCATGGTGGTAGCCACTGCCCAACGAGGCAAGTCAACGACCCTCATGACACTGATCACGTCCGCAGCACTGATGTACACCCCGGATAGGGTGACATTCTTCTGCGTCGGTGCCTCGCTAGATCCGGTAGCGGATCTCCCACATGTTGCCGGCGTCGTCAGTCTCACCGATGATGAAGGAGTCTCCCGCACAATCGCCTCTATCGAGGCTCTGATCCGTTCGCGGGAGGTGTCGTTCAAGAGTTACCGGATGGACATCTCGGAATTCCGCGAACGCCGATTCGGGGCTGTACTTAATGCCACCGACATTCAGGACAAATTCGGTGACGTCTTCCTCGTGGTCGACAATTTCGGCGATCTCTACGACAAGAATAGCGGTCTTGGTGATCGGGCCATTGCTATTGCGCGCCAGGGCCTGTCATACGGGGTGCATGTGATTACCAGTGCCAGTGGCTGGTTGGTCGGCCTGAAGCAGGCGCTGTTGAACGTCACCAACGCCCGAATCCAACTACGGTTGAGCAATCCGGATGAGACCCAGATGGGTACGGGCATGGAGCACCGGCGTGCGGCCCGTCAGACCCTGGATCAACCCGGATTCGGCGTCACACGCACAGGTCATGAACTACTGATCGGACTCCCCGAGATTCTCGGCCCCGACGGAGAGCGCGTCAGCACCAGGGAGGTCGGTGCGATGATTGCCGGCCAGACCGGGGCCGACAAGATCGAAACCCTGGCGCGGCTCCCGGAGCGAATCGCTCTACGCGACATCCTGGCCGGATATGACGCGGTCGCGACAAGGGCTGAGGTACTGGACATCCCTTTTGCAATTGGCGAGAGTGCATTGCAACCGGTGGCGCTGCCGAGCGGACGGATACCCAACCTGCTCGTTGTCGGCCGTCAGGGCTGCGGCAAGACCACCACCCTGGCCGCGCTGGGTCAGGCACTTGCCGCACGGCTATCCCCCGAACAGGCGCAGCTCACGATCATCGATCCGAAGACCACCCTGATCGGCAGGATCCAGGGACCCCACATACGGGCCTATGCCTACACACCCGACGGTATCGATCAGGCATTGGCCGAGGTGGCCGAGATCATCAGTCAACGGCTGCCACCATCGGGCTTGACGCAGGAGGAGTTACTGAAGAGGCCGCAGTGGTCAGGTCCGCACCACTTCGTGTTGATCGACGACGAGCATGAACTCAGGATCAATGGCGTCGTTGGCAGGCCGGCTGCTACGGCTCCGCTGTGGAACCTCATCGAACGCGGGCGTGAGACAGGGCTTCACGTCTTCGCCACGCGGCTGCCAGGCAACTGGGCCGGTGTCTCAGCGATGAACCCGTTCATCCAGAGGCTCTCCGGCTCACGTGCGCCGACGCTCTTCATGGACAACGACCCGCAAACGGTCAAGGTCTTCGGAAGAACCAGCGCTGCGCAGCTGCCCCCCGGGCGCGCCCTACTGGTCACCAACGACGGTGCCACCGAAGGCATCCTGGTCGGAACGCCGTGACAACGGGTGGGCGCCGAGGGAACTAGTTCGACAGTTGGATTCGGCTGAACCGCTCCAGTTGTGCCGGGGGTCCATCAACGGACGGCGGGGGCATCACCAGGGTCACACCGTCGATCACCCGAAGGACGTTGTGGGTCTGCCGATCGAAGTTCAAGGTGCCATGCTGGAAGTTCTGCACGATCCACTCCGGCTCGGCAATCTCGCCGCTGGTGGGCAGACCCAGGGCGCCGAGCTCGTAGCCCAGTGAGGCCCAGGCTTCGTAGATCGCGCCGGTGAGCGGCTGGGCGTCGGTGGTCGGTGACCAGTACATGGCGCCCCGCTCGAAGGTCGCGTAGCGGGTGCCTCTGTCGCCTGCCGCCTCCGGTGAGGTAGGCATTCCCAGCGGGCTGATCGGACCGCCGTCGGCCTCCCAACGGGCCAGGATCGCGCCACCCCGTAGGGATTCGGTGACGTCGGGGGGCCGATTGAAAGCGGCTGCTAGCGCACGGATCTCGTCAAGTGCCGCATAGCCCGCATTGCCCGGGCACTCGGTATTCCCCACGTCTCGGTGGGCGAAGATCTCCGGCAGGGTGACTGCATCGCCGCCCGGTACAACGGTGTATTGGCCGCCGGCTGACTTCAGTTGCACGGTGCTGAGCGGATTGACGCGATCCAGGCTCAACCGCCAGCCGAGTAACCGGCCCACCGTCTTGACCGTGATGTCGGGCGGGGCTTCTTCTTCGAAGTCGCCGATCATCGACACACCCCACACGTCGCGGTTGAAGCCGCCGGTGTGAGAACCCAGCACGTCCTTGGTGATACCTCCGCCCCGGCCCTCGAATACCTGCCCGTACCGGTCCACCAATGCGTTGTAGGCGATGTCGCACCATCCCAGTGTCATGGTGTGGTACGCGTAAATCGACCGGACGATCGCCGCCGAATCTTCCGGCGCGTAATCGTTGCCGGTGGCGGTGTGGTGCACGACGGCCGCGCGAATTCCGCTTCCGTAGGACGGTCCTCCGCACCGCATACTGGTTCCCGCGCCCCACTGGGCGCGACTGATGATATTGGGTGGCTGTCCCGGACCGAGTGTGGCCGTCGGGGGTGCCCACTGCGTGTCCACCGGAGATTGCGGCGGGGTGATCAGTACCACCGAAATGCTTTGTGCGAGCTGCTGTTCGGCGTTTACCGGCACGTATCCGAGTTCACGGCCGGCGTCGATGCCGGTATCCGGTGGGGCGACGGTCACCGGAGCGTCGTGCGGCCGGGTGACCGCGATCTGTACGGCGGTGGTGTCGCCGACGAAGACCGGATCGGTGCCGCGCGGCCCGCCGTCGACGGTGTCGTCGGCGTTGGACTCGAGGTTCTCTGTGTCGTACCAGGGGCCCCATGCGCCGTCGGGTTGCCTGGCCCGAACCCGAGCGGAGGTACCGGTGAGATCGTTTCCGGTCACTGCCACCATCGAGAACGGAGTCGACCCAGTGATCTCGCGGACTGTCTCTCCGCCGCCCACTCCCGCGAGTGGTTGCTGCACCAGGATGGTGTCGTCGGCACTGGGGCCGTGGCGACTATCGATTCCAGGGATGCCGTTGATCGCCAACGGCACCGCCACCGCGGTCGCCGCGATGGCGGTGAACAGAATCGTCGGCATTGGACGACGGGACGGCACAAAGAGATGTTACGTATGGGCTAGATGTTGCTGACGTTGCGACACGGACTATTGAGAGCTATGTGACTATTGAGACCTGTAACGGCACCGCAGGGGCCTTTCCGGGTTGCCTCGGCCGACCGGCCGGACTCACCCTGCGGTGCCGTTTCGTGCAGGTC
>JBMOKE010000271.1:0-2633 GCA_049315425.1 Mycobacterium sp. | reverse complement strand
GAGGAGTTGGCTCGCCGGGTGGTGGCCAACGGCGGTCGCGTGCTGGCACTGTCGGCCAACCGGTTGCCGGGCGGATCGCCGGTCACCGCGGTGTTGCGCTACCCGCAGTAACCAGCGCCAACTCTCGGGCTGTGGGTCCGTCAGAAACTTGTCGGTGCCCCGTCATATTATTCGAACATGCTTTCGAATCCAGTGCAGGAGGTCTTCTCCGCGCTCGACTCCGCGGTGGCGGCCCTCAGTGCCCTGGACTGGGAACGCATCCCCGCGCTGGAACGCCTCGACGCACTCGACCGGCTCGAGACCGCCCGGCGTCTCCAGACCACCTGCTCTCACGACATCGCCGGCTCTCTGGACCGCAATGACGACGGCGAGATCGGCCCGATTCTGTACAAGGTCATCGCCGACGTGCTGCGCATCAGCCCCAGGGAATCTCGGCGCCGCCTGCGTGACGCCGAACAACTGCATCCCCGCACCACACTCACCGGCGCTCCGATGCCTCCCGAGCTGCCGGCGACCGCCAAAGCCTGGAACGCGGGCCTACTGGATATCGACCACCTGCGGGTGATTCAGAAATTCGTCCGCGACCTTCCGGGACACATCGCACCGGCCGAAGTGGAGAGGGCCGAGGCGTTTCTGGCTAAGAAGGTAGGAGAATTACGGCCCGACCAATTGGAGAAGGCTGCAGACCGGCTGGCCCTGACGATCAACCCCGATGGCACCTTCAGCGATACTGATCGCGCCCTAAAACGCGGCTTCACCTGGTGCGGACGCCAAGGCCCCGATGGCATGAGTATCGGAAAGTTAATCGCCACACCCGAACTGCGGGCCATGCTCGAGGCCTGGGCCGCCAAATTCGCCGCACCCGGAATGTGCAACCCCGAGGACCAGAGTCCCGCTGTCACCGCCGACCCCACCGACGACATGATCAACCGCGACACCCGCACCCACGCCCAACGCCAACACGATGCAATTGGTGCACTGATACGCGGACAACTCGGTGATCCGAAACTGGGGCAACATAACGGCCTCCCCGTGACCGTCATCGTCACCGCTACCCTCGATCAACTCCAGGCCGGCGCTGGCGTCGCCGTCACCGGCGGCGGCACCCTGGTACCCATCCGCGACCTCATCCGCATGAGCTCACACGCCTACCACTACCTGTGCGTGTACGAAAAACACACCCAACGCCCGCTCTACCTCGGCCGCACCAAACGCATCGCCACCGGCGACCAACGACTCGTCCTGCACGCCCTCGAACGCGGCTGCACCGCGCCCGGTTGCGACGTTCCGGGTTACTTCGCAGAAGTCCACCACATCGACGAATGGGCCGACGGCGGCAATACCGATATCGACCGACTCACCTTCGCCTGCAAAACAGAACACCCCCTGATCAAACCCGGCGGCTGGCAAACCCGAAAAGGCAGCGACGGCCGAACCGAATGGATACCACCGCCGAATCTCCCTCTGCGCGGCGGAACCAACGACTACCACCACCCCGAACGACTGCTGCCCAATGACCCAGTCGCTGAGACTGAGCCACTAAACGAACACGAAGACGAACAATCGACGGGCTAGCCGATCCGGCTCGCGGTGCCGCGGCGTGCGCTTCTCCCACACACCCGCACCGGCGGCTAGGTCGCCGCGAGTGCCTCTCGCTGGATGGCCACCCAGGCGATGATCTTGCCAGCGTCCTTGAGCGGGAACATCCGCCAGTTCATGATGAACGGCGTCCCGTCTTTGCGGTAGTTCACTGCGCGGCCCTCGAACCGTCCGCCCGTCTTCAGTGTCGCGCTGATCCGTTCGATGACCTTCCGGTCGGTGCCGGGGCCCTGGAGGATGCGCGGATCTTTGCCGATCACGGTCGCCGGGTCGTGTCCGGTGAGTTTCTTGAAGGCTTTGTTCGCGTAGATGATCCGCCCCCGGGCAGAGGCATCCGTGACGAGGATCGAATCGAAACTATTGTCAGCGAGCAGCTTCAGCAGGTTCAGACCACCTTTCTGCGAACCGAGCGCGTCAATAAGTGACGAAGCCATGGCATTTCTCCCGCCGTCGTGGTCGGCTGCATGGCCGACGGATTCGTTGACTCTAGCGCTGCGCCACTCGCCAAGGATGGGGGGCTACCCCGTCCAGCAGTGGCCAGAGCAGCGCGGGCCTCGCGTTCCACGAGCAGGGGCACGAACTCGCGGATCTTCGCGTTGTCGAACCCGGCATACAGGGTCTGGACAACCTGCGCGATGTCGGTAGTGGAGCGACCGGGGTGGGTCGCCACCACTCGCGCAATCACCTCGGCGAGCTGCGTGGCTTCATCCGTCTTGCCCATGAACTGTTTTCGATTCGCCTGTCCCCAGGGGCGGAACCTAGAACGGAATGGAGGCTATCCGCTAGGGACTAAAGTCACTTTTAGTGGTCAATCGAGTCGCCCTTGATCATGAATATGGTTTTGGCACCGGAGTTGCGGGTGGATTTACGGACCAGATGACCACCTGCCACCGGGATTTTCCCGTTGCAGCGCGCCGCCGTTGCTATCGTGGGGGCTACCAGCCCACCCAGGAGCAGACAGCAGCGAGGCGCCCCGTGCTCAAGAGCAAACCGCCCAAGAACAACACGCCTAAGAATCCCTACGCCCGGGCGAA
>JBMOKE010000270.1:0-2634 GCA_049315425.1 Mycobacterium sp. | reverse complement strand
AGTACCAGTCCATCGAATATCGCGGTTTCTCGGTGAAGGCATCGGGGTGATCGGTAATGGCATGGCCGAGTCGGCCGACCGCGACCTCCCACTCGGGTTGAGACTCATCGAGATGATCGGCGAGCGCCAACGCACACCGGATGCTGTGGTAAACACTGGCGCACCCGGTCAGAAGCGCCTCGCGCAGAACCCCGGCGGGACCCTGGGCCCAGTAGATCTCGCCGGTGCCGGCCTGCAGATTGAGAACGAAGTCGATGGCGTCCCGCACGGCGGGCCACATCCGTTCAGCGAATTCGTGGTCTCCGGTGACGAGTACGTGATGCCATACGCCGGTGGCGATGTAGGCGCAGAAGTTGCTATCGCTATTGGCGTCCTCGATCACGCCGCGGCGGTACTGGATCGCCCAGGATCCGTCGCTGCGCTGCTGGATACGACTCCACTCGTAGGCTGCGCGCGCCTCGTCCAACAATCCGGCCACCGTCAGCGCCATCGCGCATTCGACGTGATCCCAGGGATCGGTGTGGCCGGCGAGCGACCAGGGAATCTCACCGGAGGAAAGCTGGATTGTCGCGATCGACTCCGCCGTCTGCCGGCATTGGGCAGGGGTGAGGACCCCGGGGATGCCGGGGACTCCCGCGAGATCAGACCCGCGCATGGGATTTCTCGGGGGGCTTCTCGAAATACAGCGCGACACTTTTGCCCGCCACCGGGTTGAGCACGGCTTCGGCCACCCGGGTGAGCGTCGGCTTACTCATCATGTCCCACACCAGTAGCTTGTGGTAAGCCTTCACCGCCGGATGCTCATTGTTATCCACGCCGACAGCGCATTTCAGCCACCAATACGGTGAGTGAAGTGCGTGGGCATGAGCGGATCCGGTGAAGTTGACACCCCGGGTCTCCACCTTGGTACGCAATTCATCGGCCTGGTAGATCCGGATGTGGCCGCCCTCATTGGCGTGATACGAGTCCGACAGCAGCCAGCAGATCTTCTCCGGAAGCCACCGCGGGACCGTGACGGCGAGACGGCCCCCGGGTCGCAGGACGCGTACGAGTTCAGCGATCGCGGCATCGTCCTCGGGCACGTGTTCGAGAATCTCGGAGGCGATCACGACGTCGAAGGTTCCGTCCGGGTAGGGCAGCGCGAGTGCGTCGCCGACGACCACCTGCGCCTTGGCCGACGCCGGCGCCTCACCTTCGGCACCCATCGCCTGCAGCATGGTGTCGACCTCGGCGAGTTCCTCGGCATTCTGATCGAAGGCGATTACGTCGGCGCCGCGGCGGTAGGCCTCGTAGCTGTGCCGGCCGGCACCGCAGCCGACGTCGATGACCTTGGTTCCGCCTCCGACGCCGAGTCGGTCGTAATCCACCGTCAGCATGGTTCCTCGACCGCTGTCACTTCGCGGCGCGGTAGCCCGCTGCGCTCGATGGCCTGCGCGTAAACGCGAACCGTCTGTGCGGCCACCGACTCCCAGCTGAAGACGTCCAGCGCACGCCTGCGTCCTGCGGTTCCCAGCCACTGCCGGCGACCGGGGGAGTCCAGCAGACGACTCAGTGCGCCGGTGAGTTCATCGACATTGCCGGGGGCGACCAGGTCTGCGCATTCCCCTCCGGAGCCCAGCACCTCCGGAAGGGCACCGGCCCGACTGGCGACGATCGGGGTTCCGCTTGCCATTGCCTCGACGGCAGGCAGTGAGAAGCCCTCGTAGAGCGAAGGAATGCAGGCGATTTCGGCGGAGGCGAATAGTGCCGCAAGATCGGAATCGGAAAGCCCGCCGGCGACGTGCACGATATCGGAGATCCCCAGTTCGGCGATCAACTTCTCAGTAGCCCCATTGGGTTCCAGCTTGGCGACCAGTTGCAACTCCACGTCATGGCCGGCGCGCAGTCGTGCAACCGCCTGCAGCAGGTGTCCGATGCCCTTGAGCGGCCGGTCGGCCGAGGAGATCGCGATGACGCGGCCCGGAACTCGCGCAGCCTCGGCGGGCTTGAACAGTTCGGTGTCGACACCCAGGGGCACAACGTGCAGCTGGTCGGGGTGCACGCCGAAATCGTCGGCGATATCGTCGGCCGATGACGAGGACACCGTCACCAGATCGGGAATCCGGCGGGCGACTTTCTTCTGCATGGCGGTGAAGCCGTACCAGCGGTGCACCGAGGGCTTACGCCACCAGGTCGCCGCGTCGAGGTCGAGCACCCGGTCCCGGGTGATGGGGTGGTGGACGGTGGCCACCACGGGGAGGTGCTGTGCGATCTTCAGTAAGCCTGTTCCCAGACACTGGTTGTCGTGAACCACATCAAACTCGGCGCTGCGGTCCGCCAGCAATCGTGCCGCGCGCAGACTGAAGGTGCGCGGTTCGGGGAACCCGCCGGTCCACATGGTGGCCAGTTCGAGCAGATCGATCCGGTCGCGGATCTCGCGGATATGCGGAACACGGAAGGGGTCGGGCTCCCGGTAGAGATCAAGGCTGGGAACCTCGGTAAGCCGGACCCGGGGATCGAGCACCTCGGGATAGGGCTGACCGGAGAACACCTCGACCTCGTGACCGAGTTCGACCAGGCCGCGACTCAGGTGGCGGATGTAAACGCCCTGGCCACCGCAGTGCGTCTTGCTGCGATAGGACAGCAGCGCGATGC
>JBMOKE010000070.1:0-11808 GCA_049315425.1 Mycobacterium sp. | reverse complement strand
GGTTTTCTCCGGCCCGCGCCTGACGGTAGGGAGCCGATGTTGCACGTCCGTCAAGCCAATGTTGCGCGGACGTTACGCGTCGGGTCCTGGTCCGCCGGCCGGGACGGTCCGACGGTACCCGCCTATCCTGGGGCCATGGCACGCGAGATCGGATCCTGGCTGTCCGGCCCGCAATCGCTGGGCTCCGGTGACGGATTCCCGGGCGAGCACCTGGGGGCGCCCAGCGACGGGCCAGGGTCGCTGGCGGGGATGGGGCGGCGGGCGGGCGCACTGGGCGTCGACTGGCTGATTTCCTACGGGCTGGCCGGACTGCTGCTCGCGGCCGGCCTGGTGGGCACGTCTTTCCTGGCGACCGGGGTGCTGCTGATCTGGTTTGTTCTGGGCGTGGTGTCGGTGCGACTGTTCGGTTTCACCCCGGGTCAGTACCTGCTGGGGTTGCGCGTGGCGTCGGTCGACAACCGCCTGAACGTCGGTACCGGGCGGGCGATCGTCCGGGGTCTGCTGATCGCATTGGTCATTCCGGCGTTGTTCACCGACAGCGACGGCCGCGGCTTCCAGGATCGGCTGACGGCGACCGCGGTGGTGCGGCGCTAGCGGCGTCGAACGGTGCGCCCGACGCCCTTCATCTTGGCCTGGGGAGGTAATGGGCCCTTGGGCATGGCGGCCGTACCGCTCTTGCCGCCTAGCGCGGCCAGCTTGGACTCGAGCACATCCATCTGCTTGACGGTGATGTTGGCCGGCATCCGGGTCAGGTGGCGCTCCAGCTTCGACAGCGGAACCTCGCCCTCGTCGTTGCCGATGATGACGTCGTAGATCGGCACATCACCGACAAGCCGGGCGGTGCGCTTCTTCTCCTGTGCCAGAAGCGGTTTGACCCGTGACGGCGAACCCTCGGCGACGAAGATCACCCCGGGCCGACCAATCACCCGGTGCACGGCATCGAAGTGGCCGGTCGCCGCCACGCCAGGGGTCACCCGCCACTTGCCGCGCATATTGTCCAACGCCCAGGCCGCCGCGCCGGTTTGGCCCTCGGCCCTGCGGTACACCGATCTCTGGGCGCGACGGCCGAAGATGGTGAAGGCCACCAGCACGCCGAGCGTGATTCCCAGCACGATGAACATGTACTTGGTGACCCCGCCGATCAGGATGCCGACAGCCACCGCGGCGGCCACGATCGCGAGGAACGCGCCGATCATGTACGGCAGCAGCCGCCCATCTTCTTTGCGTTGCATCTGAAACGCCTGCCACAGCTGGGAGCGGCGCTTTTTGGACGCCACTTTAGCTGCGGCTTTCGCCTCGGCCTTGGCCTCTTTGGTCTGGGCGGGAGTGCGTGATTTCGCCATAGCACTCAAGGATACGTACGGCGTGTCCAGCTGTGGGACAGCAGTCCCAAGGTCTATCAGGGCGAAGCGGGCGTGCCTGGCTGGCGGGCCTTGGCCGCCTGCTCATAGAGCCGACCGGCCCGATAGGACGAGCGCACGAGTGGCCCGGCCAGCACGCCGGCGAAGCCGAGACTCTCGGCGTAGGCCGCCAGGTCGACGAACTCCTCCGGATGAACCCAGCGCTCGACAGGATGGTGGCGCGGTGAAGGCCGCAGGTACTGGGTGATGGTGATGATGTCGCAGCCGGCGTCGTGCAGATCGACCAGCGCGGTGCGGACCTCGTCGATGGTCTCGCCCATGCCGAGGATGAGGTTGCTCTTGGTGACCAGGCCGAAATCGCGCGCCGCGGTGAGCACATCGAGACTGCGTTGGTATCGGAAGGCCGGCCGGATCCGTTTGAAGATGCGTGGCACCGTTTCGAGATTGTGCGCCAATACTTCTGGCCGCGTTTCGAAGACCTCGCGCAGCAGTTCGGCTTGGCCGTTGAAGTCCGGGATGAGAAGTTCGACGCCGGTCGTCGGGTTGAGTTTCTTGATGGCGCGCACGGTCTCGGCATAGAGCCAGGCGCCGCCATCGGGCAGATCGTCGCGTGCGACACCGGTGACGGTTGAATAGCGCAGACCCATCGCGGCCACGCTCTCGGCGACCCGGCGCGGCTCATCGCGGTCGAGTTCGGCCGGCTTGCCGGTATCGATCTGACAGAAGTCACAGCGCCGCGTGCACTGCTCCCCGCCGATCAGGAAGGTGGCCTCGCGGTCCTCCCAGCACTCGAAGATATTGGGGCAGCCGGCCTCCTCGCAGACCGTGTGCAGGCCCTCACGCTTGACCAGCGCCTTGAGCGCGGTGTACTCCGGGCCCATTCGGGCGCGAGTCTTGATCCACGGCGGCTTGCGCTCGATCGGCGTCTCGGCGTTGCGCACTTCCAGGCGCAGCAGCTTGCGGTTCCCCGGAGCCGCCTGGCCGGCGACATCAGACTCGGGCTCGACGCTCACCTCGGCAATGTTACGGGAGTCGATACGGGTAATCGGCCATCGAGTGCGTCACAGACCGCCTCGGCGACCCGGCTCCGGACGTCCTCGACACCGACGTGTCGGCCCAGTTCGGCACTCAGCGATGTCACCCCGGCGTCGGCGATACCGCACGGCACGATCGCGGCGTACGCGCTCAGGTCGCAATCGCAGTTCAGCGAGAGGCCGTGCAGTGTGGTTCCGCGGGCGACTCGGATGCCGATGGCGGCGATCTTGCGGGCCGGTCTGGAATCCGCAGGCACCCACACCCCGGAGCGGCCCTGGACCCGGACGGCATCGAGCCCGAAATCGGCACACACACTGATCACCGATTGTTCAAGTCGCCGAACGTAATTGACCACGTCCAACGGCTCAGCGAGGCCGATCACCGGGTAGCCGACCAACTGGCCTGGGCCGTGCCAGGTGATCTTCCCGCCCCGATCGCTATCGATCACGGGAGTGTCGTCCACCGGGCGTTCGTGTGCCTCGGTGCGCTTGCCGGCGGTGTAGACGCGGGGGTGCTCCAGCAGCAGCAGGGTGTCCGGTCCGCCGGCGACCCGGGCGGCGGCGAGTTCCCGCTGAAGCTGCCAGGCCGCCAGGTAGTCGATGCTGCCGAGATGCCGGACTTCCACCGGGTTCGCATCCGATCGGATGGACGGGCGCACCCGGCCGACGGTACTACTCACGGCCGGACGCCGTGACGTGGGCGCTACTCACGGCCGGACGCCGTGACGTGGGCATTACTCACGGCCGGACGCCGTGACGTAGCCAAGCGCCTCGCCGATGGTGTTGTGGCGGAAGGCGAATCCGGCACGTTCCAGGGCGGCAGGGATCGCGCGTTGCCCACCGAGCAGGCCTTCCTCGGCGAACTCCCCGAGCAGGGTGCGCAATGCGAAACCGGGCACCAGCCACGGCGTCGGCCGCTTGAGCGCCCGCCCGAGTGCGGCGGTGAACTCGGAGTTGGTTACCGGCGCCGGGCCGGTGAGGTTCACCGGGCCGGTCAACTTCGCGTTGTCGATCGCGAACAGCAGGGCACGGATCTCGTCCTCGAGGCTGATCCACGGCATGTACTGCCGTCCATCGGCCAGGCGCCCGCCCAATCCCAGGGCGAACAGTGGCCGCAACTTGCTCAGCAGCCCACCGGCGGGGGAGAGCACCAGACCGGTGCGCGCCAGCACGACGCGCACACCGGCTGCGCTGGCGGGTGCGGTGGCCGCCTCCCAGTCCGCAGAGAGTTGGGCCAGGAAACCCTTTCCGGCGGGGGCGGATTCGTCGACGATACGACCACCGGTGTCGCCGTAGTAGCCGACCCCACTGGCATTGATCAGTACCGGTACCCCGGCGTCCACCACTGCTTCAGTGATCACCTCGGTGGGGTCGATCCGGCTGTCGCGCAGCGTCTGCTTCACGGCACCGGACCAGCGTTTGTCAGCCACTCCGACACCGCACATGTTGACCACGGCGTCGACGCCGTCAAGGTCGGCCGGGTCGAACTCACCGCTGTCGGGATTCCACCGCAGTTCGTCGGGGTTGGCCGGCGCGCGGCGCACGATCCGCAGCACCCGGTGATCTGCCGAGCGCAGCGCAGACACCAACGCCGAACCGATCAGGCCGGAGGATCCGGCAATCGCGATGAGCTTCCTATCGGCCTGCTTCGCCACCTCAGAGCCCGAGCTCGGCCTCGAAGGCACCTTCCTCCAGCCGCCGCCTGACGGTGGTGAGGAATCGGCCGGCATCGGCGCCGTCGATGAGACGGTGGTCATAGGTCATCGGGAGGTAGCAGACCGATCGCACGCCGATCGACTCGTTGCCGGCCTCGTCGATGATCACCCGGGGGCGCTTTACGATCGCACCGGTGCCCAGCATCGCGGCCTGTGGCGGAACCAGGATCGGGGTGTCGAACAGCGCGCCCTGGCTTCCGATATTGGTGATCGTGAAAGTTCCGCCGGAGAGTTCATCGGGTTTGAGACCACCGGAGCGGGCGCGGGCGGCGATATCGTTGATTGCCCGCGCGATGCCGGCCAGCGACAGGTCGCCGGCATTGTGGATCACCGGAGACAGCAGACCCTGTTCGGTGTCGACCGCGAAGCCCAGGTGCTCGGCGTCGTAGTAGGTGATCTCGCCGGTCTCCTCGTTGTAACTGGCGTTGATGTTGGGATGCACCTTGAGCGCCTCGATCGCCGCGCGGGCGATGAACGGCAGGTAGGTCAGGTTCACGCCCTCACGTTCGGCGAACTCCTTCTTGGCTCGCGCCCGCAGTCCGACGATCTTGGTCATATCGACTTCGTGAGTCTGGGTGAGCTGGGCGCTCGCCTGCAGCGACTCCCGGGTCTTGCGGGCGGTCAACTGACGGATCCGGCTGGCCTTCTGGGTGGTGCCGCGCAGATGGGCCAACGGTGATGCGACTGCAGCGGGAGTCGCTGCAGCCGGGGCCGAGGCAGCCGGGGCCTTCTTACTGTCAGCTGCGGCCAGGACATCCTGCTTACGAACGCGCCCACCGACCCCGGTGCCTTTGAGGGTGGCGAGGTCAATCCCGTTCTCGGCAGCCAGTTTTCGCACCAGCGGAGTGACGTAGGGTCCGCCGCCGTCACCGGTCGGAGCCGCTGCGGCGATCGGTTGCGGCGCCGGGGCGGGCGTAGGGGCGGTCACGGGAGCCGGCTCCGCTTTCGTCGCTGGCGGGGGCGCCGGCAGGGGCGTTGGCGGGACCACCGGCGGCGGTGTGGGCGCGACCACCGGTGCCGGTGTGGGCGCAGGTGCGGGTGCCGGTGTCGCACCGGCGGTTCCGATCCTGCCCAACTCGCCGCCGACGGGAACGGTGACGTCCTCTTCTGCGGTGATCTGCAGCAGGGTGCCGGCCGCAGGCGAGGGGATCTCGGTGTCGACCTTGTCGGTGGAGATCTCGACGAGCGGCTCGTCGGCCGCCACCGAGTCGCCGACCTTCTTCAGCCACCGGGTGACAGTGCCCTCGGTGACCGACTCACCCAGCTCGGGCATCAGCACCGAAGTCGCCGCGCCTGACGGCGGCGCTGACGCCGGGGTGACGGCCGGTGGCGCCTGCGGTTCGGGCTGGGGGTCGACTGCGACCGGTGCCGGTGCCGGTGCCGGGGGAGGCGGAGGTGGCGGCGGAGGTGCCGCAGCGGGCTCCGGCTGGGCGACCGGGGCTGCCGAGGGCGCGGCGGCTTCGCCGGCCTCACCGATGATGGCCAGTTCGCCACCGACGGGGACGGTGTCGTCCTCGTGGGCGACGATTTTGGTCAGGACGCCTGAGGCCGGGGCGGGGATCTCCGTGTCGACCTTGTCGGTGGACACCTCTACCAGCGGCTCGTCCGCCACGACGGTGTCGCCCTCCTGCTTGAGCCAGCGGGTGACGGTGCCCTCGGTCACGCTCTCACCAAGTGCGGGCATCTGGACGGAGACGGCCATGCGCGTTGACTCCTAAAGATTCAGGTCGGCCTCTGGCTTACCACAGAGTGGTGTCCACATCTTGTCATTACCGGCTGCGGGCTCGCACGAGAGAGGGCGATGACTTCTCGGGCGCGGGGCCAACGCCTCGCCTTGACACCCCGGCACTGGCGCAGGCAGTGTCGAAGCCCTGATGGGAGCCCGCTATATCGAGACCGACGATGGCATCCGCCTCGCGGTCTACGAGGAGGGCAACGCCGGCGGGCAGACGGTGGTTCTCGTGCACGGTTGGCCGGACTCCCACGTGGTGTGGGACGGCGTGGTGGCGTTGCTCGCCGGTGACTACCGCGTCATCCGCTACGACAACCGGGGCGCCGGCGGCTCATCAGTGCCCGAGCCGGTGTCGGCCTACGCACTGGCCCGCCTGGCCGATGACTTCGCCACCGTCGCCGACGAGCTGTGCCCGGACTCGCCGGTGCACGTCGTAGGTCACGACTGGGGCGCGGCGACGATGTGGGAGTACCTGAGCCGACCCGAGGCCGTCGAGCGGGTCGCCTCCTACACTTCGATCTCCGGGCCAGACCCGCAGCACCTCAGTCGCTTCGTACGCGACGGGTTATCTCGTCCGTATCAGCCGCGGCGCTTCGCTCGTGCCCTGTCGCAGGCGCTTCACTTCAGCTACATGATCGGATTCTCGGTACCGGTACTCATGCCGGCCGCTATGCGCGCCTTCCTGGCCCGAGCGATCAACCGATGGTTCATCGCACCCGGTCTTGCACCCCAGCAGCGTCAGCGGGCCGACACCTTCGTCGCGGATGCCACCAACGGCCTGAAGATATACCGCGCCAACTTCTTTGGCACATTGACGCACGCCGTGCGCGACCGGTTTGTGTCGGTGCCGGTGCAGCTGATCGTCAATACCGAAGACGTATTCGTCAGGCCCTACGTCTATGACGACACCTCGCGCTGGGTGCCGCGGCTGTGGCGCCGCGATATCCGGGCCGGACATTGGTCGCCGGTATCACACCCGCAGGTGGTGGCCACCGCGGTCACCGAGTTGATCAGTCACCTCGACGGCGCCCCGGCCAGTCCGGCATTGTCGAGCGCTCACGTTGTCCGGTCGTTGGGCTAACCGTGAGTCGCGATGTCCTCCAGGACGGCGAATAAGGTGCGAACGGGCACGCCGGTGCCGCCTTTAGGGCTGTAGCCCCACGGCCCGGTGGTGTTGTACGCCGGTCCGGCGATGTCGATGTGAACCCACTGCACACCCTCGGCGACGAACTCGCGCAGGTATACCCCGGCCACTAGCATTCCGGCGAACCGCTGCGAGCTGATATTCGCCAGGTCGGCGACCGTCGACTTCAGGTCCTCCTTGAGCTCATCGGGCAACGGCATGGGCCAGCCGTTCTCGCCCTCCCGCTGCGACAGGTCCGCGACCCGGTCGCGGAATTCGTCGCTGCCCATCACCCCGGGGATCCGGGCACCCAGGGCGACGGTCTGCGCGCCGGTCAGAGTCGAGGTCTCGATCAGGTAGTCGGGGGAGTCCTCGCATGCGCGCACGATCGCGTCGGCCAGGATCAGCCGGCCCTCGGCGTCGGTGTTGAGCACCTCAACGGTCGTGCCGCCGTACTGGGTCAACACATCGCCGGGGCGCTGCGCGGTCGCCGACGGCATGTTCTCGGCCATCGGTACCGTCGCGATCACGTCGAGAGGCAGCTGCTGGCTCGCGGCGAGCACAATGGTCGCGATCACCGATGCCGCACCGGCCATATCGGAGGTCATATGGTGCATCGAGGCGGCCGGTTTGATGGAGATGCCGCCGGTGTCGAAGGTGATGCCCTTGCCGACCAGCGCCACTGTTTTCGCTTTTTTGCCCTTACCCCCGCGGTAGGTCAGCCGCACCAGCCGCGGTGGATTCGATGAGCCTTGGCCGACCCCGATGATTCCGCCGAAGCCCGCCTTGGCCAATGCCTTCTCATCGAGCACCTGGACCTCCAGGCCCGCAGCTGTACCCAATGCCTTTGCGCGCTTGGCGAATTCGGTGGGGTGCAGGTGACTCGGCGGGGTATTGACCAGATCCCTGGCCGTGGCTACCGCTGATGCGATCGCGACGGCGCGGACCGCGAGCGCCTTGGCGTTACGGGCGGTACTGAGCACGGTGATCTTGGTCAGCAGCGGCTCCTTCGGTGCGGTCTTGGCGCTGCGGAATTCGTGCATCTGATAGGAGCCCAGGATCAAGCCTTCAACCGCTGCTTCCAAATGCAGTTCGGAGAGCGTGGTGATCACCGCTGCCACACCGTTCAGGGAGCGTGCGGCCACCCCGGCGGCGCGCCGGATCGTTTCAGCGGACCACTCGTCTCGAGGGGCCCCGAGGCCTACCGCCAGCACGCTGGCCACCGGAAGGGAGCCCACGAGCAGACGGGTGAGTTGTTCGGCGCCGCCCTTGGCGCCCAGCGCCTTCAGTCCCGCCTCGATCTCGGCGATCGCGCCGGCGTTGAGGAAGGAACCGGCCACTACGACGGGGGAGCCGTCATCTGCGGATACGACGGGGACTATCAGCACCGCCGCAGATGCCCGCTTGCCGAGTGCGGCGGCGACAGTGACGGTGGGGGCCTGGTAACCGGGTTGGGTGCTCACCAGCGACACCCTAGTGGTGTGCCGGGTTTAGGGTTGTGCCCCATGACCGACGATGTGACCAACACATCCGAATTACTCCACGGCCCGTTGGAGAGCCGACACCGCGATCGGGGAGCCACCTTCGCGCCCTTTGGCGGGTGGCTGATGCCGGTGTCCTACGCGGGCACGGTCGGCGAGCACACCGCTACCCGGGAAGCGGTTGGGCTGTTCGATGTGAGCCATCTAGGCAAGGCACTGGTGGTCGGCCCGGGCGCCGCAGATTTCGTCAACTCCACGCTCACCAATGATCTTGGTCGCATCGGCCCCGGTAAGGCGCAGTACACCTTGTGCTGCACGCCGGACGGCGGTGTGATCGATGACCTGATCGCCTACCACGTCAGTGATGACGAGATCTTTCTGGTGCCCAACGCCGCCAATACGGCAGCGGTGGTTGCCGCGTTGCAGAAGCTTGCGCCGCAGGATATCTCGGTGACGGACGAACATCGTTCCTTCGCGGTGTTGGCGGTTCAGGGGCCCCGGTCAACCGAGGTGCTGTCCGCGCTGGGATTGCCGGCCGAGATGGACTACATGGGTTTCGTCGACGCCACCTATGCCGACGTCCCGGTCCGGGTATGTCGCACCGGCTACACCGGTGAGCACGGCTACGAGTTGCTGCCGCCGTGGTCCGCGGCGCCGGTGGTATTCGATGCGCTGGCAGCGGAGGTCGAGGCGCGCAGTGGTCAGCTTGCCGGCCTCGGGGCACGAGACACCCTGCGCACCGAGATGGGCTATCCGTTGCACGGTCACGAACTGTCGCTCGATATCTCGCCGCTGCAGGCTCGCTGTGGCTGGGCGGTCGGCTGGTCCAAGCACGCCTTCTGGGGACGCGAGGCGCTGCTGGCGGAGAAGGAGGCGGGTCCTAAGCGGTTGCTGCGCGGGCTGCGCGCCGTCGGACGCGGAGTGCCGCGTGCCGAGATGACCGTGCTCAGTGGGTCTACACCGGTGGGTATCACCACCTCGGGAACGTTCTCACCGACGCTCAATATCGGCATCGCGCTGGCCCTGATCGATGCGAACGCCGGTGTGGCCGACGGTGATGTGGTCAGCGTCGACGTGCGGGGCCGGGCGCTGGAGTGCGAGGTGGTCAAGCCCCCCTTCGTCGACGTCAAGCCGCGGTGACGCCCGGTTATACAATTCCTGCCATGTCCGAAGCACCGCTGAAGTTCACCGTCGAGCGCTCGGCGCATCCGGCGAGTGCGGCTGCGCGCGACGCGATCCTTGCCGAACCCGGATTCGGTAGGTACTACACCGACCACATGGTGTCGGTGCTCTACACCGGCGACCTCGGCTGGCATGACGCCCAGGTGGTGCCCTACGGTCCGATCGAACTGGATCCGTCGGCAATCGTCCTGCACTATGCGCAGGAAATCTTTGAGGGACTCAAGGCCTACCGGTGGCTCGACGGGTCGATCGTCTCGTTCCGTCCGGAGGCCAATGCGGCACGGCTGCGCGCCTCGGCGCGGCGGCTGGCCATCCCGGAGCTACCCGAAGAGCTGTTTCTGGAGTCGCTTCGACAGCTGATCGCCGTCGACCACGACTGGGTGCCGGCCGCCGGCGGTGAGCAGTCGCTGTATCTGCGGCCGTTCGTCATCGCGACTGAACCCGGCCTCGGGGTGCGGCCGTCGATGGAATACCGCTATCTGGTGATCGGCTCCCCGGCGGGGGCGTATTTCAAGGGTGGTATCAAGCCAGTCAGCGTGTGGCTGTCCACCGAATATGTTCGCGCCAGCCCGGGTGGCACCGGCGCGGCCAAGTTCGGCGGAAACTATGCGGCCTCATTGCTCGCGCAGGCTGAGGCCACCGCACACGGCTGCGATCAGGTGGTGTGGCTGGATGCCATCGAGCGCCGCTATGTCGAAGAGATGGGCGGGATGAACCTGTTCTTCGTGTTCGGCAGCGGTGGTTCAGCGCGACTGGTCACCCCGGAACTCAGCGGCTCGCTGCTGCCCGGAATCACCCGGAATTCACTGCTGCAATTGGCCGGCGATGCCGGGTTCACGGTGGAGGAGCGCAAGATCGACGTCGAGGAGTGGCGCAAGGGCGTTGCCGCCGGCGAGATCACCGAGGTGTTCGCCTGCGGCACCGCGGCTGTCATCACCCCGGTGGCGCACGTCAAGTACGGCGAAGGGGAATTCACCGTCGGCGATGGCTCGCCCGGCGAGGTGACCATGGCACTGCGCGATACCCTCACCGGGATTCAGCGGGGCACCTTCGCCGATACGCACGATTGGATGGTGCGGCTCCGCTAGCCGGTCAGCGACGCCCGAATCTCGTTGCGGCCTTCCTGCTTCGCCCGATAGAGAGCTTGGTCGGCGCGCCCCAGCCAGGACTGGAGGTCTTCGTTGGCGCGGAACTCGGCGGCGCCGATACTTACTGTGCAGGTGCCCATTGTGCCGAAGGGCACCTCGGCGATTGCGGCCCGGATTTCTTCGGCCACAACGAGCGCGTCGGGCAGGGCGCAGTCGCGCAGCAAAACGACGAATTCTTCACCACCCCAACGGGATACCACATCGTTACCGCGCAGCGACCTTCGCACCCGACTGGCGATCTCGATGAGCACATGGTCGCCGGCTTGATGGCCGAAGGTGTCGTTTACCGTCTTGAAATGGTCGATGTCCAGCATCAGCAGCGATAGTGCCTGGCCGGGTCGGCGGGCAGACAGATCATCCGCAAGCAAATTCTCTCCGTGTCGTCGATTCCACACCCCGGTGAGGGTGTCGGTGACAGCGAGGTTGCGCAGCTCGGCCTCAAATGTCTTGCGCTCGCTGATATCGCGAGTGACACCGATCAGTTCGATGACCTGCCCGTCGGTGTCCACATGCGGGATGACCTGTAGTTCGCCGGTCATGATCGAGCCGTCCTTGCGGTAGTACTCTTGCTCTCCGCGGAATGTCGGCGGCTCCGTGCCGGCCTCGATCGCGGCGAACAGCCGCTGGTAGTAGTCGGCGCCAATGGCCGCTGACTCAGGGGGTTGGATTTCCTCCGGCGACTGGCGCATCGCCTCTTCGGGGCTGATGCCGCGCATCCGCTCCACGGCAGGGTTGATGTAGGTGACTTTGCCGTCGAGGTCCATGGTCCAGATGACTTCCCAGGCATTCTCCGCAAGCAGGCGGCTGCGCTTCTCCGAACGTACCAACTGAGTCTCCGCCTCGTGCAACTCGGTGATGTCGGCCAGCGCGCCTTCGATCACGACCGAGCCATCCGCGCGTTGTCGCGATCGAACCGAACCGCGGCCGTACATCGACAGCCCATCAAGACGATTCCACTTCAGTTCCACCTGGGTACCGGTGCCGGGCGGGAGTGCGAACACTTCGGCAAGACGATCGGTGTAGTCCGGGTCA
>JBMOKE010000069.1:0-11887 GCA_049315425.1 Mycobacterium sp. | reverse complement strand
CGGGAAATCGGGCTACGGGAAATCGGGCTACGGGATATCGGGCTACGGGATATCGGGCCACGGGATATCGGGCGAAGAGATATTCAGCCACGATGCTGAACTCACGCTGCCGCACCCGTTTGCCCACGAGCGGGCCTTCGTGTTGCTGCCGTGGCTTGCCATTGATCCGGCCGCCCAGCTGACCGTCGGAGGTCAGTCCAAGCCGGTGCAGGAGTTGCTGAGTCAGTTAGACCCGACCGAGCGCGACGGCGTACGGCCGACGGTATTGACGCTGACGTTCAGGGGCTCGCGGCACTGATGGGACCGACGCGTTATCGCGACCTAGGCGCGGCGGCTGTCGCCGCCGCGGTATTCGGCTATCTGGTGATTCACGTGCTTTATCGCTACTTCCCGGCAGTCACGTTATGGACCGGTCTTTCGCTGCTGGCAGTGGCCGCGGGTGAGACTCTGTGGGCGGTATCGGTGCGCGGGCGGATTCGCGATGGTCGCATCGGCGTCGGAGCCGGACGTTTGCATCCGCTGGCCGTCGCGCGCACTGTCGCGATCGCCAAGGCATCGGCCTGGGTGGGTGCTGTGATGTTCGGCTGGTGGGCAGGGGTGTTGGTCTATGTCCTGCCTCGGCGTTGGGAACTACGGATGGCCGCAGCTGATACTCCCGGCGTCGTCGTCGCGGCCCTCAGTGCGTTCGCGCTCGTCGTCGCCGCGCTGTGGCTGCAGCACTGTTGCCGGTCGCCTAATGAGCCGACCGGTGTCGAGGATCCGGTCTCCGATTAGGTCGCCGGAGCCAGCAGGTGAAGGCGAATCGCCGCAGCTTGTCGCGGCGGGCAACCACTTTCGACGCGGTACAGTCAGCCAATGACCGTTCCGTCCCGCGGCGCCAGAAGTAGGCGCAGCGGCCGCAGGCCGGGTTGGCTGCTCGTTACGGCGTTGCTTGTTTTGGCCATCCTGGCAAGTTCGACCCTGGTGTTCACCAACCGGGTGGATCTGCTGCGGCTAGCGGTGATCCTGTCATTATGGGCCGCGGTGGTGGCGGCCTTCGTATCGGTGAGCTACCGCCGTCAGAGTGAACTCGATCAGGCCCGTGCGCGGGATATGAAGTTCGTCTACGACCTTCAATTGGACCGGGAGGTTTCCGCCCGCCGCGAGTATGAGCTCGCTGTAGAAGCGCACCTGCGTCGCCAGCTCGCCAGAGAGCTACGCGCGCAGGCCGCCGATGAGATGGCCGCACTCCGGGCCGAACTGGCGGCTTTGCGATCCAACCTCGAGGTGATGCTGGGTACCGACCTGGGTGAGCAACCGGCGCTGGCATCCGAGCGAGTTACGGTCGCGATGCCCGCCCCGCCCGGGCGGGTGGAAAGCAGCCGGATCACCCCGGGCGCCGGTGATGACGACACCCTGCTGGATGAGGAAACCACGACTGCGGCACTTGAGAGTCCGATCATCGATGTTCCCGAGGAGCCGTTGGCACCCCCGCCGCCTCCGGTATCGCAACCGCAGGACTACCGCGGCTCGCATCGGCGGCCGGCCGACCGTTTTTCGCCGCAACCGGTCTCCGCTGAGCGGCCCGTGCGCCCTGAGCCGGCCATCGTCTACCCCAATCCGCCACCCACCCCGCCGGTGCCGCCTGCCCCGGTGGCCCCTCAGCAGCCCGAAGCGCCGTGGCGCCCCCCCGAGGTTCGTCGCGGCCGGCATTGGTCGGCCGAGGAGGGCAAGGCCCCGACAAGTCCCGAATCCGCCGGTGCCGACCAAGCCGACGAGTCACAAGGCCAGCACACCGGCGGCCACTCGGTCGCTGATCTGATGTCGCGCCTGCAGGTCGACGGCACGGGCGGCAGCGGCGGGCGTCGGCGCCGCAAGGACTGAGCAGGCAACTAGACTCGCACCGACCGTCCGGTACCTGGAGGCTGGGCCCGGAACGCATATCTCTTCGACGTCAGCGAGGGTGAGATGGGGACCCCCAACGGATTGCGCCCGGCGCGACTCAAGGTGGGCATCATCTCGGCCGGTCGGGTCGGCACCGCGTTGGGGGTGGCGCTGGAACGTGCGGACCACGTGGTGGTGGCCTGCAGTGCCATTTCCGTTGCGTCGCGGCGTCTCGCCGAGCGGCGGCTGCCCGATACCCCGGTGCTGGCGGTGCCCGACGTTGCCGACCGGGCAGAGCTGTTGCTGTTGACTGTTCCAGATTCCGAGTTACCCGGACTGGTCAACGGCCTTGCCGCGACGGGCGCGGTTCGCCGAGGCACCATTGTGGCCCATACCTCCGGTGCTAACGGCGTGGCACTGTTGGCTCCTTTGGCCGCCCGTGGCTGCATTCCGCTTGCCATCCACCCGGCGATGACGTTCACCGGTGCCGATGAAGACGTTGCCCGACTGGCCGAGACATGCTTCGGGATCACCGCGGCTGACGAGATCGGATACGCCATCGCCCAGTCGCTGGTGCTGGAGATCGGCGGTGAGCCGTTCGGTGTTCGCGAGGAGGCTCGCACGTTGTACCACGCGGCGTTGGCGCACGGCAGTAATCACGTAGTCACCCTCATTGCCGATGCGGTGATGGCACTGCGGGCCGCTCTGTCCGGACAGGGACTGCTGGGGCAGGAACTCGTCGGCGATGCTCCGGGTGGGCTGGCCGAAAGGATCATCGGCCCGCTTGCGCGGGCCGCGCTGGAGAACACCCTGCAGCGCGGTCAGGCGGCACTCACCGGACCCGTCGCCCGAGGGGATGCCGCCGCAGTCATCGCCCATCTTGCTGCCCTTGATGACGTCAATCCTGAACTTGCCCAAGCGTATTGCGCCGATTCGCTGCGAACCGCGCAGCGGGCGCATGCCTCTGAGGAGGTTTTTGATGTGTTGATCGAATGGTCTCGTCCGGCAGGGCCGCACCGATGACTACCAGACCCGCGCAGTTCAGCGCCGGAGAGTTGAACACCTACCCCACACCGCACGCGGTGTCGGAGGTGTCCCGGGCTCTGCGTCACACCGGCCGGCGGGTGATGCTGGTACCCACAATGGGCGCCCTGCACGAGGGCCACTGTGCGTTGATCCGTGCGGCAAAGCGGATACCGGGTGCGGTCGTGGTGGTGTCGATCTTCGTGAATCCGTTGCAGTTCGGTACGGGAGAGGATCTCGACGCCTATCCTCGAACGCTCGACGCGGATCTGGAGTTGCTGAGCGACGAAGGTGTCGAGATCGCCTTCACGCCGACCGCATCCGCGATGTACCCCGACGGTCCGCGGACCACCGTACATCCTGGCCCTTTAGGCGCTGATCTCGAAGCTGTCTCGCGCCCAACACATTTCGCCGGAATGCTGACTATCGTTCTAAAGCTGCTGCAGATCGTACGGCCGGACCGCGCATTCTTCGGCGAGAAGGACTATCAACAGCTAGTGCTGATCCGGCAGATGGTCGCCGATCTCAATGCCGACGTACGGATTGTCGGTGTGCCGACCGTCCGTGAATCGGATGGATTGGCAATGTCGTCGCGGAACCGATACCTCACTGCCGAGCAGCGTGAGCTTGCCAGCGCGCTGTCTGCTGCCCTGTTAGCCGGAACGTACGCGGCTTCCGGCGGTGGCGCAGCCGTCATGGATGCCGCCCGCGCGGTGCTCGACGAGGTGCCCTCGATGGAGACCGAGTACCTGGAATTGCGAGGGCCTGCTCTCGAAGCCACACCAGAGTTCGGTCCGGCCCGGCTCCTTCTCGCTGCTCGGCTGGGCGCAACCCGGTTGTTGGACAACATCGGAATCGATCTGCCCGGCGGCGAGTTCGCACCTGATCCGGGCAGTGCCGATGACCACGAGATCACCTGGAGGAACTGATGTTCCGGTCACAAGCAGCGGTGCGGTAGCCGTGCTACTCGCCATCGACGTCCGCAACACCCACACCGTGGTGGGTTTGATCTCCGGCTCGGGTGATCATGCGAAAGTGCTGCATAACTGGCGGGTCCGCACTGAGCCTGAGGTTACATCCGACGAACTTGCGTTGACCATCGAGGGACTGATCGGTGATGACTCCGAACGCCTCACCGGTGTGACCGGACTGTCGACCGTGCCCTCGGTACTGCACGAGGTGCGAGGGATGCTGGATCAGTACTGGTCGGGCGTTCCGCATGTACTGATCGAGCCGGGCATTCGGACCGGAATCCCGCTCCTGGTCGACAACCCCAAGGAGGTCGGTGCTGACCGAATCGTCAACTGCCTTGCCGCCCATGCCAAATTCAAGTCGGCGGCGATCGTTGTTGACTTCGGTTCGTCGATTTGTGTCGATGTCGTCTCAGCGAAGGGCGAGTTCCTTGGAGGTGCAATCGCTCCGGGTGTCCAGCTGTCCTCGGACGCCGCGGCCGCCCGTTCGGCGGCTCTGCGCCGGGTGGAGCTCACCAGACCCCGGTCGGTGCTAGGCAAGAACACCGTGGAATGCATGCAATCGGGTGCAGTTTTTGGGTTTGCCGGGCTTGTCGACGGATTGGTCTCGCGCATTCGCGAGGATGTTGAGGGATTCGCCGGCACCGACGTCACAGTCGTGGCAACGGGGCACACTGCTCCGCTGATGCTGTCCGAACTGCACACTGTCGATCACTACGACAAGCACCTCACGCTTGACGGGCTGCGCATGGTCTATGAGCGAAACCAGGATTCCCAGCGCGGACGCCTGAAACCGTCCCGCGAACCGGGCGTTTAAGCTGGCAAGTCGTGAGTGAAGCGGAAACACCGGAGGCCGTCCAATCCGAACATCAATCCACCGATGATGTTCCGGAGCAGTTCCGGATCCGGCAGGACAAACGACAGCATCTGCTGGACCAGGGCCGTGAGCCCTATCCGGTTTTCGTGCCGCGGACCCACTCGCTAGCCGAGATTCGCGCCGCCTACCCCGATCTGCCGGCCGATGCCACCACCGGCTTGCGCGTCGGGGTGACGGGCCGCGTGGTGTTCGCCCGCAACTCCGGCAAGCTGTGCTTTGCGACCCTGCAGGAGGGTGACGGCGCCCAACTGCAGGCGATGATCAGCCTGGCCGGGGTTGGCGCGGACGCGTTGGATTCCTGGAAATCCGACGTCGACCTCGGCGATATCGTCTTCATTGGTGGCGAAGTGATCAGCTCCCGGCGCGGTGAGCTGTCGGTGCTCGCCGATGCCTGGCAGATGGCCGCCAAGGCCCTGCGCCCCTTGCCTGTGGCTCACAAGGAGATGAGCGAGGAGTCGAGGGTCCGGCAGCGTTACGTCGACTTGATCGTCCGTCCCCAGGCCAGAGTGGTGGCCCGGCAGCGGATCGCAGTCGTGCGTGCGGTCCGCAACTCCCTGGAGCGACGCGGGTTCCTCGAGGTGGAGACACCGATCTTGCAAACCCTTGCCGGTGGTGCAGCGGCCCGGCCTTTCGTGACGCACTCCAATGCCCTGGACGCTGATCTGTTCCTGCGGATCGCGCCGGAATTGTTCCTCAAGAGGTGCGTCGTCGGCGGTTTGGAAAAGGTCTTTGAACTCAATCGGGTGTTCCGGAATGAAGGCGCCGATTCGACACATTCACCAGAATTCGCGATGCTCGAGACTTATCAGGCCTGGGGGACTTACGACGATTCGGCCATCGTCACGCGGGAACTTATTCAAGAGGTGGCTGACGAAGCCATCGGAACCCGTCAGGTGCCATTGCCGGACGGCACCACTTATGATCTGGACGGAGAATGGGCGTCGGTGCAAATGTATCCCTCGCTGTCCGAAGCCCTTGGCGAGGAGATCACACCGGAGACGTCGTTAGAACATTTACTCGCAATTGCCGGGCGGCTTGGCGTCGAGATTCCCCCCGACCGCGGCTATGGTCACGGCAAGCTGATCGAAGAACTGTGGGAGCACGCAGTTGGTGCAGCATTGTGGGCGCCAACTTTCGTCAAGGATTTCCCGGTCGAGACGACACCGCTGACGCGCCAGCACCGCACTATTGCCGGCGTTACCGAGAAATGGGATCTTTATGTCCGGGGCGTCGAGTTGGCCACCGGATATTCTGAGCTCGTCGACCCGATAATCCAGCGGGAACGATTTGAGGCCCAGGCCCGTGCGGCGGCGGCCGGTGACGATGAGGCGATGGCACTCGACGAGGATTTTTTGGCGGCAATGGAGTACGGGATGCCGCCAACCACTGGCACTGGAATGGGTATTGACCGTTTGTTGATGGTGCTTACCGGCTTATCAATTCGGGACACGGTTTTGTTCCCGATTGTTCGGCGCCAGGGTAACTGAACTGCCCTGATTCCGTCGTGTTGTAGTTCGACATCTTTTTGTGGCACATTGTGTTGAGGAACTTGTTTTGACTCTGTTCATAGAAAGTCCGAGGAAGCCATGGCCAAGAAAGTAACCGTCACTCTCGTCGACGATTTCGACGGCGACGGACCTGCCGATGAAACGGTGGAATTCTCGATCGACGGGGTCGCCTATGAGATCGACCTTTCCGCCAAGAATGCGAAGAAACTCCGCGAAGATTTGAAGCAGTGGATCGACGCCGGGCGCCGAGTGGGTGGCCGGCGGCGAGGGCGCTCCGGTGGCTCGGGACGTGGTCGCGGCTCGATTGATCGCGAGCAGAGTGCCGCAATTCGAGAATGGGCCCGTCGTAGTGGTCACAAAGTTTCGACCCGTGGGCGTATTCCAGCCGAAATCATCGACGCATTCCACGCGGCTACCTAGACTTTCTCAGACCGGCCACCGAGACTCCACTCCGTCCTCCCCGGCCCCGGCGCCGCGGCGGCCCTTCATGGCCTCGTCACAACTGTTTCGCTAGACGCGAAGAACTCACCGGCGATATTTGGGAAACACATCAGCTGTCCTGGGCGTTGGACTGCTATGTCCGCCGCTGAGCGGGGTACGGCCAGCAGGGGAGAGCACCCCCCGGCACCGCCCACTAGAGTGGTTTGAAGGTACGCGGTGCCGACCGCGGCGCCAGGTGATGGAGAGCAGGTATCACGCGATGTTCGAGAGATTTACCGACCGTGCGCGGCGGGTTGTCGTCCTGGCTCAAGAAGAAGCCCGGATGCTCAACCACAACTACATCGGTACCGAGCACATCCTGCTGGGTCTGATTCACGAGGGTGAGGGCGTAGCGGCCAAGTCGCTTGAGTCCCTGGGTATCTCGCTGGAGGGCGTCCGCTCCCAAGTTGAAGAGATCATCGGCCAGGGTCAGCAGGCGCCGTCCGGACACATACCTTTCACTCCGCGCGCCAAAAAGGTGCTCGAACTCAGCCTGCGCGAGGCGCTGCAACTCGGCCATAATTACATCGGAACCGAGCACATCCTGCTCGGTCTCATTCGTGAGGGCGAGGGTGTTGCCGCCCAGGTACTGGTCAAGTTGGGCGCGGAGCTGACCCGGGTCCGCCAGCAGGTCATCCAGCTGCTCAGCGGCTACCAGGGTAAAGAAACCGCGGAGGCCGGTTCCGGCGGTCGTGGTGGAGAGGCCGGCAGTCCGTCGACCTCGCTGGTGCTCGACCAGTTCGGCCGCAATCTGACCGCCGCGGCCATGGAGGGCAAGCTGGACCCGGTCATCGGCCGTGAGAAGGAAATTGAGCGGGTCATGCAGGTGCTGAGCCGACGCACCAAGAACAACCCGGTACTGATCGGTGAGCCCGGTGTGGGAAAGACCGCCGTCGTCGAGGGTCTGGCGCAGGCCATCGTCAACGGCGAGGTTCCCGAGACGCTCAAGGACAAGCAGCTCTACACCCTCGACCTCGGCTCCCTGGTGGCAGGCAGCCGTTACCGCGGCGACTTCGAGGAACGCCTCAAGAAGGTGCTCAAGGAGATCAACACCCGCGGCGACATCATTTTGTTCATTGACGAGTTGCACACCCTCGTCGGTGCCGGCGCCGCCGAGGGCGCCATCGACGCTGCGTCGATCCTCAAGCCGAAGCTGGCGCGCGGCGAATTGCAGACGATCGGTGCGACCACGCTCGACGAGTACCGCAAATACATCGAAAAGGATGCCGCGCTGGAGCGCCGCTTCCAACCGGTCCAGGTGGGCGAGCCGACGGTCGCGCACACCATTGAGATCCTTAAGGGCCTGCGTGACCGCTATGAGGCGCATCATCGCGTGTCGATCACCGATTCCGCGGTGGTTGCGGCCGCCACTTTGGCCGACCGCTACATCAATGACCGCTTCCTACCGGATAAGGCGATCGACCTGATCGACGAGGCAGGTGCCCGGATGCGGATCCGCAGGATGACCGCTCCGCCGGACCTGCGCGAGTTCGACGAGAAAATCGCCGACGCTCGCCGGGAGAAGGAGTCCGCGATCGATGCGCAGGACTTCGAGAAGGCGGCCTCACTGCGGGATCGGGAGAAGCAGCTGGTAACTCAGCGTGCTGAGCGTGAAAAACAATGGCGCGCAGGGGATCTCGACGTCGTGGCCGAGGTCGATGATGAGCAGATCGCCGAGGTGTTGGGCAACTGGACCGGCATTCCGGTCTTCAAGTTGACCGAGGAGGAGACGACTCGACTGCTGCGCATGGAGGATGAACTGCACAAGCGCATCATCGGCCAGGAAGATGCCGTCAAAGCGGTCTCCAAGGCGATCCGGCGCACTCGTGCCGGCTTGAAGGATCCCAAACGTCCGTCCGGGTCGTTCATCTTCGCCGGCCCCTCTGGTGTGGGGAAGACCGAGTTGTCCAAGGCGCTGGCGGAATTCCTGTTCGGCGACTCCGACGCGCTCATCCAGATTGACATGGGCGAGTTCCACGACCGCTTCACCGCGTCTCGGCTGTTCGGCGCCCCGCCCGGATACGTCGGCTACGAGGAAGGCGGTCAGCTCACCGAGAAGGTGCGCCGCAAGCCGTTCTCCGTGGTGCTGTTCGACGAGATCGAGAAGGCACACCAGGAGATCTACAACACCCTCCTGCAGGTGCTTGAGGATGGCCGTCTTACCGACGGTCAGGGCCGCACGGTTGACTTCAAGAACACCGTGCTGATCTTCACCTCGAACCTGGGTACGTCCGACATCTCCAAGGCGGTCGGCTTGGGCTTCACCCAAGGTGGCGGCGACAATAACTACGAGCGGATGAAGCAGAAGGTCAACGACGAGCTCAAGAAGCACTTCCGGCCGGAATTCCTCAACCGTATCGACGACATCATCGTCTTCCACCAGTTGACTCAGGACGAAATCATCCAGATGGTCGATCTGATGGTGAACCGGGTGTCCGTCCAACTCAAGGCCAAGGACATGGAGATGGAGCTGACCGACAAGGCCAAGTCACTGCTATCCAGGCGTGGCTTCGACCCGGTCCTGGGTGCCCGGCCGCTTCGCCGGACCATCCAGCGTGAGATCGAGGACGCACTGAGCGAGAAGATTCTGTTCGATGAGATACGGCCGGGCCAGCTGGTCACCGTCGATGTGGACAACTGGGATGGCGAAGGGGTCGGCGAAGACGTGAAGTTCACCTTCAGCGGTGGACCTAAGCGTGAGGTGATCGAGCCGGACCTGGCTGTCGCAACGACGGAGTAACCCCACCGACGAGATGCGGGCGGTCATCTTCGGGTGACCGCCCGCAGTCGTCTCAGCGATAGTGCGGCAGCATCGCAAAGACCTGCTTAATGATCGTCATCACCCAGCCGCCGGCATTGGGGCTGTGGTAGCGCGGCCAATTCAGTTGGAAGCTGACCACCCATGCCTGGTCGGTGCGGTCGATCGCATACCAGCTGAATGTCAGGTCTCCCGGCAGGTTTCCGGCCTTGGCGCCGATATAGGGCCACTCGGTGCGGTTCAGGTCGATGCCGGGGATCTCGGACATGATGGCGCGTATCGGTGCGGCCGGACCCACGGCGTTGTGCTGGAGCCGCGCGTGCACGCGGCAGATGTCCTCTGCGCTGCCGTACCACTCGGCACCGTAGGCGGAGCCGGGTGCGTGGGTGCGTTGCGGATCGGGTTCGTAGGGGCGGGAATTGGCTTCTTTCAACAACGCCGCCCGGTCGGCGGGAGTGGCCGTCTTCCACTGCTCGCGGACGTCCGGATTGCCCCAGCCCACTGAGAAAAGTTCACGCATGGTGGGAAAGGGCGTCATGCTGGCGGGGTCATGGTGACCGGCACGAACCAGTGCCTGCTCGATGGCTGTAGTCCCGAGGCGTTCGATCAAAAGGTCGGTGGCCATATTGTCACTGGTGGCGATCATCTTGCCTGCCGCCTGGCGGACCGTGATCTGCGAGCCGGCAGGGAGTTTGTCGAATCCCGAGGAGCCGAGCTTTTTGGCCTCACTGGTGATGGTCAGCGTGTCATTCCAACGCAGCGTTCCGGCGAGCACAGCGTCCTCGACGGCGAAAAGTACGTATGTTTTGAAAATCGAAGCGAGGGGGAGGGATTCAGCGGTGTTGGTGCCCGCGATCTTGTCGCAGTTTCCATCGTTGACCTTGGAGACCTGATACGAGTAGCGGGCCCCGGTTTGACTCAGGGCGGCGTCGATATCGTGCCAGGAGTTGATCGCCGGCTTCTGGGGGGTGACCACCATCCGACTCACCATGGTCTGGTCATTGGTTCGCAGTTCGATGTCCTCGCGCGATCCGAACGAAGTGAGCAGATGCAGTCGAGCCGAGCCCGCGCCGATTTCCACCCCCGTCAGCGTGTAGGGGCGGTCCCACCACAATGACTCCATGGTCGCCTCGATCGGGTCCACCATGTCGGGGGCGGCCAACGTCTGGACGCTGACCTGTCCGATGGGCCAGTCAGAGTTCAACATGTCCATGACCTGCTTGGCCCGCACACCTTGCGGGGTGTTCGTCTCGATCCGTACACCGGGGTTGGCTGCAGGTGCACTCGGAGGCGCACAGCCGGTCATCAGTCCGGCCGCAATTGTCATCGTGGTGGCTAATGCCACCGCCCGCCGGAAGGGTTGGCGCGCGCTAGCCCTGCGCGTTGGACCGGGCAACGTCCAGCACAACCTCGAACTCGAGCAGCGAAGAACCGGTGGATACCGGGTTGGCTCGCTCACCTGCGTGGGCGGCTATTGCCGGGCCCGCGGCCCAGGCCTGGAAGGCCTCCTCGGACTCCCACTGGGTGACGACGAAATAGCGGTCGTCGCCCTTGACCGGCCGGAGCAACTGGAACCCGAGGAAGCCCGGCTGGTTGTCGACCGCATGGGCGCGGTTGGAGAAACGTTTCTCCAACTCGGGGCCGGCACCCGGCGGCACCTCGATTGCGTTGATCTTCACCACGGTCATGACGCCAAGGCTACCGCGCCCGCCAAACGGCCGACTCAGGCCAAGATAGGACGGTGAGCTCTGCCCTGACCCACCGCGGCGGTACCGGTCGGCCGCTCGTGCTCGTCCACGGGTTGATGGGCCGGGGCAGCACATGGTCGCGTCAGTTGCCCTGGTTGACCCGGCTCGGCTCGGTCTACACCTACGACGCGCCCTGGCATCGCGGGTGTGATGTCGACGATGCCGAGCCGATCAGTACGGAGCGCTTTGTCGCCGAGCTGGCGGTGGCCGTCGGCGCACTTGGGGCGCCCGCGACACTGATCGGCCACTCTATGGGCGGGCTGCATTCGTGGTGTTTGGCTGCGGCGCGACCCGACCTGGTGGGCGCGTTGGTGGTCGAGGATATGGCGGCTGATTTCGTTGGTCGAACCGTTGGGCAATGGGAGCCATGGTTGCATGCACTGCCCGAGGAGTTCGATTCTGCCGAAACGGTTTTAGCTGAATTCGGACCTGTCGCCGGTCGGTACTTCCTGGAGGCTTTTGACCGCACGCCGACCGGCTGGCGTCTGCACGGCAAGCCGCAGAACTGGATCGCGATCGCGGCCGAGTGGGGGACCAGGGACTACTGGTCTCAGTGGCGGGCCGTGAAAGCTCCGGTATTGCTGATCGAGGCAGGCGACTCGGTTGTCCCACCCGGTCAGATGACCAGGATGGCAGAGTTAGCCGGTGAGCGCGCCACC
>JBMOKE010000269.1:0-2654 GCA_049315425.1 Mycobacterium sp. | reverse complement strand
CGAACCCGGGGACCCGAGACAGGCCACGAGGATCGACCCGACAAACAATGGGGACAACCATGTCAGAGCAGACGCTCTACGGCGGGACAGCCACTGCGCACACCGAACCTCGCACCAGGATCCGCACCCACCATCTTCAGCGGATGAAGGTCGAAGGCCACAAGTGGGCGATGCTCACCGCCTACGACTTCTCCACCGCCCGGCTCCTCGACGAGGCCGGCATTCCTGTGCTGCTGGTCGGTGATTCCGCGGCGAACGTCGTCTACGGCTACGACACCACCGTGCCGATCACCGCAGACGAGCTCATTCCCTTGGTGCGCGGGGTGGTGCGCGGCGCCGAGCACGCGCTGGTGGTGGCGGATCTACCGTTCGGAAGCTATGAGGGCGGCCCGGCCCAGGCGCTGGCCACCGCCACCCGGTTCTTCAAGGAGGCCGGGGCGCACGCGGTCAAATTGGAGGGCGGCGAACGTGTCGCTGATCAGATCGCCACCCTGACCGCCGCCGGCATCCCGGTGATGGCCCACATCGGATTCACCCCGCAGAGCATCAACAGCCTGGGCGGATTCCGGGTGCAGGGCCGGGGCGACGCTGCCGAGCAAACCATCGCCGATGCGATCGCCGTGGCCGAAGCCGGCGCGTTCGCTGTAGTGATGGAGATGGTGCCGGCCGAACTGGCGACGCAGATCACCGGCAAGCTGACCATTCCTACGATTGGCATCGGCGCAGGCCGCAACTGCGACGCCCAGGTGCTGGTGTGGCAGGACATGGCCGGGCTCACCAGCGGCAAGACCGCCAAGTTCGTCAAGCGTTTCGGCGACGTCGGCGGCGAACTGCGCCGTGCGGCAACGCAGTACGCGAACGAGGTTGCCAGCGGAGCCTTTCCCGCCGAGGAGCACAGCTTCTAGCCGCTCGGTGGGCCGGTGCGGCTATTCACTTTCCTGTGCGACGATATCCAGCCCTGCTCTGTCTTGTTTCGTGGGCGGGTGGACGTGAAGGGTGGAAATGGCGAAGTCCGGCGGCTCATCCCGGCATCTTGAGGTCGAGCGCAAATTCGACGTCGACGATCGTGCCGTGACACCGTCGTTCGACGGTCTGGCCATGGTCACCCGGGCCGATCGACTGCCGGCGCAGACCCTGGAGGCCGTGTACTTCGATACCGCGGGCCATGATCTCTCCGCACGGCGCGTGACGCTGCGCCGTCGCACCGGCGGACCCGATGCCGGCTGGCACCTCAAGCTGCCGGCCGGGCCGGACGCACGGACCGAGGTCCACGCTCCACTGGGTCCTGACACCGGTGCCGCCGATGTACCCGGCGAATTGATCGACACCGTTGCCGCCATCGTCCGCGGCCGCGCACTGGTGCCGGTGGCCCGTATCTCCACGGTCCGCGATGTCACCCTGCTCTACGGACCCGATGGTGCCGCGCTGGCTGAGTTCTGCGATGACCGCGTCCACGCCTGGAGCATCGACTCGCACGACGCCAGCACCGGTACCGAACAGCAGTGGCGGGAATGGGAGTTGGAACTCTCCGACGGCCACATCGATGACGCCGAGGACATTCTGAGCCGGCTGTGCAATCGGCTCCTCGATGCCGGCGCGGCAGTGGCCGGTCACGGATCCAAGCTCGCGAAAGCACTCGGCGACGTCACCCGGGCCGGTGCGGCACCGCCCGCCGATCCCGTGCACCGCGCAGTCGCCGAACAGATCGAACTGCTGCTGGTGTGGGACCGCGCAGTCCGCGCCGATGCCCCCGACTCGGTGCATCAGATGCGGGTGGCCACCCGCCAGATCCGAAGCCTGCTGCAGGCATCCGAGGAGGCGTTCGGCATCAACGACGACGCCTGGGTGCTCGGTGAACTGCGCGAGCTTGCTGGCGTACTGGGCACAGCCCGCGACGCCGAGGTGCTGGCCGAGAGCTATGCCAAGGCCCTGGACGCATTGGCGCCGGACCTCGTGCGCGGACCGGTGCGCGAACGGCTGGTCGACGGCGCCCGTCGGCAGTATCAGTCCGGGCTGCGCAGGTCGTGGGTGGCGATGCGTTCGCCACGCTACTTCCGGCTGCTCGACGCGCTGGACGGACTCGTCGTGATCCAAACCCCCGCGGGCGAGGATGACCATCCGCCGGCCACCATCGCATCGAGCTACCAACGGGTCCGCAAGGCCACCAAGGCCTCGCGGACGGCCGATGAGACCAGTCACGACGATGCGCTGCACCGAATCCGCAAGGCCGCCAAGCGACTTCGCTATGTCGCCGCAGCCACCGGTGATACCAAGGTGGCCAGCCGTTCCAAGATCATCCAAACCCTGCTTGGGGATCACCAGGACAGCGTGATCAGCCGCACCCACCTGTTGCGGCAGGCGGACGCCGCGCACGCGGCCGGCGAGGACACCTTCACCTACGGGGTGCTCTACCAGCAGAAGGCCGAGGTGGGCGATCGGTGTCGCGCGCAACTCGACGAAGCACTCAGAGCCCTGCGCCGCAGCGTGCGGGAGGCGCGTAGGGGCGGACGAGCTGGCCTGTAAGCCGGATTCTGTTCCGCGTCACCGTATTACGGCGGCGCGGCGACGACCATCCATCTGGGCACACCGTCACCGGGTGCCTCGAGCGGCCTACCCGCAGGCTCGGGCGAGCAGCCCTCGAGCGCCTGCGCAGC
>JBMOKE010000268.1:0-2659 GCA_049315425.1 Mycobacterium sp. | reverse complement strand
GTCCCGAGCATGGTGTAGAACTGGGTCTCCTTGCCGGTCTTGGCTGTCGGATTATCCAGTGCGGCTTTGAAACTCACACCCTCCAGCGGCTTCTGCGGGATCCCCTTCACCGTCTCGGGCGGGGTGATACCCAGCAGGTCATAGATGGTCGGGGTGATATCGGCGACGTTGACGTAGTTATCGCGGAATTCACCGTGCGCCCGAATCCCCTTGGGCCAGGAGATGATCGCGGTATCGGCGATTCCACCCTCGTGCGAGGCGTATCGCTTGTAGAGCTTGTAGGGCGTGTTGAACGCCATCGCCCAACCGATCGGATAGTGGTTGTAGGTCTGCGGTCCGCCGAGTTCGTCGTAGAACCGCATGCTGTCCTCGACGGTGTCGATGAGGCCGTTGAAGAACTTGACTTCGTTGACACTTCCGTTGGGTCCGCCTTCGCCACTGGCGCCGTTATCGGAGATCACGACGACGATGGTGTTGTCCAATTGACCGGAGGCCTCCAGATAGTCCAGCACTCGGCCGATCTGGTCATCGGTGTAGGACAGGAAGCCGGCGAATACCTCTGCCATCCGGGAGAACAGCCGCTTCTCCTCATCGGACAACCCGTCCCAGGGTCGCACGGTGTCCTGCAACGGCCAGGGTTCCCCGTTGGGGCCCTTGACATCGAGATACGGATTGATCGCCGACAACTCGGTGTCGGCAGGAACCACACCAAGCTTCTTCTGGTTGGCCAGTACGATTTCACGGTAGCGCTCGTAGCCCATATCGAAGCGGCCCGCGTACTTGTCCGCCCACTCCTTGAACACGTGGTGCGGCGCATGCCCGGCACCGGGGCACAGGTAGGAGAACCACGGCTTGTCCGGTGCGATCACCTTCGCGTCCTGGATGAACTCGATGGTCTTGTCGGCCAGGTCCTTCGACAGGTGGTAGCCCTCTTCGGGAGTGGCGGGCGCTTCGATGGGGTGATTGTCGTAAACCAACTCCGGGTACCACTGGTCGGTCTCGCCGCCGAGGAATCCGTAGAACCGTTCGAATCCCCGCGACAGCGGCCAGTGCCGTTTGGTGGCGGCCAGGCTGGACTCCTCCAGCGGGGTCATATGCCACTTGCCGACGCAGTAGGTGTTGTACCCCTGTTCCGCGAGCACCTCGGAGATCAGCGCGGTGTCATCGGGGATGCGGCCGTTGATACCGGGGAATCCCTCGGTGAATTCCTCCACCACGGCCATACCCACCGTTGTGGAGTTACGACCGGTGAGCAGTGCCGCCCGGGTGGGTGAGCACAGTGCGGTGGTGTGGAACTGGGTCAACCGCACACCTCGTTCGGCGATGCGGGTCATCGCGGGCATGTCGACAAGTCCGCCGAAGCAGTCCCAGGTGGCGATCCCGACGTCATCCCAGACGACGTAGAGCACGTTGGGCGCGTTCTCCGGCGCCGTCGGCGCCGCGTACGGGCCCCAGTCCGGTTCGGAGTCGCGAATATCGAGGGCGATCTTGCCGGTGAACTCAGTTGCCATGAGACCGGAGATTACCCGCTGCGCCGCTATACGGCAGGGACTGGATCGTTGACCCGGTATAGCCGCCAGTTGGGCTGGCCGTCTCCGTCATTCGGGATCTCCAACTCCAGTGTCGAGATGTCGGCGCCGCTGCCATACAGGGTCGGGAAGCGCCGATTAAGCGCATCGGAAACCCCCCGTCCGGTGGGTGGCACCGCCAGTAGATACCGGATCCGGGCGGCGGCAGGGTCATTGAGAATCCGGACGAAGTCCGGATCGGAGGTGATCACGAAGACCCTGGGTCGGGTCGACGCGGCAACGACGGCGAAGCCGAACACGGTGTCGGTGATGACGGAACTGTCGGGAAGGTTCAGCGCGTCCAGGTAGCGGGCGATCTCCCGTTCGGTGGAGAAGGTCCGGGCGATGCGATACTCGGCCGCCTTGAGTGGGCTCACGCTGTCGGGATCGGGGTTGATCAACGCGCCGAGGGCATACTCCTGCGGCGCGTAGCGCGGCAGGCTCATCCCCCACCCGGCCACTGGCACACACATCGCGAAGGCCAGCACCGCACCGGCGTATCCGAAACGGTGACCGGCAGTCGGCTGTAGGGCGGTAGCCGGTAAAGCGTTGCGGCCCCGCCGGACCGGGGCCACCAGGGTGCCGTCTGGGACGGCGAGCAGTGCCAGGCTTGCCGCGAACGGAATTGCGATGATGTAGAAGCGCAGGAAGGGAAAGGTGGCTCCGGCGGCGTAGGTCAGCGTCTGGAAAGCCAGCGCGGCACCGTAGATCGCAACCGGTGGCGCCAGCATCCCCCAGTTGGGCTGACGCCAGCGAAGGAGTCCTGCCCACACACCCAGTGGCACCAGAGCCGGCGCCAAGAGCAGCATGCAGGTGGCGGCGAACACCAAACCGCTACCGGCTCCCACCGACTCGGTTCCGGACTGCTTCAGAATCGCCGCATTCCCATACTGAGACGTGAACTGCGCGAAGCCCTCTCCGGTGATCAACCAACTCGCGATCGCCCAGGCAATGAACGCCACCGACCCTGGGCCGCTGATGACGATAACGTCCAGCAGTGCACGCGCGAAACGCGGTGGACGGCGGGCCCGCCGATATGTGGTGACTCCAACCAGGACACCGGCGGCGACAAGGCATGCCACCGCGTCATA
>JBMOKE010000267.1:0-2676 GCA_049315425.1 Mycobacterium sp. | reverse complement strand
ATAGACCCTAGTGGCTCGGCTCACAACCCTTGGACATTGAGGTCATGGTGCAGACAGACGAAGCCACGCAGATCGGCGAGGTGATTGCGCGGGTAGCGGCCAACTACCCCGATTGCTCCACTGCCGACATCGCTCGTGTTGTCCAGACCCTGCATGCCGGTTTCGACGGCGCAAAGATTCGCGAGTTCGTGCCCCTGCTCGTTGAACGCGAGGCCCGCGAAGCGCTGACCCACCACCGGACGGGGTACCACCCCGGCACTGGCGAGCAGCGCTAGTCCGGCCGAACTGCATCATCCGGGTTCGGGCACTCGCACGCCTACCGCGACGGCCTGCTGTTCCCCGTTGGTGCGCGTCAAGTGACCCCGGGTGCCCATATCTTCGAGCAGGACGGTATCGCCGGCACAGACTGTGCGCTCCGTTCCGTCGCCGACGGTCACGGTGAGCGAACCCGACATCATGAAGAACCACTGCCGGTACGGCGACGGATGCCACGGACCCGACCAGTCGGGAGCAAAGCGAACCACCGCGAATCCCTCGGCCGGTATGAAGGCGGAGGCCTCCAGGGGCGTGGTCGGCGGAGCGTAGTCGCGGGTTTCCAGCGGCAACTCACAGTCCTCGAAGTGTGAGTGGCCGTCGGCGTCGACGAAGATTCGGACGTACTTCAGCGGAATCACCATGGCCCGATGCTAGTTGCGCCCACCGCTGGTTCTCCGGATCACGCGGACCGGATCTCCACGCCGACGGCGCGTTTATCGCCACCGCGCGACCTAGAGGGAAATGACGATTCCCGGCCTAGGGCCCGGTTTCCACGAGGCGTACCTCGACAGCGTCGCCAGTGTGATTCCACACAAACCGTCGGGTTCCCCCGATAACCGCATTGAACACATCCAACAGGTGCGGATCGAGGAAATCGTTGCGCCGCTGCATCCAGCAGTGGTGGATCTCGTCATCGTGGCGGAAGACCAACTCGATAAACGGTAAGTCGTCATCTGGGCGGTGCCAGATCTCCCTGAGATCACTGATACCGAAGTCGCCGAAGCACTCCACCAACTCCGCAACGAACCACTCGTATCCACGGGCGGTCTCGTAGACGATCTCCGTGTCACCGGTCCAGAGGCGATCTGTGGGTTCCATGGTTCGCCGGCCTACGGCACGTTCTCGATGATCGAGACCGTGCCGTCGTCTGTGTGAGTGACGTATACAACGTGGGTGCCCGGGTCCACGGACACGTCATACGGCTTCACGCGGAACGGCACGGTCGCAGTGACGGCGTGGCTCGTCCCATCGATTACCACGACGGCGTTGTCAGGGCTGGTTGTGATGTAGACCGAATGAGTGCTCGGGTCCGTCGAGAGAGGAAATGCATGAACGGAGAAACCGACTGTGTCGCTGGCTCTACCCTTACCGAAGCAAATTCGAACCCAGGAGAACATACTGTTCGGCCATTTCACAGCTATTAATTGGCTGCCTTTGCGGGCAAAGGCAACCACCGGTGGGGTGTAATACAAAACATGCCTGTTATGCAGCGGCACCCACAATCAACAGTACCCCGAAGGCGTTGGTGGTTCGTGCCGATTCCCGCCCCCACCGCCGCGCCGTCGGTTATCGCCGTCGTCGTGGCAGTGGTCTTGTCTGGATGTGAGCGTTCGTCAGGCGGGTCGGGTTCGGCGGCGAGTTCCCGCGCGGGTGTGCCGTCGACCAGCGAGTCCACCCGGCCGAGTCCCATCCGGCCGACTCCCGCTCAGCGAGCTCCGACCTACAGGATTACCGCCACCGTGCCGGTCGGCAAATACCCCGGCTCGGTAGCGGTGGATCCGGAAACCCACACCGTCTATGTCGCCGACGACCTCGGGGTGTCAGTGATCGACGGGACGACGCACACCGTCACCGCCACCATCGGTGTGCAGGGCAGCGAGTTGGCGGTGGATCCGAGCACGCACACCGTCTACATCACCCAGCCGCGGGAGTACGCGGTGTCGGTCATCGACGGGTTGACGCGCAAGGTCACCGCCACGGTGCCCGTCGGCGAGAAACCCGGGATGACCGGCAACGCCCCGATGCGGGAGGTGGCGGTGGATCCGAGCACCCACACCGTCTATGTCGCCAACAGCTGGGCCAACGCCGTAACGGTGATCGACGGGTCGACGCTCGAGATCACCGGCAGCGTGCCCATCAAGCATTCGTACCTGCAAGAGCTGGCGGTGGATCCGGGCAGCCACACCGTCTACGTCACCAAAGACGACGGCAAGACGGTATCGGTGATCGACGGTGCCACGCGCACAGTCACAGAAACCATCTCCGGATTGGGCAGCGTCGGCGCTATAGCGGTGGATCCGGACAGTCTTCTGATCTACGTCACCAACGACGAGGACAACACGCTCTCGGTCGTGGACGGGAAGGGGGCACGACCAACCTACGCGCTGATCGACACCGTCGCAGTCGGCAAGCGCCCCACCGACGTGGCGGTGGATTCGGGCACTCACACCGTCTACGTCGTCGGAGAGGGACGGCTGTCAGTGATCGATGGGCCGACGCGCACCGTCACCGCCACCATCCCCGTGAACAGCGCCTCCGGACACTCGCTGGCGGTGGACTCGGACACCCACACTGTCTATGTAACGAATACCGCCGACGGCACGGTGTCGGTGATCGAGCGTCGGTGATGAAGGCCTGATT
>JBMOKE010000068.1:0-12126 GCA_049315425.1 Mycobacterium sp. | reverse complement strand
CAGAGCTTGCGACTGTTAATCGCACGGTTGATGGTTCGAGTCCATCCGGGGGAGCCAGACCGGGGTAGGCTCAGTCCAGATCAACTGCCACCGACGAAAGATGCATCGAGATGACCCACCGGCTGAGAGCGTCCACAGTCCTGCTGAGTGTCGCCGCCGCTGGGTTGTTCGCGTCGGCAACGTCGCAGGCTTTCCCGCCGGTCCCAGCATCCCCCGGCCAGAACTGCGCTGCGGGCTACATGGCTGATCCGAACTCGGGCAACTGCTGGCAGATGGCCGGCAGTGGCGCACCCACCATCGGCGGTGGGCCGTGCATGCCGGGTCGGATCGGTACGTGCCTGGGCTACCTGGCGAACAATCCGTTTTCTCCCGGCGACACGCTGCCGGGCAACAACAACTGGTGACGTGGGCCGCCATTAGACCGGCGGACGCACTCATCGGCACGCTCCAGTGATTAGACCGGTTGGCCGCCTCGGCGCGGTCAAGGTGGCCGGGTTGGTGTTGTGGCAACTGCGATACGACCTGCTGGCGATCCTGATCGTCGCGGGGCTGTTGGTGCCGGTACCCGACGCGAACCAGATCGATTACGCCGCGGCGGTGTTGTCGGTGCTGGGCATCGCCGCATCGGTGTTCATCGGCTTCCGCAACACCACCGCCTACAACCGATGGTGGGAGGCCCGGACCCTGTGGGGCGGCCAGATCATCAACTCGCGTGTCTTGCACAACGGCCTCACCGCCGTCGACAACGGATCCCCCGTCATGGCCCCGATCCTGGACCGGATGCGCCGACGGCAGGTCCGGTACTGCTGGCAGCTGGCTGCTGAGATGCGGGGAATTGAGCCGCCGCCCGGCGTGATCGAGCTGACGGCCGAGGATCCACCGGATACTGATTCCACCGAGCTGCTCAATCTGCAGGCAGCCGATGTGCAGACCCTGGCCGCCGGCGGTCACATCGATCAGCAGGCGCGGGTGATGCTGATGGCGGCGAACACCGGGTCGGCGACTGCACAAAGTGGGCTGGAGCGAATTCGCAACGAGCCCTTTCCGATTCATTACGACTTCTTCATTCGCATGCTGGCGTGGTTCTTCGGGATCATGGCCTTCAATCGGCTCGACTCCAGCGGCCACGCCGTCGCCAGTATCGTTGTGGGCCTCCTGCTGATGACTGTGTTCGTCGTGGCCGAGCGCCTCGGCCGGTTCATCGAGGAGCCGATGAACAACAGCATCTTCGATATTCCGATGTACCGGCTCTGCAGCATCATCACCGGAAATCTGCTCGGTCGCGGGCACCCGCTGGCCCGACCGCCGGACAGCGACAAAGCAGCCGTCTGGATGTAGACGATTTCTACGTCGTGCCCGTCGAGATGTCGTCGATGAGGCGGTGCAGGACATCCATGGCTCTCGACAGTGCATCTCGGTCCTGCTGCGAGAGCCCCTTGATGCGCGGATCGATTACCGCCGCGCGATCAGTACGGACGTGGGCCAAGACCTGGGAGCCCTTCTCGGTGATGCTGATCCGCACCGCGCGTGCGTCCTCGGGGTCGCGGGCGCGGGCCACTAAGCCGGCTTCCTCCAGGCGGTGCACCTGCGTGGTCATCGTCGGCTGGGAGCAGTGGTCGAGTTCGGCGAGATCGGAGATCCTCGCCGTGCCGCGGTCTTCGATGGTGCCGAGCAGTCGGGCCTGGGCCCACGGCAGCGGCAGTCGGATGCGCTGGGTCGCCAGTCGGTTCAGCCGCGCGACCGCAGTGAGCAATTCAGATCCCAGACCGGCGCCGGACGGATCGACCCTCCTCGCGGACACACGTAAGAGTTTACATAGGTCATCTATGCGGTGTCGCGATCGAGCGCGCTTCCGGTTCCCGAGTGCGCAGGCTGGCAGAATCGTGAAATGACCTCGATGGGTGGACCGCGGGTGGGCTCGCTCACCCCCGTCGAGATGGCGCAGGCGGCCGTGATGGGGGCGCTCAGCGCAGCGTTGGCCATCGTGTCGGTGGTCGTGCCCTTCGCCGGCGGGGTGTCGCTCCTGGTGACGGTCCCGATGGGTCTGCTCGGATACCGCTATCGGTTGCGGGTGCTGCTTGCAGCCTCATTCGCCGCGGCAACGATCGCTTTCCTGATCGCTGGCATCAGCGGCTTCATGATCGTGCTCAACTGCGCCTATGTCGGCGGGGCAACCGGCATCATCAAGCGCCGCGGCGGGGGCACGCTAACCATGATCGCGGTGTCCGTGGTCGCCGGGATTCTCAACGGTCTGTGGATCATCGCCGCGCTCACCGTGCTCGCCCGGTTGCGCACGCTGACCTTCGAGGCGATGACCGCCAATGTCGACGGCGTGATATCGGTGATGTCGCAGTTCGAACCGTTCCGCCAGTCCGCCGCGCAAACACGCGCCATGTTCGCCACGGCACTGCAGTACTGGCCGGTACTGCTGATGGGCTACGCAATCTTCACGATGATGATTGTTTCTCTGGTCGGGTGGTGGGCGCTGTCGCGGGTACTGGAACGGCTGCGGGGTATACCTGATGTCCACAAGCTCGATGCCCTGACCGAGATGGGTCCGGTTGCACCGCTTCCAGTTCGTCTGAGCGAGGCGCGTTTTCGGTATCCGGGCGCCGACCACGATGCACTTCGGCCAGTGAGCCTGACGATTGAAACCGGCGAACACGTCGCGGTCATCGGCGCCAACGGGTCGGGCAAGACCACCTTGATGCTGTTGCTGTGTGGACGCGAGCCGAGCTCGGGGCGCATCGACCGTCCTGGCACGGTCGGGTTGGGTCAGCTGGGCGGCACCGCAGTAGTCATGCAACATCCCGAGAGCCAGGTGCTGGGTACCAGGGTCGCCGACGATGTGGTGTGGGGCCTACCGCCGGGAACCCACACCGATGTGGGCAGGCTGCTGGGTGAAGTGGGTCTGGCCGGTATGGAGGAGCGAGATACCGGCGGGCTGTCCGGCGGTGAACTTCAACGGCTGGCCGTTGCAGCCGCCCTCGCCCGCCAGCCGTCGGTGCTGATCGCCGACGAGATCACCAGCATGGTCGATCAGCGGGGCCGAGAGGGTCTGCTGGACGTGCTGTCGGGCCTCGCTGATCGCCGCCAGATGGCGCTGATCCACATCACGCACTACAACAACGAGGCCGCCATCGCTGACCGGACCGTGAATCTCAGTGACTCAGTCGACAACATGGTCATGGTGGGTAGCGCCGCGGTACCTGCCCCTACGCCAATCCCCACGCCCGGTGTCACATCGAACAGCACTGTCACATCGAACAGCGCTGTCACATCGAACAGCGCTCTCCCGGTATTGCAACTGGACGGTGTCGGCCACGTGTACGGCAACGACACGCCCTGGGCGAAGACCGCACTGCGCGACATCAGCTTCACCGTCAATGAGGGCGACGGTGTCCTGATTCACGGCGGCAACGGCTCCGGCAAATCGACACTGGCCTGGATCATGGCCGGTCTCACGAAGCCGACCACAGGTTCGTGTCTGGTTCGGGGCCGTCCGGCCCACGAGCACGTTGGCGACGTCGCAATTGCTTTCCAAGCCGCGCGTCTTCAACTGCTGCGCAGCAGAGTGGACCTCGAAGTTGCTTCTGCCGCGGGGTTTTCACCCTGGGATACCGGCCGGGTGATGTCGGCGTTGGCGACGGTCGGCCTTGACGGGTCGCTGGCTCGCCGCCGCGTAGACCAGCTCAGCGGCGGCCAGATGCGTCGGGTGGTAATGGCCGGTCTGCTCGCCCGGTGGCCGCAGGCGCTCATCCTTGATGAGCCCTTGGCGGGCCTGGATGCCGCCAGCCAGCGCGGACTGCTGCATCTGCTGACCGATCTGCGCCGCAATGCCGGGCTGACGGTCGTGGTGATTTCGCACGACTTCGCCGGCCTGGAGGAACTGTGCCCGCGCATCCTCCATCTGGAAAATGGTGTGGTTGCGTCAGCGGTTCAGGCGACCGGTTCAGCCGGAGGTCTGCCATGAGCGCAGCCCGCCAGCGACGGCCGGTGGTGCTTCTGCGCCCGGTCCCCGGTACATCCGTCATCCACGAGTTGTGGGCCGGAACCAAACTCATTGTGGTGTTTGTCATTTCGTTGGTGCTTGCGTTCTATCCCGGCTGGATCGTGATCGCATTGATGGCGGTACTGGTGGGTGTGGCGGCGCGGCTAGCGCACATCCCGCGCGGCGCGTTGCCGTCGATCCCGCGGTGGCTATGGATTCTCCTGCTGATCGGCTGTGTCCTGGCCACGTTGGGTGGCGGTGAGCCGGTGTTGCATCTGTGGTCGGCCGATCTCGAAGTCGGTGGGCTGCTGAAGTTCTTGCGCTTCACCGCGCTGTCGATCGTGCTGCTCGCGCTCGGGGCGATGGTGTCGTGGACGACGAACGTTGCCGATGTCGCACCCGCGATCGCCACCCTGGGCCGGCCGCTGCGGCCGTTGCGATTTCCGGTTGAGGATTGGGCTGTGGCGCTGGCGTTGGCATTGCGAGCGTTTCCGATGCTGCTTGAGGAGTTCCGCTTGCTCTATGCCGCGCGCCGGTTGCGACCGCGCCCGGTACTGCCCGATGGCCGGGCTAAACGCCGACGTTGGTTGACCGAGATGGTCGATCTGCTCGCCGCCGGCGTCACTGTCGCATTGCGTCGTGCCGATGAGATGGGCGATGCCATCACTGCCCGGGGCGGTACCGGGCAGATCGCCGCTGCGCCGTCACGGCCCCGTCCGGCAGACTGGGTGGCCCTATCGATCTGCGCAGGGGTGTGTGCGCTGGCGATCGTGTTGGAGATCAGGGGTCTGGGTTAGCGTTGCGCGGCGGTGTTGGCGGCCTGCTGCGCGGCCGCCAGGGTTTGGGCGACCGGCCGTCGCCCGAGGAACATTTCATCGAAGTACGGCTTGATGGCCTGATATCCGGCTCCGAAACCGGCACCTCCCGGCGCCTCGATCCGTGGCCCGTCAAGGACGGCGAAGAACGGTGTCACGTCGACCCCCTTGGCCGACCAGTAGTCGAAGTAGGCTCGCTGCGCCGGGCGCACCGCCGGGATAGCCGCGCCGCGCCGGCCCAGGAATGCGTTACCCGCCGCACTGCCCAGCCAGTCCAGAACCGCGCGAACAGCCCCGGGGTGGCGCGTCGCGGGATTACCCGCCGCCACAATCCCATTGGTGACGCTGACCCGCCCGGCCGGTCCGGTCGGCAACATCGCCACACCCCAGTTGAAATCCGCCTGCTCGGCGACCTGGGCCAGGTTGTAGGTGCCGGACTGGAATACCGCCATCCGCCCGGACAGGAACTGGTTGCGGGAGAAGTCACCGTTGTCGTTGGTGTCCGATGCCGGCGGTGCGACAGTGTCGGTGTTGATGAGGTCGACCACGTACTGAAATGCGGTGACGGTCTGCGGGTTATCGAAGGCGAACCGGTCGCCCTCGGCGAACACCCCGCCTGCGGAGCCGATGTAGTTGAGGTTGATGCCCTGCAGGTCGTTGGCGGCGTTATAGCCCCACTGGCGGATCCGTCGGGCATCGAATCCACTCTCGGCGGCGGTCTTCCCGTTCGCATCCACGGTGAGCCGGACCAGCAGTGGCCGCAGCGTGTCGATACTCGGGTCGGTATCCCAGCGAGCCTCGCCGAGCGTGGCAGGGTTGATGCCGGCGGCGGCGAGCAGATCGGCGTTGTAGTACAGCGCGATCCCGGCATCGGTGAGTTGCGGCACGCCCCACAGCACACCGGTTCGGGTGAACTGGTCGATGACTGAGCTGTCCCACTCCGGTGATGGGGTGACGGCCATCAGACGGCCGTTGTCGGCGTACTCGGCGAAGTGCGAGTTGTTGATCCAGAAGATGTCATCGGCACCCCCGCCGGCGACGTCGGTGCGCAGCGTGTCGAAGTAGGTGGCATAGGACACCAGGTTCGTGCGGATCTCAATATCGGGGCGGGTGCGGCTGAACTCGGCGAATGACTCGCGGTAGGCGGCAGCCACCTGCTCGTCCCACAGTCGCACGGTGACGATCGTCTTACCTGCCGGATCTGCGGTGCGGCCAAGCCATACCACCACGCCGGCCAGCACGGCGGTGATGGTGAGCAGTGCCACCAGCACCAGCATCGAAGACCGCGGCCGGGTGATCATTTGAGTCCGGTGACCACGATCGAGCGCACAATGTGGCGCTGGAATATCGCGAACAGCACGACCAGTGGGACGATCGCCACCGTCGTCGCTGCCATCACCAGCGTCCACTGCGCGTTGTACTGGGACTGCAATCCCGCGGTAGCCACGGTCAGCACCCGCCACCGCCCGCCGCTGGTGATGACCAATGGCCACATGAAGCTGTTCCATTGCGAGACTACGGTGATCAGCGTGAGGGTGGCCAGGATCGGCTTACTGGCCGGCAGCACCACGTGAACAATCACGTCGAGGGTGTTGGCACCGTCCAGTTTGGCGGCGTTGAGCAGATCGGCGGGGATGGCCCGAAAGTATTCGCGCAACAGAAAGATGGCATAGGGCGAGCCGAACAAGAACGGCAGCACCAGCGCCCAGAACGTGTTGCGCAGTCCCATCTCCGCCATCATCAGATACAGCGGCACCACCGTCACCGTGCCGGGAACCATCAGCGTCGCGACGTACACCCAGAACAAGGTGTCGCGGCCGGGGAACTCCAGTCGAGCGAAGGCGTAGGCGGCCAGCACCGAGAAGGTCAGCTGACCGAGGGTGATGATTGCTGTCATCAGTGCGGTGACCACCAGCGCCCGGCCGAAGCCGGCATCTCCGAGTGCGGTGTAGTTGGACAGGGTCGGCGGGCTTGGCAGCGATAGCGGTGTGTCGGTGGCGAACTGCCTCGCCGAGGTCACCGACGTCAGCAGGCTCAGGGCGAACGGCGCCACCGTCAGTACCGCGGCGATCAACAATCCGGTGTAAATCACTGTGTTCCCGCGGCTAGGTGAGGTCATAGCTGATCCGTCGCCGGAAGTAGAGGTGCTGGACGATGGTGACTCCGACGAGAACGACGAACAGCACCAGTGCCATCACGGCCGCCCGTCCGATCGCGGCGGCGCCGAAAGCCTCCGCGTAGATGCTGTGTGCCACCAGGTCGGTGCGGCCGGCCGGGCCGCCGCCGGTGAGCGCGTAGACGGTGTCGAAGACCTGCGCGGCGCTGACCACCCCGGTCACCGAGACGAAGAAGAAGGTGGGTCGCAGCATCGGCATGGTGATCCGCCAGAACCGCTGCCAGGAGTTGGCGCCATCGATGCGCGCGGCAGCGTGGATCTGCGGGGGAATGGCCAGGATGCCGGCCAGGAAGAACAGCGCCACATATCCGACGTTGGTCCACACCGTCACCGCTGAGACCACCGGCAGGGCCACGCCCGGGTCGGTGAGCCATTCGATGCGCCGGCCCAGCAGTGTGCTGACTGCGCCGTCGGTGGGGGCCAGGATCCAGCGCCACAGCACCGCGACGGCCAGGGGGGAGCAGATCCATGGGATCACATAGAGCGCCCGGAACACCCCGGTGCCGGGCAGTTCCCGGGCCAGCATGGCCGCCGCCGCCAGGCCGAGCACGATCTGAGTCGGCACCACGATCGCGATGAACGCACAGGTGACCAACAGGGAATTGCCGAAGCTTGGATCGGTGAGGACCGAACGCCAATTGGCCAGGCCCACATAGCGGATCGGCCCGAGCAGATCCCAGCGATGCAGGCTGAGCCACACCACAACCAGCATCGGCAGCAGCAGAAAACACACCACCCCGAACAGGCTCGGCGCAAGTAGCCCGTACCCCAGCAGCGTCGAGCGAATACGCCGACTATTCACCTGTGTCATTAAAGCCCCCGACTACGGTGGATCGGTGAGTTCCCATCGAACCGGCGCCCATGTTGTGCGTGGCGTTGACGAAGACTTCCTGGCCCTGCCGCTCAATCTGCTGGCCGATGCCGCGCTCTCTGCCGCGATCGCCGGCGGCGCAAGCTATGCCGACCTGCGAGTCCACGCGATTACGACCGAGATCGTGCAACTGCGCGACGGCGAGCTGGAGTCCGCGGTGCTGGACCGCGAGGTGGGTCTGGCGGTGCGGGTGATCGTCGACGGCACCTGGGGCTTTGCCTCACACGCCGGACTGCGCCCCGATATCGCCGCCGACTCGGCGCGCCATGCGGTAGGTGTCGCGGTCACCTTGGCCGCGCTGAATGCCGAGCGGATCGAACTGGCCGACGAACCGGTCTACACCGACGCTGCGTGGGTGTCGGACTACCGGATCGACCCGTTCGCGATCCGCACCGACGAGAAAGTCGCGCTGCTGGGGGAGTACTCCAGCCGCCTACTCGCGTCCGACGGGGTGGATCACGTCTCGGCGATGGTGAATACGGTCAAGGAGCAGACTTTCTACGCCGACACGTTCGGTTCGTCGATCACCCAGCAGCGGGTCCGGACCATGCCGGCACTGGAGGCGGTGGCCGTCGACGCCGCAGCGGGCAGCTTCGAATCGATGCGGACGTGTGCCCCGCCTACCGGCCGTGGCTGGGAGACCCTGACCGACGACACGGTTTGGGACTGGTCGGGTGAACTGGCTGAACTGCCCACCCTGCTGGCCGAGAAGACTAAGTCGCCTGGCGTCACCGCCGGCCCGACCGACCTGGTGATCGACCCCACCAACCTCTGGCTGACCATCCACGAGTCCATCGGCCACGCCACCGAGTACGACCGGGCGATCGGCTACGAAGCTGCCTACGCCGGCACCTCATTCGCAACCCCGGACAAGCTCGGCACCCTGCGCTACGGCTCGCCGGTCATGAACGTCACCGCCGATCGAACCGTCGACCACGGCCTGGCCACGATCGGCTACGACGCCGAGGGGGTGGCATCGCAGAGTTGGGACCTCGTTCGTGACGGCATCTTCGTCGGCTATCAACTGGACCGGGTGTTCGCCAAACGACTCGGGAAAGCGCGCTCCAACGGGTGTTCGTACGCCGACTCCGCCCACCACGTGCCGATCCAGCGGATGCCCAATGTGTCATTGCGGCCCGGCACCGAGGATCTCAGCACCGACGATCTGATCAGCCGGGTGGACAACGGTATCTACATCGTCGGTGACAAGAGTTGGTCGATTGATATGCAGCGCTACAACTTTCAGTTCACCGGTCAGCGGTTCTTCCGCATCCGGAACGGTCGGCTCGATGGCCAGCTGCGCGACGTCGCCTACCAGGCCACCACCACCGACTTCTGGAATTCCATGGAAGCCGTCGGCGGGCCGTCCACGTGGCGGCTCGGCGGAGCGTTCAACTGCGGCAAGGCTCAGCCCGGCCAGGTTGCCGCTGTCAGCCACGGATGCCCCTCGGCGTTGTTTCGCGGAGTGAACGTTCTCAACACTCGGGAAGAATCGGGTCGGGCGTGATTTCCCCGCAGGAGGTCGTCGAACTGGCCCTGGCCGCCGCCGCGACATCGGCGCGGTGCGACGAGACCATCGTGATCGTCTCCGACCGCGCGGAAGCGTCGCTTCGCTGGGCCGGGAACTCGATGACCACCAACGGTGTATCGACCAGTCGAACGACTGCGGTGATTTCCATTGTGCGGCGCGGTGATACCGCCCATATCGGGGCGAGGCGCTCCAGCATCGTCGACCAGGACGCGGTCGCCGCGCTGGTGGCCGCCTCCGAGGACGCGGCCCATGCCGCACCTGATGCCAGTGACAATGCACCACTGCTCACCGGATCCGGCGAGCCTGCCGACTGGCATGACCCGGTGCCCGGAACCGGAGTCGGAGCTTTTGCGGAGGTGGCCCGCGCTCTGTCGGCGGGATTCGGCGGCAGTGATCGGCTCTACGGCTATGCCCGCCACGTTGTGGAGACGACGTTTTTGGCCACCTCGACCGGGGTGCGTCGCCGATTCACCCAGCCGACCGGATCAGTGGAGATCAACGCCAAACGCGGCACCGCCAGCGCGTGGGCTGGGGTCAGCACGCCGTGGTTCATCGATGTGCCGATCGACGCGTTGCTCGAGGAGTTGTCGGTGCGTTTGGGGTGGGCGCGGCGAACCGTCGATTTACCAGCCGGGCGTTACGCAACCCTGATGCCGCCCTCGACGGTGGCCGACATGATGATCTACCTGGGGTGGTCGATGGACGGCCGCGGCGCCCAGGAGGGCCGCACCGCGCTATCGGCACCCGGCGGGGGAACCCGGGTGGGGGAGAAGCTCACCGACCTTCCGCTGACCATGTACTCCGATCCTTCTTCGCCCGGGTTGGAGTGTGCGCCGTTCGTGCACACCGCCGCCGGTTCAGAACGCCTCTCGGTATTCGACAACGGTGTGGATATCGACCGGGTGGACTGGATCCGCGACGGAATCATCTCCTCGCTGGTGTACCCGCGTGCGACAGCCACCGAGTTCGGCGTCGCTCCCGCGGCGCCGGCCGACAATCTTCTGATGACCGGGGGCACTGCGTCACTGGCGGATATGGTCGCCGCCACCGAACGCGGCCTTTTGCTGACCACGCTCTGGTACATCCGCACCGTCGACCCCACCACGTTGTTGCTGACCGGACTGACCCGCGACGGGGTGTACCTGATCGAGGGCGGCGAGGTCACCGCGGCGGTCAACAACTTCCGATTCAACGAGAGCCCGCTGGATCTACTGCGCCGCGCCACCGAAGCCGGGGTCGCCGAAACCACGCTGCCGCGAGAATGGGGCGACTGGGCAACGCGCGCGGTAATGCCGACACTGCGGATTCCCGACTTTCACATGTCCTCGGTCAGCCAAGCGCAATAATCAACTGTGCCCGCGGACGAGATCGACACCCAGCTGAGCCGATTGGTCGTGCAGTCCCCGGCTGGACAGCAGCGAATAGTCGGATTGATCCGCGCGACCTGCGCGAGCGCTGTGTCAGTGCCGGCGTTGCCATCCGAACTCGCTGTGGCCCAGCCAGAGTCGGATGCCGAGTCGGTCATCGTCGACTTTGCCGAACAGTTCAGCATCGACGTGTCGATGGTCACCGACGCCCAACGTGCGGCGCTGACCGGGACGCTTGGGCGCGGTGCAATCGGCGCGGTCATGCAGATATACGTGGCCGATTTTCTGCCCCGGGTCGCCGCAGGGTTGACGGCGCTGGGCCTACCGGTGGACTGGGCACACACCGACCCCCGGTGGGATTCCGGCACTGACGCCTCGGACGTGGTGTTCAACCACCTACTTCCCGGTATCGCGCGCCTGCGATCACTGGACCCGGTGACCACCGAGGTGGTCCGGCTGCGCGGGGCGAGCGCGCACAACTGCCGGCTGTGCAAGTCACTGCGCGACAGCACCGCGCTGGATGCCGGTGGTTCGGAGGGTCTCTACGACGAGATTGAGCGCTACGAGGACTCCGGGCTGCTCACCGACAGCCACAGGGCCGCATTGCGCTATGTCGATGCGCTGGTCTGGTCGCCGGCGCACATCAGTTCCGAGATAGCCGGAGGGGTGCGGAAGCATTTCACTGCCGAACAGTCTCGCGAGCTGACCTTGGATGTGATGCGCAACGCCAGCAACAAGATCGCGGTGGCGCTGAAGGCGGATACACCCCGTGTCGAGCAGGGCACCGAGCGATACCACATCGACGCCGATGGGCAGCCGGTTTACGCCTGATGGCCATCGGCAAACTCTCCGAGGTGGTGATCGACTGCCACGACTGCGACGCACTCGCCGCATTCTGGTCTGCGGTGCTGGGCGGAACAGCGGTGCGGGAATCAGCCGAATGGGTGGCGGTGATTATGGCCGACGGCTCCACGACGGTCTCCTTCCAGCAGGTGCCGGAAGCGAAGGTGGGCAAGAACCGGGTGCATCTCGATGTACTCGTTGACGACCTTGAGCGGGGTGCCGCGCGGTGCGTTGAGCTCGGGGCAACTCAGCTGACCGATCGGCGGGCTGACCCCATCGGGGATTTCATCGTCCTGCTCGATCCTGAGGGTAATGAGTTCTGCGTCGTCACGAGCTGACGCTTCCCGGACTCTGAGCGGGCCGAACGCTAGGCTCGTAGCGCGCTGATAGTGCACGGGGCGGTAGCTCAGTTGGTTAGAGCCGCGGACTCATAATCCGTTGGTCGCGGGTTCGAGCCCCGCCCGCCCTACAAAACACCTGTATTACTTCGGGTGATGCTTGCCATTTTGGCTTCGGGTGATGCCTGACGGTG
>JBMOKE010000266.1:0-2712 GCA_049315425.1 Mycobacterium sp. | reverse complement strand
CCCGCGTCTGACTAGTTAAAGATACGGCGGTGTCGCAGACGCACGAAGCCGTGCAGATTGACGAGGTGATCGCGCGAGTAGCGGAAATCCACCCGGATATCTCGACGGCCGATATCACGCGGGTCGTTCACACCCTGCATGCCGGATTCGCCGAGGCGAAGGTTCGCGAGTTCGTGCCTCTGCTGGTGGAACGCAAGGCCCGCGCTGTGCTGGCACATCGCCAGACATCGCTGAGCTGGACGACCTGATGTGACTCAGCGATTGAGTGTGGTCTCTGGATCGGGGAACCGGCGGGTGAGTGCGTCCAACATCTCCAAGCATCTCCTGCGCTCGATGGCGCAACTCCGGAGTTGCGCCTGCAGGCGGCGAACCTGATCAGTCTGGCCGTGTCGCGAATTGTTCGCCAGTTTCGCCTGACATTTTCGTGCGTGCTGGTTAATCAGTTCGATCTGGCGCTGTAGCTCGTTGCGAAAGTAGCCAGACTGGGAATGATTTCCCCACTCTGACTGCGCGGCATGATTTTTGAGATACGTCTCCACGGAACGCAGAGTAGCCGACGTCGATTCAAATCAGGATTGATTTCCGAAACATGTGCGGGTCTGCCCTGTTATAGCGGGCGCAAGCCCACCCGCCCACCGGAAGCGACCCGGGCGACGATGCCGCCAAGCCGCCACATGCCCGCATAGGTGATCGGGTTGAACAGCGTCGGCCATTTGGTTCGGACAAGGTGGGCGTCCAACGGCCGCTCGGCGAACCGGTCGGTCAGCCAGCGCAGCGCCATCGGCGCCGACATCGGGTGCAGCAGCATGTGCTCGCTGAACATGTCCCGGTGGTAGGTGACCTGGGCGCCACCCCGGGAGTAGCGATCAGCCAGGGTGTCAATGTCCTCCACCCCGATCAACGAATCGTGCACGGCTTGGACGATGAGCAACGGGAGCCCCGGCACGGCACCGCCGAGTCGGATGGCATCGAAAACATCCTGCACCGCCGGCAGGTCGAGGATCTCATCCAGCGGCGGGTGCACCCAATCATCCATATTCGTCCGGAACAGCCGCACGATCGCCTCAATGGTGGTCATTCGCTCCAGCGCCCGCAATTTCGTGTGGCCGTGGTCGGTGGCGTGTTCGGTGAGCACCCGCTCCAGATCCGGGAATGTCTTCGCCAGGGCTGAGACCACCATCGCGGGCAGCGCCGCCATATACGAACCATTGAGTCGGCGGAACGTGTTACCCAGATCGCCGACCGGTGAACCCAGAACGGCTCCGACGATGTTGAGCTCGGGCGCGTAGTCGGCGTGGACCTCCGCTGCCCAGGCGCTGGCGAGCCCGCCCCCGGAATATCCCCACAGCCCCACCTTGCTGTCCGGTGCAAGTCCGAACCGCTCGAAGTTCAAGGTGGCGCGAAGTCCATCCAGCACGCGGTATCCCGGCTCCAGGGGAGCGCCCCACACGCCGTCCCGGCCCTCGTGGTCGGGTACCGAGACCACCCAGCCCTCAGCCAGCGCCGCCGCCACCAAAAGGTACTCAAGTTGGGCCAGCGACCCGATAGCCCTGGACCGGCGTCGCATCGCATATGAGGGGAAGCACCGTGACGAGATGGCGTCGATCGCGCACTGATAGGACACCACGTGGCGGGGTTGGTTGGGGGAGTGTCCGGCCGGCACCAGCACCGTTGTGACCGTCGCCTCCGGGGATCCATGGCGATCGCTGGTCCGGTAGAGCAGCTGGGTCGCGGTGACGCGCTGGGGGATCAGACCGAGAAAGCCGAGCTCGACCTCGCGGGACCGCAGCACTGTGCCGGGGGCGGCGTGGTGAAAACCTGCCGGTGGCTCGTAGAACGGATCTTTCGACGGCAGCACCGGGCGACCGCCGCGCTGCAACTCATCGTGCGGCGCGCGGCCGATCCACTCGGGACGAAGTGACCCGATTGCCAGCGTCATATCCACCTTTGTACATGAGAATCGTGTTAACAAAACCTGAGAAAACGATAATAGCGCATGTGAGCTCGAAGAAGCTGAGGTGTCAGCTGGGCGGACGTAACGCGGCGAACTCGTCGGTCACCCGCAACTGGGACTCGGTGAAGCGGTACAGCGCCGCCGGCCGCCCGCCACTGCGGCCCGAATGCGCCGTGGTCCCGGTGGGTGTGATGACGCCCCGGCGGGCCAACACCCGCTGCAGGTTCGTGGCGTCAACCTGGTAACCCAGTGCGGCGCCGTAGATATCGCGGAGCGTTGACAACGCGAATTCCCTTGGCGCCAGGGCGAATCCGATATTGGTGTAGGACAGCTTGGCTGCGAGCCTGGAATGGGCATAGGCCACCATCGGTCCGTGGTCGAACGCCATCGGAGGCAGGTCGCTCAATGGATGCCATCGGGTGTCTGACGGCAATTCCGGAGTCGACGAGGAGGGCACCAGACCCAGATAGGTGGATGCGATCACGCGGGTACCCGGGACCCGGTTCGGCTCGGAGAAGACCGCGAGCTGTTCTAAATGCGCGACCTCGCGCAGATCCACCTTCTCGGCGAGCTGGCGGCGCACCGACACGGTGAGGTCTTCGCCGGCGCCGAGCTGGCCGCCGGGCAGTGACCACCTACCACGCTGGGGTGATAGAGCGCGTTGCCAGAGCAGCACGTTGAGGCCGGGTTTGCCGGAAGCGATTTCGCGGACCTGGAATACAACGGCCAGCACCTCGTGTTCAGTGCTAGTATGACTC
>JBMOKE010000265.1:0-2723 GCA_049315425.1 Mycobacterium sp. | reverse complement strand
TTCGCCGGAACAGAGAAATCGCGGTTCACCGCGATCCGGATCCGGTCCTCAGGTGGAAGGTTTTCGCTGACAAGCAGCTGGCGGAATAGCGCGAAGGCTTCCGAGTGGCATCCGAGCTGGGAGGCGCACACTGCCTGCTCGTCGCGCGCCGCCCAGGAGTGGGCTGCTGCCCACACAAACAGAATGTCTTCCTTGGGGAGCGGAATCGAAGAGGCTTGCTGGGCAAACATGTGACCGAGCTGGAAGCGGCCCTGCTGACGGTAATAGCAGGCGATGGTGTGCAGCGACTCGGCCCTGGTCGGGCGGCTCTCGTGGGCGCGCAGAAGGACGTCCTGGATCTGCGGCCACGGCTCGTCGAGTTGCAGCATCGACTGGCCGACCCGAAGTAGCGAGTAGTAGACCTCTTCCTCCCAGCCACCCATCTCCGACCGGCGCTCGTACCACCGGCGTGCATTGGCGAAGTCTCCGAGATCGAAGTAGCTCTGGGCCAGATAGAACACTGAACGTGAGTCTTCGGGATCCCGCTCGACTTCCGTTAATAGCAGGTCCGCATCGCGCGCGTACTTCTCCGGGTCGAGGTTGCGTCCCCCGAGGCGCCGAGAATCCAGGTGGTAGTCACCTAGGAGGCGCTGAATCTGGAAGGGCTGCTCGCAGAAGATGAACTCATGCACCACTCCGCGGTACTGCCACGGCAGCCCGTCGCGAAAGATCTGCTGACGCCAGTAGGTGAAGCCGTCCGCAGGGCCATACCGCAATTCGCAGGAGTCGGCATTGAGCTGGCTGAAGTCCGGCGTGCCGATTACGAGGTCGTCGGCGTCGACCACCCAGATGTAGTCGGCGTGGCCCTGCGCTAGATCAAGCGCCTCGGAGCGGTTATGGCCGAAGTTCTTCCATGGCCGTTCGTGCAGCTCGCCCGGAATCCCGAGCTTGGCCATATGGGTGCGGATGATGTCCTGGGTACCGTCCTCGGAGCCGGTGTCGACGATGACCCAGGAGGAAATGTAGGGAGCGATGCAGTCGAGCAGCTCGTGCACGATGTGAGCCTCGTTCCGCACGATCATGTTCAGACAGATCGTCGGGTGGTCCACTGCATCTCCCCTGCGTTGCTGAGGTCCGAAACGGACCGGGTAAAGAATTTACCCCGGTACGGCAATGTTACGTATCTTGTGCGGCTGTTGGGAAAATGTAACAGTGATCTGTGCCCGAGACTCACGCCGTCACCAACCAGGTTCCGCCACTGATCGACTGGAACCCCGCCACCTCACCGGTGTTGATCGAAGCCCTGATCCGCGAGGGCGGAGGATGGGGACTCGACGAGGTCACCGAGCTCGGGGCGTTGTCCGGCGGGGCCACCGCCCAGCGCTGGGGCGACCTCGCCGACCGTAACCGCCCGGTCCTGCACACCCACGACCGCCACGGGAATCGGATCGACGAGATCGAGTACGACCCCGCCTATCACGAACTCATGCGAACCGCGATCGGCCACGGGCTGCACGCCGCGCCCTGGGCCGACGATCGCCCGGGAGCACACGTCGTTCGCGCCGCCAAGATGGGTGTCTGGACGCCCGAACCCGGCCACGTCTGTCCGATCTCGATGACCTACGCCGTCGTGCCTGCGCTGCGGCACAACACCGAACTGGCGCAGACCTACGAGCCACTGCTCACCAGTCGCGCTTACGACCCTGAGTTGAAGGTCCCCGGCACCAAGGCGGGTATCACCGCGGGTATGTCGATGACCGAGAAGCAGGGTGGATCCGATGTACGTGCCGGCACCACCGCGGCGGTCCGCAACGCCGACGGCAGCTACACGCTGACCGGCCACAAATGGTTCACCTCAGCCGCCATGAGTGATGTGTTCCTGGTGCTCGCCCAAGCCCCGGCAGGTCTGAGTTGCTTCCTCATGCCGCGGATACTTCCCGACGGCACCCGCAACCGAATGTTCCTGCAGCGCTTGAAGAACAAGCTGGGCAACCACGCAAACGCCTCCAGCGAGGTCGAATATGACGGCGCCGTCGCATGGCTGGTGGGGGAGGAGGGCCGAGGCGTACCGACCATCATCGAGATGGTCAACCTCACCCGGTTGGACTGCACACTGGGCAGCGCCACCAGCATGCGGCAGGGCCTCACCCGTGCCATCCACCACGCTGCGCACCGCAAGGCCTTCGGTGAGTATCTGATCGACCAACCGTTGATGCGTAACGTACTTGCGGACTTGGCTGTCGAAGCCGAGGCGGCCACCATCGTCGCCATGCGGATGGCCGGGGCCACCGACGCGGCCACCCGAGGTGATGAGCGTGAGACACTGCTACGCCGTATCGGCCTTGCCGCTGCCAAGTATTGGGTGTGCAAACGCGCGACACCGCACGCCGGCGAGGCGATGGAATGTCTCGGCGGCAACGGATATGCCGAGGACTCCGGTATGCCACGGCTCTACCGGGAAGCACCGTTGATGGGCATCTGGGAGGGATCAGGAAATGTCAGCGCGCTGGATACTCTGCGCGCCATGGCAACTCGACCGGAGTGCGTCGAGGTGCTGTTCGACGAACTCGCCAGCACCGCAGGCAACGACGCGCGACTTGACGCCCACGTCGATTCGCTACGCAGCAGTCTGACCGATCTGGCGACCATTGAATACCGTGCACGCAAGGTCGCCGAGGACATCACCCTTGCGCTGCAGGCATCACTACTGGTGCGCCACGGCCACCCGGCGGTCACCGAGGCGT
>JBMOKE010000067.1:0-12216 GCA_049315425.1 Mycobacterium sp. | reverse complement strand
CATCACGACCAGTGGGCCGCGAAATGCGTTTCCGCTCACCGTGCCCGGCTATGGATCCCCCACCCAGCGGCTGCGGTTCATCGCGGGCGGGATCGGGATCACACCCATCCTGCCCATGCTGGACCTCGCCGAGCGGCTCAATGTGGACTGGTCGATGATTTATGTGGGACGCAGCGCGGACAGCATTCCGTTCGTCGATGAGGTGCGCCGATTCGGTGATCGTGTGCAGATCCGAACCGATGATGTCGCCGGCCTGCCGACCGCCGATGAACTACTCGCTGAATGTCCCTCCGGCACGACTGTTTACGCCTGTGGCCCGGCTCCGATGCTGACTTCAATCCGGGAGCAACTGGTCGGTCGAGACGATGTCGAATTGCATTTCGAACGCTTTGCGGCCCCGCCGGTAATCGACGGCGAACAGTTCAGTGTGGCGGTGGCGTCCTCGAAGGCACAGATCACGGTGGCTGCCGACGAGACACTCCTGATGGCACTGCGGCGCTCCGGCGTCAGTGCGCCTTACTCCTGTCAACAGGGCTTCTGCGGCACCTGCAGGATCAGAGTGCGCAGTGGTGTTGTGCAGCATAGGGATACATTGCTCACCGAACCTGAGCGTGACGACGGGATGATGCTTACCTGTGTATCGCGGGCACCGGCGGGCGCTCGCCTTGAGCTTGATCTCTAGGCTTTGATACCTGCGGCTCAGTCGGTGTCCCAGGTAGATGTCGTCTGCTCGGCAACGTCAATGAGCTTTGCCTGCTGAGACGCGGGGCTGTCAATCTCCTCGGCGACATAGGCCGCGACGAATCGCTTGATCTCGGCGTCGACACCGGCCAGGATGCGCAGAATCTCGCCCCGCAGCGATTTCGAGGTCACATGCACGGCGATATCCGACGGTCGTGGCTTAGCGACGTCGATCACGATCAGCAGCGGTTCGGCCGCCCGGGCGGCAGCACGAAGAGCGATGTCGCCATCGACGACGAAGCGCTGTTTGTCCAGCCAGAGATCAACAACCAGCTCAATGATGAGCGGGATCCGGATCGCGAAGGTGATGGTCTCCCCCAGCGTGCGCCGCACATGCGGCTGCTGGATCTGGACTTTCGCGGTCACCCGCGCCAAACCACCCGGGCCCTGTGCCATCGGCCCCATCTCGAACTCCTCGCCCGCGATCTCGGCAAAAGCCGCGGCAACACGCTCCTCGGTCACGGCCAACTCGAAGAACCGCCGACCGAACTCCTCGTAGGTGACGTAATCGTGGGTGTGCATCGGCTTCTACAGTCTCACGTCGCACCGTAGAAACCGGGGAGGCTCACAGCTCCAGCAGTACGGTGACCGGCCCGTCGTTCACCGACTCCACCTGCATATCGGCGCCGAATACACCGGACTGCACCTCGGCGCCCAGGGTCCGCAGCGTATCGGCGAAGACCTCGACCAGAGGCTCGGCGTGTGACCCCGGGGCCGCGGCGTTCCACGTTGGTCGGCGCCCCTTGGTGGTGTTGGCGTAGAGCGTGAACTGACTCACCACGAGTACGGGTGCGCCGGTATCTGAGGCTGATCGTTGGTCGTCGAGGATCCGCAGCGTCCAGAGTTTCTCGGCCATCCGCACCGCGGTGTCGGCATCGTCGGAGTGCGTCACACCGACCAGTGCAAGCAATCCCTGACCAGCGGGCCGGATGACACCGACAACTTCGCCGCCCACCGACACCGAGGCGGACATGACGCGCTGAACCAGGACCCGCATAGCCGACGATAATGCCAGGGACTCCAGCATCGCGGTTGATTCGAGCCCGCCGCGGGTAGCGAATTGAGTCGAGAATAACGTCACTGATTTGCGAAGCCGACCGCATGCGACACGATTGTGGGCGCGAAAATTGGATAACAATTCCAGGAATCAATTCCACCGATGAGTCACAACCGCTCAACCGACTTTGAGATGTTCTGATACCAGCAATGAACAGCGGAAACTCCGAATACTCCAATTCGGTTGAACCCCAAGATTTTTAGTGTTCTTGCACACACCATTACCCGAAAAGTGATGGACACCACAGCCTTCGGTAACTCTCGACTTTGGGTGTGTCTAATTCATCCTGTTAGCGTTAATCAAATGTTTGGTCTCGCGGCATTGTTGTCGCTTATCGCACAAGTGTCCGGTACGCCGTATATTCCCGGCGGTGATACTCCGGCGGGTACGGACTGCTCGGGTCTGGCTTCGTGGGTTGCCAATGTGGCTTCCGGCAGGCCGGCATTCGGCAGCAGGTTCAACACCGGCAATATCGAGTCCTCGCTTCTGTCGCGAGGGTTCCACTACGGTTCGGCACCCAACTCGGTCGTGATCGGCTGGAACCGCGGCCACGCCGCAGTGACGCTGCCTGATGGCACTCCGGTGTCCAGCGGCGAGAGCGGCACGGGCGTGCGCATCGGCGGTGGCGGTGCATATCAGTCCCAGTTCAGCCACCACATGTATCTGCCGGTGCAGGCCGAGGAGATGCACACCACAGCGGCACCTGCCGAACTGGCTGATCCTGCCGGTCCGGCCCAACCGGCTGCGACGCAGGATGTGGCCACGGACGCCACTGTCACGGACGGCGCCATCACGGACGGCGCACTCACCAACGATGGCGCCTTCACGGATGGCCCTGTCACCGACGGCGCACTCCCGGTCCCCGAGGCCACCATCGCCGGGCCGAACGACGACCAGGACTCCCTCGCGCCGCACGGGACTGCTGAGCTCGTGGTTGGAACGCCGGTGGTCAGCCAGGTTGCAGCCCCTTAAGCCACAGGCCGGAATGGCTACTGCCGCCTGCACTGACTGTCGCGTCGGACGTACCCGCTGACAGCCTCCGGACGCTATCCGGAATAATCGGACGGCGCGGGGGTTAGATGAGGACCTCAGCACGACACCAGCGCACACCGGCTCGATAGGAGCAGTCATGTCCAAGGTCGCACCGGACCCAGTCACCGGAACCGATTTCGAGGGCGAAGTCGCCGCCACCCAGCGGTACTTCGACAGCCCGCGATTCAAGGGCATCACCCGGCTGTACACCGCGCGGCAGGTCGTCGAGCAGCGCGGCACGATCGGTGTGGACTACACCGTGGCCCGCGAGACCTCCGCAGCCTTCCACCTCCGTCTCCGTGAGCTGTTCGGACAGCACCGGTCGATCACCACGTTCGGCCCTTACACCCCCGGCCAGGCAGTGGCCATGAAGCGCTGCGGTATCGAGGGCATCTACCTGGGCGGCTGGGCGACGTCGGCGAAGGGTTCCGTCACCGAGGATCCGGGTCCGGACCTCGCGAGCTATCCGCTGAGCCAAGTGCCCGACGAGGCCGCCGGCCTGGTGCGCGCCCTGCTCACCGCTGACCGCAACCAGCAGTACCTGCGGCTGCAGATGACCGACGAGCAGCGCGCCGCCACCCCCGCGGTAGACTACCGACCGTTCATCATCGCCGATGCCGATACCGGTCACGGTGGAGATCCGCACGTGCGCAACCTGATTCGGCGCTTCGTCGAAGCCGGCGTGACCGGCTACCACATCGAGGATCAGCGGCCCGGCACCAAGAAGTGCGGTCACCAGGGCGGCAAGGTGCTGGTGCCCTCGGATGAGCAGATCAAGCGGCTCAACACCGCCCGGTTCCAGCTCGACATCATGGGCGTGCCCGGAATCATCGTGGCCCGCACCGATGCCGAGGCGGCCAACCTGATCGACGGGCGTTCCGATGAGCGCGATCAGCCGTTCCTGCTCGGCGTGACCAACCTCGACATCCCGCCGTACAAGTCATGTTTCCTGGCGATGTTGCGCCGCTTCCACACCCAGGGCGTCACCGAGCTCAACGGGCATCTGCTCTACGCCCTGCCCGAGGGCGAGTACGCCGCGGCGGAGGCGTGGCTGGCGAGTCGCGGTGTCACCCAATTGGTGGACGAGGCGGCCGCGACGTGGACCAAGAACCGCACTGGTTCGGTGGACGCGCTGTTCGACCGGGTCGAGTCGCAGTTCGTGGATGCCTGGCAGGAAGACGCGGGTCTGGAAACCTACGGCAATGCCGTGGGTGAGCTGTTGCGGTTCAAGGAGAGCGAGGGCGAGGCGCTGGCGATGAAGCCGGCCGAGTGGGCTGACTTCGCTAAGACCGCGTCGCTGTATGCCGCTCAGCGCAAGGCCGCCGAACTTGGGGTGGACGCGCCGTGGGACTGCGAGCGGGCCCGCACCCCGGAGGGCTACTACCAGGTGCGCGGCGGCATTCCGTACGCGATCGCGAAATCCCTTGCCGCAGCCCCGTTCGCAGACATCCTGTGGATGGAAACCAAGACCGCCGATCTCACCGAAGCTCGTGAGTTCGCCGAGGCGATCCACGCGGTATTTCCCGAGGCGATGATGGCCTACAACCTGTCGCCGTCGTTCAACTGGGATACCACCGGGATGACCGATGATGAGATGCGGGCCTTCCCCGAGGAACTCGGCAAGATGGGCTTCGTCTTCAACTTCATGACCTATGGCGGTCATCAGATCGACGGTGTGGCGGCCGAGGAGTTCGCCACCGCCCTGCGTCAGGACGGGATGCTGGCGCTGGCCCGTCTGCAGCGCAAGATGCGTCTACTCGAGTCGCCCTATCGCACACCGCAGACGCTCGTCGGCGGTCCGCGCAGCGATGCGGCACTGGCCGCGTCGTCCGGACGCACCGCGACCACCAAGTCTATGGGCAAGGGTTCCACCCAGGTTCAGCACCTGGTGCAGACCGAGGTGCCCAAGAAGCTCCTCGAGGACTGGCTGGCCCTGTGGAGCGAGCACTACAAACTCGGCGAGCGACTGCGGGTGCAGTTGCGTCCGCGCAGAGCCGGCGCGGACGTGCTGGAGTTGGCAATCTTCGGCGACTCCAACGGCGAGAAACTGGCCGATGTGGTGTTCGATCCGATCAAGGACCGTCACGGCCGCAGCATCCTCACGGTGCGCGACCAGAACACCTATGCCGCCAAGATGCGCCAGAAGCGCCTGATGACGGTGGTTCACCTGTGGCTGGTCAACCGTTTCAAAGCCGACGCCGTGTACTACGTGTCGCCGACCGAAGACAACGTCTATCAGACCGAGAAGATGAAAGCGCACGGCATCTTCAGCAGTGTCAACAAAGATGTCGGCGAGATCATCATCGCCGATGTGAACCAGGCCCGGATCGCCGAGTTACTGGCACCCGACCGCGTGGCCCTGCAGAAATTGATCCATAAAGAGGACTAGGACGGTCAGGGGCGAGAGTTACGGTGCGCCGACCACCGGGAGACATTGGTTCAGAAGTTGTGGCAATCGTTGACTGCTCTGCCGATCGGACCGCCAGAGGCGTTGAGGACGTCATCGCTGATGTCCGTCAACTGATCTTTGCCGAGGGCCTGCTCCAGCGTATTCGCTAACTGCTCACGCTGGCCCGGCGGTGCGGCCAGGAGCGCGTCCAGTGCCACCCGCAACTTCTGCTCCGTTTGTGGATCGCCACTGATCTTGCCCCAGATCATCGGGGAGTTCTTCTGCAGCGACGACATGACCTGTTGTTCAGAACACGTCGTGGTGTTGAGATTGTCAGCAGACGCCGGTGCTGCTACCGCGATGGCAAGACAGGCGAGGCCCGCCGCCGTGCCCAGATACCGACCAAGGCCCTTATTCATTACGCTCATGGCGGGCAATTTAGCAGGTGTCGAGAGCAATGATCAATCACGATATCGGCGTGGCGCTTCCCATCTCACATCACTGCGCACAACACCTCGTTGGCTAGCGCACGACCACGCTGCTCGGCTCCCGTGGTGCACCAAGGGCTTCGCGGTGCGAGGGCGGGCGTCGTCCACCTTCGTCGGTGAGGCGATAGCGCGCAGCAAGTTCGGCGGCGATCACGGTGTGGCCGTTGAGCGTTGCCAATTCGGAATCGCGGTAGAGCGCATCGATGAGCCGTCCGGTGAATTCCGGAGTTTCGGCGTGCTCGGCGAAACCGGCCAGCGCCTCCGCATTCTCGCCGAAGGCTTGCTGCAGGCGTTCGGTGAGCAGGATGCCCATCCAGATCGACACCGTCGACACCGCGGTACCGGCGAAGTCGACGGCCATATCAGCAGCCATCTTGTCGACGCCGGCCTTCTGGGCACCGTAGGCCGGTCCGTGCATGTAGCAGACCGATCCCGGCGATGAGGTGAACGCGATCAGTCCACGATCGGCACGCAACAGCAGTGGTGCGGCGTACCACGACGCCGCGTAGGCCGAGCGCAGGCCGACGTCGAGCACATCGGCAAGGCTCAGCGGTTTCTCCCAGAACGGCGCGGGGTTGGTCAGCGCGTCACTGATGGCAGCGGCATTATTCACCAGGAGGTCGAGGCGGCCGTTGTCGTCGGACACCCGGGCGAATAACGCCGCCACCGAAGCGTCGTCGCCGTGATCGGTCCGCACCGCAATGCCCTCGCCCCCGGCGTCGGTGACCTGGCGCGCGGCTTCGTCGAGCCCGTCGGTGCGACCGGTCAGGTACACCCGCCAGCCCGCGGTTCCCAACGCACGGGCGATACCGCGTCCGGCCCCGCGGCTGGCACCTGTGACGACGGCGATCAGTGGTGGCGATGTCATGGGAGTGACGCTAGCCGGTTGGGTGTCGAGCCCTAACAGCGCGCCAGTACCGCTTCGATGGCTTTCTTCTCTTTTGCCGCCAGCCATAGTCCATAGGCGGTTTTGACCTCGATCTGGCGGGCGACGAAATCGCATCGGAACGCCTCGTTCGAGGGCAGCCAGGATGCGGCATCGCGAAATGCCTTGTCGAAATTGGCTTGTGGACTCACCGCGAGCAGATTGCGCGGATCGTTGGCGAAGTCCAGCCGGCGCTGCGAATCCCAGGCACGCGCACCCTTGTACCAGGCGTCCGCCAACGCGACGACATGATCGATCTCGACGGCGTTGGAGGTGTCAGGGCTGCGAACGAAGTCGATGGTGACGCCGCTGTACGGGTCGATGAGAGTGCCACTCTGGGCATAGCAGGTGCCCGGCCGCACCACGAGGTTCTTCAGGTCGCGGCGCAGAATGTCGTCGCGGGTGTTGCAGCCGTTGTGCCCGAACTCGACGTTGACATCGTCGCTCCAGGCTTTCCCGAACTGATAGCGCTTGAAGTCCGAGGTGCGGTCCCAGCCGCGGACCTCAAGTTTCCCGAGCTGCTCGCGGGCCATGTCGAAGCGGGACGGGTCGCCGGGAGGCGGTGGCGACACGATCGCCGACGGTGACGACGCTTCGGCGCGCCAGGTCGGCGACGGCCCGGAGGTGGGTGGCCGGGTTGAGTGTTCCTGCCAGTACAGGACGCCCGCCACTGCGGCGACGACCAGAATCGCCAGGACGGCGGCAAGTCGCCTGCGCCGGGACTTCGCGGGTTTTCCTGCTGCCACTCCCCAATTTTTACCACGAGCGGCCCGCGCTCCCCGGTCGCCGCGCATACTCCTCAAGGTGACACCACTGGGAAGATACGTCGCCGAAGAGATCGCCACCGACCACGTCGACGGCCTGCTGTCGCGCCGCGAAGCGCTGCGGCGACTGGGGTTACTCGGCATGGGCACGGCGGCGGCGGGTGCGCTGATCGCCGCCTGCGCCGACAACCGAACGACCCGGTCCCCCGGATCGTCCCCCGGATCGTCCCCCGCCGCGTCCCCCGTGCCGTCAGGTCCGCCACCCGGGATGGCGACAGTGCGCCCGACCGAGGCAATCTCGTGGGCTGGCCCACGAGGGCCGCTCATGGGTAGTTGGGCGCCAGCCGAGGACCCCCGCGGCGCGGTTCTGGTGATTCACGAGAATAAAGGTCTCACCGACTGGGTGGGATCGGTGGCGGGACGGCTGGCCGGGATCGGCTACTCGGCACTGGCGGTCGATCTGCTCTCCGAGGAAGGCGGCACTGCAACATTCACCGACCCGGCGGCCGCCACTGCCGCGTTGGCCGCGGCCGACCCGCAGCGCTTCATCGCCGATATGAATTCCGCCCTCGACGAGTTGCAGGCTCGCGTGCCCGGCCGCAAACTCGCCGCGGTCGGGTTCTGCTTCGGGGGCGGACTGGTGTGGCGGTTGCTTACCGCCGGTGAGCCAAGGCTCGCGGCAGCCATCCCGTTCTACGGCCCGATTCCTGACGATCCCGACTTCGCCGGGTCGAAGAACGCTGCGGTGCTGGCCTTCTACGGCTCGCTCGATCAGCGGGTGACCTCGACGGAGCCCGCAGCCAAGGCTGCGCTGGAGCGCGCCGGATTGGTCAACGAATTGGTCGTCGAACAAGGTGCCGACCATGCGTTCTTCAACGACAGTGGGCAGCGGTACGACGCGGTGGCAGCCGCGGATGCTTGGCAACGCTTGCAGGATTGGTTAAGCCGCTACCTGGCATAAGCCTCGCTATCTCCTTGGCGAATACCCGAACAGCGAACCGTTGCCATTGCTACGTTCCCGACGTGAAACGAACTCCACTGATGGGCGAGTGCTCGGCTGAATTCTTCGGGACGATGATCCTGATCCTGTTCGGGGTAGGGGTGGTGGCCCAGGTCGTCACCGGAGGAAAGGAACTGGGCACGGTCCCGGGATCGACCGGTGACTACAACTCCGTCGCCTGGGGATGGGGCCTGGGGGTCTGCCTGGCGGTCTTCGTCGCCGGCCGACTCAGCGGTGCGCACCTGAACCCGGCGGTGACGGTCGCCCTGGCGACCTTCAAGGGCTTCCCGGTGCGAAAGATCCTGCCCTATATCGCCGCCCAGGTGCTCGGCGCGTTCGTCGGTGCCCTGCTGGTGCGGGTCGTCTACGCGGATGCGATTCGGCGCGTCGACGCCGGTCACACCAAGGCCACCCAGGGCATCTTCTCCACCTCGCCCGACATCGGCGTCTCGCTGCCGACGGCGTTCCTCGACCAGATCGTCGGCACCGCGATCCTGGTGATGGTGATCTTCGCCCTGACCAGTGCGGTGAACAATCCCCCGCTGGGCAACACCGCGCCGCTGTTCATCGGACTGCTGGTGGTGGCCATCGGCCTGGGCTGGGGCTCCAACGCGGGCTACGCCATCAACCCCGCCCGGGACTTCGCTCCGCGACTGGCTTCCTGGCTGACCGGCTACCACGACGCCTGGTTCTCGGCCAATGGCACCGAGTTGTACTTCTGGGTGCCGATCATCGCGCCGTTAATCGGCGGTCTGATCGGCGGGGCACTGTTTGTGTACGGGATTGAAAAGTTCTTGCCAGAAGCGATCACCCAACCCGACGAGGTCGGCGTCGTGAAGGCGACACCGCTACGTTGAACGCAGAGCATCAACCGCTCCGAAGCCCTAATGTTCCATCCGTGAATCGCCTCGATCGCTTCTTCGAGATCACCGCGCGCGGATCGACCCTAGGCACTGAGGTCCGTGGCGGACTGGTCACCTTCATCGCGATGGCCTACATCATCGTGCTGAACCCGATCATCCTGTCCGGGCCGAAGGATGTCGCGGGCAACCAGTTGCAGTTCGCGCAGGTGTCCGCTGTCACTGCGTTGACGGCAGGCGCCATGACCATCCTGTTCGGCGTGATCGCACGATTGCCGTTCGCGTTCGCGGCGGGACTGGGCATCAACTCGTTCTTGGCAACTTCGGTGGTGGGCACGCTCACCTGGCCGGAGGCGATGGGCCTGGTGGTGATCAACGGTCTGATCATCGTCGCGCTTGCCGTGTCCGGCCTGCGCCGACTCGTGTTCGATGCGGTGCCGATGGCGCTCAAGATAGCGATCACCGCCGGTATCGGACTGTTCATTCTATTCATCGGCCTGGTTGATGCGGGCCTCATCTCGGCCACCGGATTCCCCTCTCCCCCAGTTGGATTGGGCACAAAAGGTCAGGGATACATCACCTCGGTTCCGACACTGGTGTTTGTGTTCACTCTGCTGCTGACCGCGATCCTGATGGCGCGCAAGGTTCGTGGCGGCATTCTTATCGGCCTGTTGGGCGGGACGTTGGTCGCCGTGGCCGTTGAGGCAATCTGGCATCTGGGTTCGGCGGTGGATCATCCTGGCGGCTGGGGGTTGTCAGTGCCGCGACTGTCCGGTTCACCGTTCGCACTGCCTGATCTGTCCCTACTGGGAGCGTTCAGCTTCGGCAGTTTCAGCCGCATCGGCGCTCTTGCGGCGACCGTGCTGGTCTTCACGCTGGTATTCGCGAACTTCTTCGATGCACTGGGCACCCTGACCGGACTGTCCCGTCAGGCCGGATTGTCCGATGCGCAGGGAACGTTCCCGCGGTTGCGCTCCGCGTTGATCGTCGAGGGCGTCGGCGCGGTCGCCGGCGGTGCGACCTCGTCGTCGTCGAACACCGTGTTTATCGAGTCGGGTGCCGGTATCGAGGAGGGCGCCCGTACCGGGCTGGCCAATGTGGTGACCGGGGCACTATTCCTGGCTGCAATGTTCATCTCGCCACTGGCCTCGATCGTGCCCAGCGAGGTGGCTGCCGCGGCCCTGGTGATCGTCGGGGTGATGATGGTGTCGCAACTGCGCCATATCGATATCTCCGAGTTCTCGGTGGCGCTCCCCGTGGTACTCACTGTGGCGGTGATGCCGTTCAGTTACTCGATCGCCAACGGTATCGGCGCGGGATTCATCAGCTGGGTGGTGGTGCGTTCGGCGGCCGGCAAGGGGCGCGAGATCAGCCCGCTGCTGTGGATCGTCGCCGCCGGGTTCCTGCTGTACTTCGCCCGTGGCGGGATTTCGTCCTTCGCCGGGGTATAGCAGAATGCACCCATGAGCGAATCCAATGTCACCATCAAAACCCTCACCGACGGTCCACTTGAGGTTGCCGGCGAGGTCGAGATCCTCGCCGCCGACGGCACCCTGATCAAACAGAGCGAAAAGAGTTACCTGTGCCGGTGCGGGTTCTCGGAGAAGAAACCGTTCTGCGACGGAGCCCACAAGCGTGAAGGATTCACCGCTCCCTGATACGGGGACTAGACTGTAAGCAACCGAACAGTCCTGCCGGGGGAAAACGACAGTGGGGCTGGTCACTACAGGAAGACAGGGACAAACATGATGTCTGGACGCATTACTCGTCAGATCGCTCTTCTCGCCGGCGGTGCCGCCATCATCGGGATGGGGACCCTGACCGCATGTAGCACCAAGGAAAAGGAAGCCCCGGCGACGAGCACACCGTCGACCTCGCAGGCTCCGGCCACCTCCGAAGCACCGGCGGGAACGCCCACGGAGAAGGCTGTCAGCCCAGCTGGCCCATCGTTCTCCCCGACGGTCAACCCCACGCCGCCGGGCGCCGTCTGCAACAAGATCGTCAACGGCGTGTGCAGCCGCTGACCTATGACAGTGCGCACTGGGCATAGGACAGCGCTGGCCGCTGTGCTGACGGCCGGGGCGATGGTGTTCGCACCAATCGCCTCGGCCGATCCGGCGCCGAACTGGAACGGCTGGTACAAGATCACCTTCCAGACCGATAAAAAGACTGGTACCAGCATGGCTGCCAAACAGGGTGAGGAGCCGTACACCGCCTGGTACAAGTTCGCCACTGACTGTTCGTCGGGGTCGTGCGTGGCATCGGTTGTCGACGGACCCACGCCCAAAGACAACGCGGCGAAGACGACGACATTCGACTGGACCGGGACGCAATGGTCGCGAACCAACAACTGGCGATGGGACTGTGTGCTGCCCGACCGGACCATAACCTTTGATCCGGCGAGTTCGGTGACCACCTATAACCCGCAGCCCGATGGTTCGCTGACGGGGATGTTCGCCACCAATATCGGCAGCGGTGCCTGCGAGGGCACGGTCTACATTCCGCTGACCGCGGTCGCGGCTACGCCGGGCTAGCTCGCATGGGCGAGGTGGACTGGCAGAAGTTGAAGTCTGCCGCGATCGCGGCGTCGAAGAACTCCTACTCCCCCTATTCGAACTTCCCGGTGGGTGTAGCCGGCTTCGTCGATGACGGCCGGGTGGTCTCCGGCGCCAATGTCGAGAACGCCTCCTACGGAATCACGCTGTGCGCGGAATGTTCGATGGTCTCTGCCCTGTACGCCTCCGGTGGCGGACGGCTGACCGCGGTCTACTGCGTCGACGGCAATGGTGATCCGCTGATGCCGTGCGGGCGCTGCCGTCAACTGCTGTACGAGCATGGCGGACCGGACCTGGAAGTCATGACACCCGAAGGGGTCCGGACGATGGCCCAGATCCTGCCGCAGGCCTTCGGCCCGTGGGATCTCGAGGAGAGGAAGTCCGGCGGAGGCCCTTAAAGCGCCA
>JBMOKE010000264.1:0-2736 GCA_049315425.1 Mycobacterium sp. | reverse complement strand
CGGTGCGGTTCGCCGGACCGGCGATCGTGGCCAGCAATGCCACCGTGGTGCTGGCTCTGCTCTCGCTGCTGCTCGCCTCCTCGCCCACCACCCGCAGCCTCGGCGTCCAGGCCGCCTCAGGCCTGGTGGTGGCGGCGGTCTTCGTCCTGCTGGTGTTACCTCCGCTGTTGGCCTTATTCGGCCCGAAGTTGTTCTGGCCCTTCATCCCTCGGGCCGGATCGGCAGAGATCACCACCACCGGCGCCTGGCATCGGGTAGCCGACTGGGTGTCCGGTCACGCCGGTCGGGTGACAGTGGCATCGACACTCGTACTGGGTATCCTGGCCACCGGTTTGATCGGGATCCCGGTGGGCTTGTCGCTCATCGACCAGTTCCGAGTACGCGCCGATTCAGTCGACGGTTTCAAGACTCTGTCGGCGCACTTCCCCGGCGGACTGACCGACCCGACCCGGGTGATCGCACACACCGTCGACACCGAAGCGGTACAGGCGGCAATTGCGGCAACGCCGGGTATCGCGTCGGTGACACCGGCCGGAGTCTCTGACGCCGGACTAAGCCAGTGGCAGGTCGTTCTCGATGCCACGCCGGCTTCCGATGCGGCCTTCAGTACCGTCGTTGCACTTCGCGATTCGGTGCGTCAAGCCGATCCTGGCGCGCTCGTCGGGGGCTCGGATGCCACAGCACTCGACACCAAGAACACCGCCGTTCGGGATCGCTGGGTGGTGATCCCGGCGATTCTCATCGTGGTGCTCGCCGTGCTCTACGTACTGCTGCGGGCGATGCTCACACCGCTGGTGCTGGTGGCAACGACGACGCTGTCGACTCTCGCGGCACTCGGGATGGGCGGGTGGATCAGCGTGCACCTGCTCGGCTTCCCGGCACTGGACAACACGACCCCGCTGTTCGCATTCCTGTTCCTGGTGGCACTCGGGGTCGACTACACCATCTTCCTGGTAACCCGGGCCCAGGAGGAGACGCCGCTGTACGGCACCCGGGGCGGCATTGTGCGCGCGGTCTCGGCGACGGGCGCGGTGATCACCAGTGCGGGAATCGTGCTGGCGGCGGTTTTCGCCGTGCTCGGTGTGCTGCCACTGATCGCGCTGACCCAACTGGGAATCATCGTCGGTCTGGGCATCCTGCTGGACACCTTCGTCGTGCGCACCGTCGTCATCCCGGCGCTGTTCACATTGATAGGTCCGGCGATCTGGTGGCCGGCCTTCCGCGCAGACGAGATCGAGCGGACCGACTCGATTCCGGTCAGTCGTCCCGATGGCTCTCGCTCGGTCAATCTTCGCGATGACTCGCGAACGCCCCGTCCCGAACCAGAAACAGCACGCTGACGATCAAGACCCACACCGGGAACGCCAACACCAGCCACATCGTGGTGTCCCCGCCGATCATCAGAGTCAGCGCCGCGGCATAGCTGAGCACCACCAGCCAGCGCGGCATCAATCCGGTCCGCAACCAAATGGTGGCCAGCGACATCATGAACACCGACGCCATCCGAATCGCGTAGGTCTTGGACAGCTTCAGAAGCAACATCTGGCCGAAGATCCCCATACCGGAGTCGGCCGTACCGCCACCGGAGTAGTGCCGACTTTCAACCAGTCCGGCACCCACAGCGGCGGAGACGAACATCATCGCCAGGAACAATAGCCCGCTGCCGAGGGTCACGGTGGCGAAGAACTTGTCCTCAAACCGCCCAAGATTGGCGCGCACCACACCGATGAACCACAGGAAGCAGATGCCGGCGAACGGCATCAATTCCGCGGCGAGCTTGATCTTGTCACTGCCGGTGTCAATCCACTGCGAACCCGGTTGCACCCCCTCCGGTAGCGACGAGCGGAGCAGAACGATCACTGCACCGAAGAGCAGGGCGAACAACACACCGGCCAGAGCGGCGGCGCGAGGTGTGGTGAGGCTATGCGGTGTCCTTGTGGCCATACATTCAGTTTCTCACTTGTCGGCCTACGCCGACGGGAATGTCACGGCTGGCCGGGCAGCAGACGCACCATCAACCCGTTCGCCTCGGCGAGCAGTTTGCCGTCCGGGTCGGTGAGTTCGGAGTTCACGAAGGTCTTGCGGCCCTCGATCTTTGACGCCCAACCGCGAACTGTCAGCGGCACATTGATCGGGGTGACGCTGCGGTAGTCGATGTGCAGGAAAGCGGTGCGGCTGATCGGCCGGTCGATGGCGTGGATGATGATCCCGCACATCACGTCGAGCATCATCGCGATCATCCCGCCGTGCACCGCGTTATTGCCGCCAACGTGATAGCGGCTGAACTGCACGCCGATTTCGACGCCCTCGGGGTCGAAGCGACGGATATCCCACGGCGGCATCAGAATGCTGCCGGCACCCGGCAGCGTTGCGACCCGCCCGGCAGGCGCCACCCCACCCGGGACCTCGTGCGGCGCGAGGTAGGCGATCAGGTTCTCGACGCGGTCCGCGGCCTGGTCCCAGTCTGCGACATCCGTCGATACCGCGAGATCCTGAGCCCGGCGCATGGCGGTGACGAAACGACCAAAACCGTGGGGTGCGTCGATGACCTGAAATTTGGGGAAGCCACCGTGATTGTCATAGTCGGGATCAAGCTGGTGCGGGTCTTCTCCTGAAGTCACAGCAATCGGTTCTTCGCGCAAGCGCTCATCACGGCCATTGGTTCTTCGCGCAAGCGCTCATCACGGCCATCGGTTCTTCGCGCAAGCGCTCATCACGGCCTAGCCGCGAGCACAT
>JBMOKE010000263.1:0-2751 GCA_049315425.1 Mycobacterium sp. | reverse complement strand
GAGCAATGATCAATACCTGTGGATGAGCCTCGGCGAGGTGGCCTGAGAGTGGGCGCGCCTTCCCGAGGATGATCTTCGCGGAATCAGGTATTCGACCAAGACCGGCGTTGGCGCGCTGGTTGGGAAGGCACGCCCGTGCTCACAGTAGTTCACACCGCCGATGAGGCCAATGAGAACGCCAGCGGTGCCGGTCGCTCGTTGCTGGATGAGATCGTCCGCGATGGAGCCCGCAAGATGCTGGCCGCAGCATTGCAGGCCGAGGTTGCCGCCTATGTGGCCCAGTTCGCTGATCAGCTCGACGAGAACGGGCACCGCTTGGTGGTGCGCAACGGGTATCACCAGCCGCGTGAGGTGCTGACCGCGGCCGGCGCGGTGGCGGTGAAGGCTCCGCGGGTCAACGACCGCCGGGTCGACCCCGATTCCGGTCAGCGCCAGCGGTTCTCCTCGGCGATCCTGCCGGCGTGGGCACGTAAGTCCCCACAGATGAGCGAGGTGCTGCCGCTGCTGTACCTGCACGGGCTGTCGACCAGCGACTTCGGACCGGCCCTCGAGCAGTTCCTCGGTTCGGGGGCGGGGTTGTCGGCCACCACGATCACCCGGCTCACCTCGCAGTGGCAGGACGAGGCCCGCGCGTTCGCCGCCCGGGATCTGTCCGGCACCGACTACGTCTACCTGTGGGTCGACGGCATCCACCTCAAGGTACGCCTGGACCAGGAGAAGCTGTGTCTGCTGGTGATGCTCGGCGTGCGCGCTGACGGCCGCAAGGAACTCGTCGCGATCACCGACGGCTACCGGGAATCGACCGAATCGTGGGCTGATCTGCTGCGCGACTGCAGACGCCGCGGCATGACCGCCCCGGTACTGGCCGTCGGTGACGGGGCCCTGGGGTTCTGGAACGCGGTGCGGGAGGTGTTCCCGGCCACCAAAGAGCAGCGCTGCTGGTTCCACAAACAGGCCAATGTGCTTGCCGCACTGCCGAAATCAGCGCATCCGTCGGCTCTGGCGGCGATCAAGGACATCTACAACGCCGAGGACATCGACAAGGCCCAGATCGCGGTCAAGGCGTTCGAGGTCGACTTCGGCGCGAAGTATCCCAAGGCGGTCGCCAAGATCACCGACGATCAGGACACGCTGCTGGAGTTCTACAAGTACCCGGCCGAGCACTGGATCCACCTGCGCACCACTAATCCGATCGAATCTACCTTCGCCACAGTGCGTTTGAGGACGAAGGTCACCAAGGGGCCGGGATCACGCGCGGCCGGACTTGCCATGGCCTACAAGCTGATCGACGCCGCTCAGGCCCGCTGGCGGTCCGTCAACGCCCCGCACCTGGTAGCCCTCGTCCGCGCCGGCGCGGTCTTCCACAAAGGCAAACTCCTCGAACGACCCACCGAGCTCACCCCACCGACACCGCCATCAGACGGTGACCAGCACACCGGAACGGAGGTCGCCTGAAAACACCCCGATCGACAGGTATTGACAATTCCTTCGGCTCTGGCGGACTAACCTTCCAGCCGTGGAGCAGCCTGTGACTAGCCGTTCTGATGACAACCGATTTCCGCGCCGGTTCATGGCGGACGAAGCCCGCAACCGCCGGATCGGGCGGCCTTTGCAGCGCTCGACCGGCATCACCGTGCCCGATCAGCCTCTGTTGGAGCGGATCGGTCGGGCGCTGACGGAACGGGACGAGCCGGCCGCGGCGTTGGTGGCCGCGATCCGTCGTGACTCAACTGACCCGGCCCGGGTCACCATGGGCCAATTCAATGCCGCCCTCGCGACGGGGGTTGATGCGGTGCCCGATTGCCCGGATGCGCTGCGAGCGTTCTTCGACGTGGTGGAGGACACCCCCGCGTGGGTGGACTTCGACCTGATCAACGCCGGCGCCAAGGCCTATCGCAGCTACGGGCCGAACGTCAGAGACGTCATGGCGGATCTGTCCCTCATCGGCGGTTATCGCTTCGGCGGTCCGCCGGACCTGCTCGTCAAGACCGGTCTGTTCGCCGGGCGGGGAGCGCTTCGGCGCATGGGGGAGACGGTGCACTGGTCGACGGCGGTCACCGAGAACGACGGATTGCGCCGCGGGGGCGAGGGGTTCCGGCTCACGGTGCATGTGCGAATGATGCACGCGCTGATCAATCATCAGTACGAGACCAACGGCAAATGGGATATCGAACAGTGGGGGCTGCCCATCAACCAGGCCGATCAGGGTTTCACACTCGGCCTGTTCAGCTCGGTGCTGCTGCGTGGTCTGCGTCGGCTCGGCGTTCGGGTCACCGACGCGGACTCGCGTGCCGTGATGCACCTGTGGAAATACGTGGGTTGGTTGATGGGCGTCGGCGACGACTTTCTGCGGGACAACGAAAGCGATCAGGATTTCCTGCAGTACCACTTCCTGCTCACCCAAGGCCCGCTGACGTCCGCCGGTCCGCAGTTGGCGAATGCGATCATCGCCGCGGAGCGGGGACTGCACTTCGAGAACTTCTCGCGGCTGAGAAGCGGATACGCGCGATTCCGCCGGCTGAGCATGTTGCGATTCTTCCTCGGTGAGCAGAGTATGCGGGAACTCGAGCTCCCGCCCACCCCAGCGGTGGCGGCCATACCGGTCGTCGCGGCGAATCTCGTCCGCTACCAGACGCTCACCCGCACAACGTTGGGCCGGGAATGGGTGCAGCACTGGGGTGAGCGCAGGCGCTCCCGCGTGGTGCAAAGCCACTACGGCCCTGCTGCGGCCCCCACTGTCGCCCCGCTGCC
>JBMOKE010000066.1:0-12470 GCA_049315425.1 Mycobacterium sp. | reverse complement strand
ATGTCGATGAGCTGGTGTCGGCGCTCGCTGCCGGTCATTCGGGCGCGCGCTACGCGCGGCTCTTTCTCCGGTCCGGCCACGGCTATCAGGGTATCGGCCTGGGTTAAAGTCTCCTACGGGCAATCCGTCGTGGTGTAATCGGCAGCACCTCTGATTTTGGTTCAGATAGTTCAGGTTCGAGTCCTGGCGACGGAGCCAAGCCCTGCACGCGGAGCGAGGCTCGCCGAGCGACAAGCGCACACCGGGAGGCTCACATGGCAGCGACGAGTGAGTCGGCTGTCCTGGTGCTCGCGGCCGGTGCCGGCACCCGGATGCGCTCAGACACCCCGAAGGTCCTGCACAACCTCGGCGGGCGCAGCATGCTCGCGCACGCTCTACATGCCGCCACCGCAGTCGCTCCGCACCATCTCGTGGTGGTGCTGGGCAAGGATCGCGAGCGCATCACCGGGGCTGTCGGGCAGTTGGCAGAACAACTCGGGAGACCCGTGGAGGTCGCCGTACAGGAACAGCAGCTGGGTACCGGGCATGCCGCTCTCAGCGGGCTCACCGCACTGCCCGACGACTTCGACGGCGTAGTCGTGATCACCTCTGCCGATATCCCACTGCTTGACGCCGATACGTTGACCTCGCTGATCGCCACGCACCGCGGTGCATCGGCCGCGATGACGGTGCTGACGACCACGGTGCCTGACGCAACCGGCTACGGCCGAATCCTGCGGACCCAGGACGGTGGCGTCATCGCGATCGTCGAGGAGGCCGACGCGACTCCGCAGCAGCGGGCCATCCACGAGATCAACGCCGGCGTCTACGCCTTCGATATCGCCCCGTTGCGCTCAGCGCTGAGCCGGCTGTCGGCCGACAACGCCCAGCAGGAGCTGTATCTCACCGATGCCGTGGCGATCCTGCGCGCCGACGGACAGGTGGTGCACCCCAAGCACGTCGACGACGCAGCCCTGGTGGCCGGAGTCAACGACCGGGTGCAACTCAGCGAGCTCGGCCGAGAGCTGAACCGACGCATCGTCGCGACGCACCAGCGGGCCGGCGTCACCGTCGTCGACCCGGCGACCACCTGGATCGACGTCGATGTCCAGATCGGTCGCGACACGGTCATCGCGCCCGGCACTCAACTGCTGGGCGCCACCTGGGTGGGCGACCGCGCCCGCATCGGCCCGGACACCACACTGACCGACGTCCGCGTCGGCGACGACGCCGCAGTGGTCAGAACCCATGGCACCGGGGCGGTGATCGGGGACGGGGCCGCCGTCGGGCCGTTCACCTATCTTCGACCCGGTACCCGGCTGGGCGCCGAGGGCAAACTCGGCGCATTCGTCGAGACCAAGAATGCCGTGATCGGCACCGGAACCAAGGTGCCGCACCTGACCTATGTCGGCGACGCGGACATCGGTGATCACAGCAATATCGGCGCCTCCAGCGTTTTCGTGAACTACGACGGCCAGACCAAGCGACGCACCACCGTGGGCTCCTACGTCCGCACCGGCAGCGACACCATGTTCGTCGCGCCGGTCACCGTTGGCGACGGCGCCTACACCGGAGCCGGGACCGTGCTGCGTGAGGATGTGCCGCCCGGGGCGCTGGCGGTCTCGGCCGGCCAGCAGCGGATCATCGAGGATTGGGTGCTGCGCAACCGACCCGACAGCGACTCCGCGCGGGCGGCGGCCGCGGCCCAGGCCGAGCCGGCCGACCCCGACCAAACCTGAGTCCACCGAACAGCGCGCCCCGACGACCCGCGCGGCTTCCAGCTACGTACCATGGCTTCCATATTCGATCCCGACGGCTGAGGGTAGGGCACAGTGGGCACGGACTGGAGCGACAACCGCAAGAACCTGATGCTCTTCTCCGGCCGGGCGCACCCGGAGCTGGCCGAGCAGGTCGCCAAGGAACTCGATATCCATGTGACCGCCCAGACCGCGCGCGATTTCGCCAACGGGGAGATCTTCGTGCGGTTCGACGAGTCGGTGCGCGGCTGCGACGCCTTCGTCTTGCAGTCCCATCCCGCGCCGCTGAACACGTGGTTCATGGAACAGCTGATCATGATCGACGCCCTCAAACGCGGCAGCGCCAAACGGATTACCGCGGTGGTGCCGTTCTACCCCTACGCCCGACAGGATAAGAAACATCGCGGCCGCGAGCCGATCTCGGCACGGCTGGTCGCCGACCTACTCAAGACCGCCGGTGCCGACCGGATCGTCACCGTGGACTTGCACACCGACCAGATCCAGGGATTCTTCGACGGCCCAGTCGACCACATGCGCGCCCAGAATCTGCTGACCGGCTACATCACGGACAACTACGCGACCGAGAACATGGTCGTGGTGTCGCCGGACTCCGGCCGGGTGCGTGTCGCCGAGAAGTGGGCTGACGCCCTTGGCGGGACGCCGCTGGCCTTTATTCACAAGACCCGCGACCCGCGGGTGCCCAACCAGGTGGTGTCCAACCGAGTCGTCGGTGATGTGGAGGGCAAAACCTGTGTGCTGACCGACGACATGATCGACACCGGCGGCACCATCGCCGGTGCGGTCAAGTTGCTGCACGACGACGGGGCCAGCGATGTCATCATCGCCGCCACCCACGGCGTGCTGTCCGATCCAGCTGCCGAACGCCTTGCCGCCAGCGGTGCCCGCGAGGTGATTGTCACCAACACCCTACCGATCGACGAGTCCAAGCGCTTCCCGCAGTTGACGGTGCTGTCAATTGCCCCGCTGCTGGCCAGCACCATCCGCGCGGTGTTCGAAAACGGTTCGGTAACAGGTCTTTTCGACGGAGACGCGTAGAGTCGCTTGCGATGATCGTTAGTTCACTAAGAGGTTTTGGTATTACCGCAGTGGTTCTGGCCGCGGCAGTGGGTTCGGTGGGCTGTGGGCCACGCACGGCCGACTACTCCTCGATCGTGACCACCAGCGCAAAAAGTACGGAGAGCACGCAGAGCACTTCCGCCGCGCCGACGCCGATCGCCCAGCACCTGGCCAGCGCCGGCGTGACCGGCCAGCAAATCCCCCTCGACAAGCTCACCGATCTCACTGTCACACTGCCCAGGCCACCCGGCTGGACCACGTACGCCAACCCGAGCTTCTCCCCCGGCACCGAGGCGATCGCCAAGAACAACACATATCCGACGGCACTCGTCATGGTGTTCAAGCTCGACGGCGACTTCGATGTGCAGTTGGCGCTCAAGCATGCCGACGCCGACGCCGAATTGTCACGAAACTTCACCAAGCTGAATTCCTCCAGTGACGATTTCAAGGGGTTTCCGTCGTCGATGATCGAGGGCAGCTACGACCTCGGTCAGGACCGGTTGCATACGTATAACCGCGTCGTCATACCGGTAACTCCCGCGCCGAGATTCGAGCGCTACCTGGTTCAACTGACCGTGACGACACTGGCGGACCAGGCAGCAGCCCAGGCAACCGACGTTGGGCAGATCATCGAAGGATTCAACGTCACCGTGAGGTAGCTCGGCACGTCAGCCCACGTTCTCTGGGCGCTGTCCGACCAGTTCACCAGCACTGAATTTCCGCTCTAGACGCCTTATCGGCTAATCTTGGGAAGCGTCACGGCGAGGGTGGATCGACCACCGTAATCGGCGAGGCCGAAGCGACTCAACGCTTCATGCCCGGCCTCGCCGTGCGGTAACACCCCCGAGGGCAGGAGCATCACGATGGCAAAAGGCGACACCACCAATAAGTTGAGCGTTGCTGTGCGTACTCGCACCGGCAAGGGCGCATCCCGCCAGGCGAGGCGCGAGGGTAAAGTCCCCGCGGTGCTCTACGGCCACGGCGCCGATCCCCAGCACCTCGAACTCAACGCCCGCGACTACGCCGCAGTGCTGCGCAACTCGGGAACCAACGCGGTGCTCAGTCTCGACATCGACGGCACCGAACAGTTGGCGCTGACCAAGGCCCTGTCAATGCACCCGGTGCGCCGCAATATCCAGCACGCCGATCTGATCGTGATCCGGCGGGGCGAGAAGGTGGTCGTGGAGGTCGCGGTCACCATCGAGGGCGAGGCCGCTTCCGGCACACTGGTCACCCAGGACGCCTCCACAATCGAGATCGAGGCGGAGGCTCTGTCGATCCCCGATGGCCTGACCGTGTCGGTGGAAGGTGTCGAGGAGGGCACCCAGATCCTGGCGAGCCAGGTCGAACTGCCCAGCGGCGTCATCCTGATCAGCGATCCGGACATGCTGGTGGTCAACATTGTCGCGGCGCCGACGGCTGAGGACCTGGAATCTGAGGGCGGCGGCGAGTCGGTCGAGGAGCAGGCCGCCGAAACCGAGACCACGGCCGAGGCCGGGGCCGACGCCGGGGGCGAATCGGCCGAGGCCGAGTAAGCCGGGCCCAGTCGCGAATATGGCTGAGCCATCCCCCGCAAGCGGGAGGGGCCCCCAGTTGGTTGTCGGCCTGGGCAATCCCGGACCGCAGTACGCCAAGACCCGGCATAACGTCGGGTTCATGGTCGCCGACCTGCTCGCGGCACGCCTCGGTGCGCCGTTCAAGGTGCACAAGCGCTCCGGTGCAGAGATCGTCACCGGCCGGCTTGGAAACCGCTCCGTCATACTGGCAAAACCGCGAACCTATATGAACGAGTCCGGCCGACACGTCGGCCCACTAGCGAAGTTCTACTCGGTGTCACCCGCTGACGTGATCGTCATCCACGATGAGCTCGATATCGACTTCGGCACAATCCGCCTCAAGGTGGGCGGCGGCGAGGGCGGTCACAACGGGCTCCGCTCGGTGGTAAATACACTGGGCACCAAGGACTTTCAGCGAGTTCGCATCGGGATCGGGCGCCCACCCGGACGCAAGGATCCCGCGGCGTTCGTGCTGGAGACCTTCACCGCAGCCGAGCGCGATGAGGTGCCCACGATCTGCGCGCAAGCTGCAGATGCCACCGAGCTGCTCATCGAGACGGGCCTGGAGTCAGCGCAGAACATCGTCCACGGTTGGTGAACACACGCCGTGGCGACGGCTGCGTAGGCAACTAGGCAACTAGGTGACCAGGGCGACTGAGTTCGCGCGGCGCAGCTTTCCCGACGGGGTCTTCGGGATGGTGCCCGGCCCCAGGACCACCACATTGCGTGGCCGCACGCCCACCTCGCCGACGACCGCATGGGCGACCTGTTGCTCGATGCGCCGAACCACGACGGGGTCCTCCCACTCGTTGGATTCGACGGCGACGGCGAATGTCTCCCGTGAGTGGCCCGCCTCCAATCGAACCGCGACGGCACAGCCTGGCCGCACACCCTCGACAGTTCCCGCGGCGCGTTCGATATCGGTGGGATAGATGTTGCGACCGGCCATGATGATCACGTCCTTCACCCGACCGCACACCACGACGTGTCCGCCCTCTGTCAGGTAGCCGAGATCTCCGGTGTCATACCAACCGTCCTCGTCCTGCGCCGGGACGAACCCGCCCATGGTGATGTAGCCCGTGGTCAACGATTCACCACGCAGTTCGATGACGCCGACACCACGCGGCGGCAACAAGTTACCCCCCTCGTCGACGATGCGCGCCTCGAGGTCCTGCAGCAGCGGACCCAGCGAGGCCAATCGGCGGGTGTTGCCCTTGGTGGCCGGGACAGCACGGCGCAGAGCAGCCAGCAGATCGGCGTCGACCTCGTCGACCACCAGTCCGGCTCCACACTCGGAGAACGACACCGCCAGTGTCGTCTCTGCCATGCCGTAGGCCGGCAGGATGGCTTCCGGCCGCAGCCCGAACGGCTTGCCCGCGTCCAGCAGATCCTCAACATCGGAGGGGTCCACAGGTTCGGCGCCCGACAGTGCGAATCGCAGTGTCGACAGATCGAACTCGCCCGGCTTGGCCTGCCGACGCAGCCGTTTGGCGAACAGTGCGTAAGCGAAGTTGGGCGCCGCGGTCATGGTGCCCTTGTATTTGTCGATGAGCTTGGCCCACAGCAGTGTGTCCCGGAGGAAGTCCAGCGGGGTGACCTTGACCAATTCGGCGCCGAAGTACATCGGGACGGTCAGGAAGCCGACCATGCCCATGTCGTGGAAGCAGGGCAGCCAGCTGACCATGACGTCGGTGGCAGCGTCATATCCGGCGCCGACGAACATGGCCTCGGCATTGGAATGAATGTTGCGGTGCGTGATCACCACGGCCTTTGGCGAACCGGTGGAACCGGACGTCAGCTGCATCAGGGCGACGTCGTCCTCTCCGGTCTCCAATGGGTCGACGGGATCGGCGGCCAGCAATTCCTCGACCGTGAGGACCGTCACGCCCCGCTCGGCCAGAATCGGCCCGGCCACCAGGAACGGCTCCGCGATCACGACCACTTTCGCCTCGATCATGTCGATCACGTTGGCGGTGTCCTTCGCCCAGTGCTCGAGGTTGGTGCGCGGGGTGGGCTGGTGCAGCATGGTCAGGCTGGCGCCGCGCATCCACAGAGCCTGGGCGGTCGGTGCGATCTCCACCGGCGCGCCGGCCAGAACGCCGACCGCATCGCCTCTCCCCACGCCCGCGGCGGCCAGGCCGCCGGCGATGCGCCGGGCACGTTCGTACACCTCACGCCAGGTGTGCCGGATCGATTCCTGGGGCTCGCCGGTGACCATGCCCTTGTCACTGGTCATGGCGCTGTGGAACATCTTGTCCGTGAAACGGCTCACGACGACCTCCTCGGCATCCGGCTCGCCGTCGCCAACGGCGCACTAGCCCGGATAGTTATGCTCCGCCCGACGCGGGCTGTCGCCCAGGCGGCGCGCCCGGGCAACTGTGGAGCTTTTGGGTCTCGAATCGGTGATGCACCGTCACTGACGCGGCCGCCTGACCGCCCACCGTGGTTAGCGTCGGGCGATCCGCAGGCTGGCGTTTCCTGGCCGTTGGTAGTCACTGCGACTCATCTTAAACTTTCCTTAAGATCACGCCAAGTTCCCCCGCCCGCGACCGCGTCACACTTCGGTGTCGCCGACCGGCTGTCAGTCGTCGGCCGAGGGCACCACGCGGGCCCCGTGCACCGGCCCGCTGGCCACCCGAACCGTTCGGCACACCCCCGCGCCGGCCAACTCGGCGCTGACCTCCACCGCCGCCTCCGCCGAGGAGCACAAAAACGCGCACGTTGGTCCGGAGCCGGACACGATGCCGGCCAGTGCGCCGGCCTCGGTGCCCGCACGCAGCGTGCGCCGCAGGTTCGGCTCCAAACTCAGCGCAGCCGGTTGCAGGTCATTGCCCAGCAGCGGGGCAAGCCCGTATGGGTCACCGGCCGACAGCGCTGTCAGCAGCGGCTCGGGATCCGACAGCCGCGGGGGCTCGCCCACCTCGCGCAAGCGGTCGATCTCCGAATAGACCGCGGCGGTCGAAAGCCCATCGACGCCGAACGCAAGCACCCAGTGAAAGGTATTGCGGGACAACACAGTGGTCAGCTCCTCGCCTCGACCGGTGCCAAGTGCCGTGCCACCGTGCAACGAGAAGGGCACATCGCTACCAAGTCGTGCGGCCATCGCGTGGAGATCCCGACGCGGCACACCCAGTTCCCAGAGCGCATTGATCCCAACCAGCACGGCGGCGGCGTCTGCGCTACCGCCGGCCATCCCGCCGGCCACCGGGATCGACTTGGCGATGGTGATCTCCACGTCTGGTGCGCGACCGACGCGCTCGGCCATCAACTCGGCGGCCTGCCACGCCAGGTTGCGGGCGTCGGTGGGCACCTCATCGGCACCCTCACCGACGAGTCGCAGCGACAGCACATCGGCATCGCGCACGGTGACCTCGTCGGAGAGCGAGACGGCGTGGAAGACGGTGGTCAGCTCGTGATAGCCATCGGGTCGCCGGTCACCGACGCCGAGGTACAGATTCACCTTGCCCGGAACCCGGACCGTCACCGACCCGGTCGGCACCCATTGCGCAGCGATGCTGCCAGTGTTGGGCACGACATGAGGGTATCGCGCCGATCAGAGCGCGCCGGCCGACTGCGCCGCCCCGTCGGTGGCACCGTCCGCCCTGACTGCTGTGCCGGACCGCTGGAGCAGACGGACGAAGTCGGCCACGGACAGCGTCTCGCCGCGCCGGGCCGGGTCGATGCTGGCGGCCAGCAGTCGCTCGGCCGATTCGTTGCCGGAGCCGGCCCAGTCCAGGAACGCATTGCGCAGTGTCTTGCGCCGCTGAGCGAAAGCGATGTCGACCAGTTCGAAGACCTGCTCCCGAAACGCCTCGTCGACGGGCCAGGGCGACGTCTCGTGACGATCAATGCGCACCAGACCGGAGTACACCCGCGGAATGGGCCAGAACACCGTCGGCGAGACCGTGCCGTAGCGGCGCACATTGCCGAAGAAGCGGGCTTTGACACTGGGCACGCCGTAGTCCTTACCGCCCGGGTCAGCGCCCAAGCGGTCGGCGACCTCGGACTGGACCATCACCATGGTGGTGCGAATCGTCGGGAATTCGGCCAGCAGGTGCAGCAGTGCGGGAACCGCGATGTTGTACGGGAGGTTCGCCACCATCGCGGTCGGCTGTTCGGTGAGGTCAGCGCGCCGGATCCCGAGGATGTCGCGGTTCAGGACCGTCAGGCGGTGGATTTCGCTGTGTGAGTGATCAGCAATCGTCTTGGGCAGCCGTTCGGCGAGCACCGAGTCGATCTCAATGGCGGTGACGTTCGCACCACGATCGAGCAGAGCCAGCGTCAGCGATCCGAGTCCGGGACCGACTTCCAGAACGTGGTCGCTCTTGGTGATACCGGAGGCCGATACGATACGACGCAGCGTGTTGGCATCGTGAACGAAGTTCTGGCCCAACGATTTTCGCGGGCGGAAGTCGAGTTCTTTGGCCAGGTTCCGGATCTCGGTGCGAGTCAGTAAACGGATGGTCATCATGCCCCTCTTCCGCAAACGGGCCACGCCCCCCAGCCCTGTCGGGCGCGCGTCACTTCGGCGATAGCTATCTGTTCTTCTCGGGTTGCTAGATCAGCCCTCTGAGCGTACCGCAAACCGCCGTTACGTTCCCACGTGTTCTGGTCGAATTGCACACCGCCGTAATAACCGTTGCCGGTGTTGATGGCCCAATTGTTTCCTGATTCACACCCTGCGATCGCATCCCATCGCGCCCCGTTGGTCACCGGGGGTACTTCGGTACCCGGCTTGGCCCCGACCCGCAGCACTGAGTCGCGGGCCGGCGTGATGACGATATTGGCGACCGGAAGCCGGCCGGTCGGAACGCCATTGACGGTGGCGACCGCGAAGGTCACATCCTGAAGGCCCGGGGTACCCGGATCCTCAACGACCTGCCGGCTCATATTCATCGTCGGGTCTTCCACCCGTCTGGCCTCGGGCACCAACGGAAGCCGTTCGGTGACCTTCTGGACGCGCGTCCGGGTGACCATGATCTGCATGCCGTCAGCAACGGGCGTCAAGGCCGCCGGCACGCTTTCATCATGTTGCTCCAGAGGTGCCCCGGCGGCGGCGAGGAGGGCGCCGACGTCGGGAGCGGCCAACCGCACGGTGCTGACCCGACCGCCGTCATTGATCTGGACGGTCTTCGCGCTGACGACACCCAGGGCCATGCCCTGCAGCGGAACCCGGCTACCGCGGGATCCGGCAGCCGGTGCGGTGTCGGTCATCGACAACTCGGCCAACGCCTCGTCAATGGTGGACGCCGTGGTCCAGACGTGCCTGGGATTCTGGCCGTCCAACGAGATCTGCAGCGGACGGCTACGCCGCAACACGATGGTGTCAGCATCTCGGACCGACTCACCGGCGGCGGGAACCAACTCGTCGCGATCACCGACGGTGAAACCGCTCTCCTCGACAATGTCGGCCACCCGGGACTTCATCGTGGCGACGGTCATCGCGGTGCCGTCCACATCGAGGGTCACGGTCTTGCGGGATCCGATCGCCAGCGCACCGGCGGAGATCAGCGTGACGAGCAGCGCCGCCACCACAAGGCGAAAGGCAGCCGAGGACTGCAGCTTGGTCAACACATCACGAGACGGTAACGAACCTGCTGGACGCGGGCAAACTGGGCCAATAGCTCTCAGCGCACCCTTATATGGCGACCTTCAGCCGATTCCGTAGACGCGCCGGGCGGTCGCGGCGGTGTCGTGGGCCACCTGTTCAGCGGGCAGGTCCAGCAGGTCAGCCAGCGCGCGGACGGTGTACGGCAGGCAATACGGCTCGTTGGGCGCGCCCCGGAACGGGTGCGGGGTGAGAAAGGGAGCGTCGGTTTCCACCAGCAGCTGTCCGGGCGGAATGAGCGCGGCCGCCTCGCGCAGCGCGTGGGAGTTCTTGAAACTCACCGTGCCCGACAGGCTGAGGATCCAGCCGGCCTCGATGCAGGTCTTCGCCATCGAGGGCCCGGACGAGAAGCAGTGGAAGATCACCGTCTCCGGGGCGCCTTCGGCACCCAACACGTCGAGAATCTCATCATCGGCCTCGCGGTTGTGGATCATCAACGGCTTGCCGGTGCGCTTGGCGAGGTCGATATGCCAGGCGAACGCCTCGCGCTGGCTATCCGGCTGCGCACACCCGTCGAGCTTGCCGGGCCAGTACAGGTCAATACCGGTCTCGCCGATAGCCACCACGCGCGGCGCGGCGGCCAACTCCTCGATCTCGGCGCGGGTCGCATCGCTGAGAGCGTCGGCGCGGGTGGGGTGCAGTCCGACCGCGGCGTAGACCCGCTCATCCCATTCCGTGGCCGCCGCCGCCCAGCGCGCCGAGTCCAGGTCGTCGGCGATGGTCACCACAGCTCCCACACCGACGGCCTCGGCGCGGTCGAGGATCCCGCGCACATCCTCGACAGTTCGCGCACCGCAGGCGTCCAGGTGCGTGTGGGCATCGACCAACGGCGTCAACGGCTTCGGGGGCGGTGGTGCCGGACGCTTCGAACTCACGCCCAACACAATAGGGTGATCCTGACATGAGCAAGATCCCGTACTACCTGACCACTGCGATCGCCTATCCCAACGGCGCACCGCACGTCGGGCATGCCTACGAGTACGTCGCCACCGATGCGATCGCCCGGTTCAAGCGGCTGGATGGTTTCGATGTGCGGTTCTTGACCGGTACCGACGAGCACGGCTTGAAGATGGCCCAGGCCGCCGCCGCCGAGGGTATATCGACCGCTGATTTCGCCCGCCGCAACTCCGATCAGTTCCAGCGACTTCAGGAGCTGCTGAACATCTCCTTCGACCGGTTCATCCGCACCACCGACCCCGACCACTACGCCGCGTCGACGGCGATCTGGGAGCAGATGGTTGGGCAAGGCGATATCTACCTCGACAGCTACTCCGGCTGGTATTCGGTGCGCGACGAGCGGTTCTTCACCGACGCAGAGACCGAAGTCAAAACCGACGGCACCCGCGTCGCCACCGAGACCGGCACGCCGGTCACCTGGACCGAGGAGCAGACCTACTTCTTCCGGCTGTCGGCCTACGCCGAGCGACTGCTGGCGCACTACGACGAGAATCCGGACTTCATCGCTCCGGAGGTGCGCCGCAACGAAGTGGTCAGCTTCGTCTCCGGCGGCCTACGCGACCTGTCGATATCGCGCACGTCGTTCACCTGGGGCGTCCCGGTGCCCGGGGACCCTGATCACGTGATGTACGTGTGGGTCGACGCATTGACCAACTACCTGACCGGAGCAGGCTATCCGGACACGGATTCGGCTCTCTACCAACGTTACTGGCCTGCCGATCTGCACATGATCGGAAAGGACATCATCCGTTTCCACACGGTGTACTGGCCGGCGTTTTTGATGTCGGCGGGGATTCCCCTACCGCGCAGGGTATTTGCGCACGGATTCCTGTACAACCGCGGCGAGAAGATGAGCAAGTCGGTGGGAAACGTCGTCGACCCGGTGTCATTGGTGAACAGCTTCGGCGTCGATCAGGTTCGCTACTTCCTGCTGCGCGAGGTGCCGTTCGGCCAGGACGGCAGCTACAGCGAAGAGGGCATCATCACTCGGATCAACACCGATCTGGCCAACGAGTTGGGCAACCTGGCGCAGCGCTCACTGTCGATGGTGAACAAGAACCTCGATGCCCGCGTGCCCGAACCGGGCGAGTTCAGTGCCGAGGACACCGAACTGCTGACCCTGGCCGGTGGTCTGTTGCAGCGCGTCCGCGCCGCCTTCGATGACCAGGCGATGCATCAGGGGCTTGAGGCGATCTGGCTGATGCTCGGTGCGGCGAACCGGTACTTCTCAGCCCAGGAACCCTGGGTGCTGCGCAAGTCGGAGGCGCAAACCGATCAGCTCCGCTTCCGCACCGTGCTCTACACGACGCTGGAGGCGGTGCGGATAGCGTCAATACTGGTGCAGCCGGTCATGCCGGACTCGGCCGCGAAATTGCTTGACCTGCTGGGCCAATCCACCGGTCAGCGCGACTTCGCCGCTCTGGACACACCCCTGGCGCCAGCCACCACGCTGCCGGCGCCGAGCGGGGTTTTCCCCCGCTATGAGCCCCCGAGCGGGGCCCCGCCCCGCGATGAGCCCCCGGACTAGAGCCATGC
>JBMOKE010000262.1:0-2793 GCA_049315425.1 Mycobacterium sp. | reverse complement strand
CCGGTGCCGTCGTAGGCGACCGCAATGATCGGGGTGTCCAGGCGCTGGTGTTCGGCCAGCAGCGACACGGCGTGCGCATGGTGGTGCTGCACTGCGAGCACCGGCCGGCCGCCCGCTACGCGGCGAGCCCAGGCGGTAGTGGCGTAGCCGGGATGCATATCGCAGACAATCACGTCAGGATGCTGGTCGGTCATGAACGACAGGTGATCCAGCGCCGAGGTGAAGCAGGTCTGGGTGCGTGGATCCGACATGTCCCCCAGATGCGATGACAGGTGGGCCTGGCGTCGTCCGCCGGTAGCGCCAGCCATCAGAGCGAACGTCGTCTTCAGATCTCCACCGGTGGCCAGCAGTACCTCCGCACCAGAGACGGCCACCGAGACCGGCAGCGGCGCGTACCCTCGGGAACGCCGCAGCGGCAACTGGAGGCTCTGATCGTCGATGGTGATCACCGAGTCCTCGCATGGCACATGGATCGGTCGATCGTGGCTCAGCACCGCATCAGACAGACCGGAGATCCAATCCAGATCATGCTCGCGGTAGACGATCGGCGAGCCGCCCTGGTTGGCCGAGGTCATCACCAGCGGGATGGCCCCGAGGCGGTCGAACAGCAGATGGTGCAACGGCGAGTAGGCCAGCATCACGCCGAGGTCGGCGAGTCCTGGCGCCACCGCATCGCTGACGGCAGTACCTCTTTTGGGTACCAGCACGATGGGTGCCGCCGGATTGGTCAACACGACTGCAGCCGCGTCATCGACGTCAGCGATCGATCGAGCGGCGTCGAGATCGGCCACCATCACCGCAAAAGGCTTGGCGGGCCTGTTTTTTCGATCACGCAGCGTTGTCACCGCGGTTGTGTCATCGGCTCGGCACGCCAGGTGATAGCCGCCAATACCCTTGATCGCGACTACTTTCTTGGCCAGTAGAGCATCCGCCGCGGCCTCGATCGACCCCGACAGCCTGGGTCCGCAGTCCGCACAAGCGATCGTCTGGGCGTGAAAGCGACGATCAAGCGGATCGTCGTACTCCATCGAACAGGCCGCACACATCGGAAAGCCCGCCATCGTCGTGGCGGGCCGGTCGTAGGGCAGATCGGTGATGACGGTGTAACGCGGTCCGCAGTTGGTGCAGGTGATGAACGGATGGCCGAAGCGGCGGTCGGCAGGGTCTCGCATCTCGCGCAGGCAATCAACACAGGCGGCGATATCCGGCGGCACCAAGGTTCTCGAGGTGTCGCCCACCTGGCTCTTGATGATCTCGAAGCCGGCATCGCCTCGTATCTCGACAGCGGTGACCGCCAGAGTGTCGATACGTGCCATCGGCGGCGGCCGGTGCCGCAGCGCAGTCACCGCGGCGTCGACGCTGCGGACAGGCCCCTCGAACTCACAGTGCACTGACCCGGCATCGTTGAAGACCCAACCGCTCAGCCCGAACTCACTTGCGATCCGTGCGACCGCCGGGCGGAATCCCACCCCCTGCACCACGCCGGTGATATCGAGGCGAACCCGTACAGTCACCGCGAATACGCTAGTCGTAGGGTTCTGCCGATGCATGAACTGTCGCTGTGCCGGGCGATCGCCGGGGTGGTCAAGCACCATGCCGGCGACCGCCGCGTCGACGTGGTGCGGGTTCGGGTAGGGGCACTGCGCCAGGTAGTGCCGGACTCACTGGCCTTCTGCTGGACGATCGTCCGCGACGGCGAGAACATGCCGGGGGCTGAGCTGGAACTGGAGTTGGTCCCCGCCGAGGTGCAGTGCCGCGGTTGTGGGCAGCAGTCCGAGATCGAATCGCGGTGGTCGGTGGCCTGCCCGCAGTGCACGAGCGCCGACGTGACGTTGGTGCACGGCGAGGAGTTTCTGGTCACCTCCGTCGACGTGACCTAAATGGAACTAGAGTCTGTCAAATGGGTCGATTCCACCGCCACGATGACGGCACCGAACACAGCCACGACCATGACCACGACCACGACCACGATCACGGCGACCACACCGGCTATGCCACCGGTGCCGAGCGTATCGAGGTCCTGGAGGCGATCTTCGCAGAGAACGATAACCGTGCCGCGATCAACCGAAACGCCTTCGAAGCCAACGGTATCCGCGCCCTGAACCTGATGAGCTCACCGGGTTCGGGCAAGACCACCGTGCTCGCCGCTACCCTGGATGAACTGGCCGGTGAACTCGCCGTAGGAATCATCGAGGGCGATATCGCCACCGATCTCGACGCCGCCAAGCTTGAGGGCCGGGGCGCGCAGATCTCACTTCTGAACACCAATAACGGCTTCGGCGGCGAATGCCACCTCGATGCCCCGATGGTGAACCGGGCCATTGGCGGCCTCGACCTGCCGGCGCTGGACCTGGTGATCGTCGAGAACGTGGGAAACCTGGTGTGCCCGGCCGAGTTCGATGTCGGCGAGCACGCTAAGGCGATGGTCTATTCGGTGACCGAGGGCGAGGACAAGCCGCTGAAGTACCCGGTGATGTTCCGGTCCGTCGACGTAGTGCTGCTCAATAAGATCGACCTGGTGCCGCACCTCGACGTCGACGTCGACACTTATATCGCCCGGGTGCGGGAGGTCAATCCCGACGCGGCCATACTGCCGGTGAGTGCCCGCACCGGTGAGGGCATGAGTGAATGGTTCGACTGGCTGCGCGGATTCGTCCGCGTTAGGTAGCGGACCGTCCTCAGCGTGATCTCTTCTGGCCGTAACCCGTTACGCTCAGCTGCCACAAAAAGCCGTTTTGCCTGGTGGAGCTAAGGGGATTCGAACCCCTGACCCCCACACTGCCAGTGTGGTGC
>JBMOKE010000065.1:0-12601 GCA_049315425.1 Mycobacterium sp. | reverse complement strand
TCAGCCGGGACCCGCGCCGGTGACCCTGCGCAGGAACTGCTGAGTCCGCTCCTGTTGCGGATTGGTCAATACCTCTGCGGCGGAACCGGATTCGATGATCCGGCCACCGTCCAGAAAGCACACCACATGAGCAACCTGGCGAGCGAACCCCATCTCGTGGGTGGCCATAACAATGGTGCGGCCCGACTCGGCGAGTTCGCCCACGAGATCAAGTACCTCGCCGACAAGTTCGGGATCAAGGGCACTGGTGATCTCATCGAGCAGCAGCAACCGCGGGTTGTAAGCCAGCGCGCGCGCAATCGCGACTCGCTGCTGCTGACCACCGGACAGCCTGTCGGGATAGGCATCGGCCTTCTCTGACAGCCCGACTCTGGCCAGCAATTCACGCCCTCGCTCTTCGGCCGCGATTCGACTGCTGCGATGCACAACCCGGGGGGCCAGCGCGACGTTGGCCAGCGCCGTCATATGCGGAAAGAGGTTGAACGATTGGAACACCATGCCCATCGCGCGGCGCGCCGCATCCGCGTCAATGCGGGGATCGCTGATATCGGTCCCGTCCAGGAAAATCTGTCCGTCGTCGATCTCCTCGAGCAGGTCCACGCAGCGCAGTAGCGTCGACTTGCCCGAACCCGAGGCGCCGATGAGAACCACGACCTGATGCTCGGCGACGTCGAGATCGACCCCGTCGAGCACCGTTCGCTCGCCATAGCTCTTCACCAGACCGCGCACGGACAGAACCGGCGCCGCCATCACAGGGCGCCTTGACGCGTGGCCGCGCGGCGCGATGCCCAATCAGCCAGTCGGGCCGACGGCACGGCGAGCGCGACGAACAACAGCCCTGCCACAACATAGGGGGTGAAGTTGTACGTGCTCGCAACCTGGATCTGGGCAGCGCGGACAGCGTCCACAGCACCGAGGACCGAGATGAGGCCGCAATCCTTTTGCAGCGCAACGAAATCGTTGAGGAGCGCCGGCGTGACGCGACGAGCCGCCTGCGGTAGAACTACCAACTGCATGGTGCGCCGATAGTTCAGACCCAGTGACGTGGCGGCGGCGAGTTGCGAAGGATGCACCGACTCGATGCCGGCACGGAATACCTCGGCGACATAGGCCGAGTACACCAGAACCAGAGCAAACCCACCCAGTAGGACCGGATTGTTCGGGATCCCGGCCAGCCGCAGGCCGGGTAGTCCGAATCCGACGAGATACAGGCAGATGATGAGTGGCAGACCCCGAAAAAGATCGACGTAGCCGGTGGCGAGCGCGCGCAGCGGAAACCAGACCGGCCCGCGCAGTGTCCGCACGGTCGCCAGCGTCAGTCCCACGATGAGTATGAGGATCTGACACACAATCAATACCCGCAGATTGAGCCAGAGCCCCTCGAGGATGGCCGGCAGGCTGTCCCAGCCGACCCTCAGGTTAAAAAACGAGCTCTTGACCCGGGGCCATCCCGGCGATGACGTCGCCGCAGCAAGGACGACCGCGGCGAAAACCACCGTGGAGACAAGTGCGACCAGCGTTGAGCGTCGCGCTCGTGCCCGTCGAAACGCGAGGCGTTCGATCGCCAGGGTCGTCACTTGAGGTCAGGTGCGTGGCCGGCCTCGGCCAGCCACTGCTGTTGCAGCTTCGCCAAGGTGCCATTGGTGCGCAGGATATCGACCGCACCGGACACGCAAGCGGTGAGTGAGCTGCCCTTGTCCAGAACAATCCCGAACTGCTCGGGTTTGTCACTGCCGGTGGGTAATTGGCCGACGATCTGGCCGTCTGTGAGTTCACTCTGCACCTGGAACGCGGTCGGTAGATCCAGCACCAGCGCGTCAATCTGACCATTGTTCAATGCCGCTTTGGCATCGTCGTTGTTGTTGTAGACCGCGACTGGATTGCTGGTGTTGAGTGCCTTGGCCGCAGCGTAACTGGTGGTGCCGACCTGCGCGCCGAGCTTGAGCCCCCGTAAGCCATCGACCGTGGTGACCGCCGCCGCAGGCGAGGATTTCAGCGTCACGACTGCCTGGGTGACGTCATAGTAGGGCGCAGAGAAGTCGACGGCCTGCCTGCGCTCATCAGTGATGGAGAACTGATTGAGGTTGGCATCGAAGGTCTTCGGTCCCGGGGCGATCGCGGCGTTGAACGGCACCCGGACCCACTGGACGGCTTCGGCCCCGAAGCCCAGTTCGTTTGCGACGGCGTAGGCCACCGCCGATTCGAAACCCTTGCCGCTGGCGGGGTTGTCATCGGCGAACCACGGCGGGTAGGCCGGCTGGTCGGTGCCGAACGTCAGCACTCCGGCCTTCAGTGTCGCCAGCGAAGCCTTGTCGCACTTTTCGCTACCGGTGGTCGTCGATGACCTGTCAGGCTTTTCACCCGTCGGCGCACATCCAGCCAACACGGCCACAGAGACACAAACGACACCGGTGATTAATCCTTTACGCATGGGCGGCATCATCGCCCACGACGGGCCGATGCGCCAGGCATACGTGCAGAAGACATGAAGCGGCCCCCGAGCCTTGGTATCCAGGTTGGACGGACCGGGGGCTCGGGGGCCGGGTAGCTGCCTGGAATTCGCCAGCACGCGCAGGGCGCGGGTGATTTCCGGCACCTGGTGCTGCTAGCGGGCAGCCACCTCACATGTCCAAGAAGAACTATTCAAAATTCCGGACCACCTCCTCTCTTGTGTACCGAAGACCGTACCCGTGCGGAGATGGTCGTGCCAAGCATTTTTTTCACCCGGTCAGCGCTCGCCGCGAACCGCGGCCTCGATCAGCTCAGCCACCACGGCGGCCAGCGGGGCCGGAGGTAACGGCCGGCTGTCCAGGGTGTGCACCCGGGCGGCCAGGGCGATGCTCGACACCAGCCAAACCCCCTGCGCCGCATGGAGATCGGCGGGCCGCAACGCCTGAAAATCGCAGTCGTACCCGTGCGCACGGGCGACATTGAACAGCGCCTGCTGGGTGGTTCCACGCAGGATCGGGTACCACGGCGGGGGTGTGAGGAGGCAGGGTTGGCCATCAACGCCTTCGGTGGCGATCACCACCGTCGAACGGGGACCCTCGAGGATGAAGCCGTCGGAACTGACGAAAATGACCTCGTCAAAGCCCTGATCTGCAGCGTGCCGAAGCGCGGCCATGTTCACCGCATACGACAGGGTCTTGGCACCGGCCAGCAGCCAGGGCATCGCATTGACCCCGGCGGCCGGCAGTCCGCGCTCGAGCAGCATCGCCGACACACCGTCGCGGCGGGCCGCGGCCGCGCGGGAGAGCACCGGGTTGATCATCAGGTAGGCCGTCGGCTCTGAACCGGTCTCCCGGCCGCGGCTATACACCAATCGCAGCGCACCCTCGTCGGCCGTCTGCGATGACCACTGGCTCACGGCTACCTCAACGGCTCGGCGCCAGACGGCCAGATCGGGCGCCGGCAGTTCCAGCATCGCCGCCGAGCTGACCAGTCTCTGCAGGTGCGACTCGACCAGGCAGGCGTCACCGTCGCGGACCAGCAGGGTCTCGAAGATGCCGTCGCCGCGCACCGCCGCCAGATCGTCTGCGAAGAGCAGTGGCTCAGCCGGATCACGGACTTCACCGCCGAGGGTGACGAGTACCGAGGGCCGGTCGGACATGGGGCATGAGCCTACTGGCAGGCCAGTAGAGTTCAGGTGTGTCAGCCGTTCCCGTACCTGCCCACTCGCACGACGCCGGTGCGGTCTGGCACTACGGCGACCCGTTCTCCGAGCAGCATGCCGCCGAGCATGAGGCGGTGGTGGTGGACCGCTCACACCGGGCGGTCATCACTCTGACCGGAGCCGACCGGCTCAGTTGGCTTCATTCGATCTCCACCCAGCACCTCACCGACCTCCCCGACGGCGCCTGCACTGAGAACCTGAGCCTGGATGGTCAGGGCCGGGTGGAGGATCACTGGCAGCAGACCGAACTGGCCGGGGTCACCTATCTGGACACCGAGCCGTGGCGCGGCGAACCGCTGCTGGCCTATCTGAAGAAAATGGTCTTCTGGTCCGATGTGCAGCCAACCGCCGCGGACCTGGCTGTGTTGTCGATGATCGGACCCAGGCTGGGAGACCCCGGCGTGCTCGCGGCACTCGGGCTGAATCGGTTGCCCGACGAGTCGACTGCCGTTGCGCTTCAGCCGCCCGCGGACGGATTTGTGCGCCGCATGCCGGCCGCGTCCGGCCAGCTGGAACTCGACCTGGTGGTGCCTCGTCGCGATGTCGACGAGTGGCTGGGCAGGCTGACCGCCGCCGGAGTTCGCCACGCGGGTATCTGGACCTACGAGGCACACCGGGTGGCGGCGCGTCGGCCCCGTCTCGGGGTGGATACCGATGAGCGGACGATCCCACACGAGGTCGACTGGATCGGCCCACCCGGACAGGGGGCGGTGCACCTGGACAAGGGCTGCTACCGCGGTCAGGAGACCGTCGCACGGGTGCACAATCTTGGGCGGCCGCCCCGGATGCTGGTGCTGGTACACCTCGACGGCTCCGGCGAACGCCCGGCCACCGGCGATCCACTGCTGGCTGACGGTCGAACAGTCGGTCGTCTGGGCACGGTCATCGACCACTTTGACCTCGGCCCGATCGCGCTCGCTCTGGTCAAACGCGGCACTCCGGCCGGCACCGCACTGACCACCGGCGGTGAGCACCCGGTCGCGGCCGAGATCGACCCGGACTCGCTGCCGGCGGCCGACGCGGCCGGTGCCGGTCGAATCGCGGTTGAGCGGCTCCGCGGCGGCGGCAGCAGTTGAGATTCGCCGCTCGGCGAACGGGCCTGCGGACGCAGCGGAGCGCGGCACGGTAAAGTGTCGGCAGGACACATACAACACTGACCGGAGCCGCCTGAACTTCAGGCCGCTCCGTTATTGCGCGAGGGGGTTCCCCCATGGGCCGCGGCCGGGCTAAGGCAAAGCAGACCAAGGTTGCCCGAGAGCTGAAATACAGCTCTCCGCAAACCAACTTCGAGCGGCTTCAGCAGGAGCTGACCGGGGCCGAAGAGGGCGATCCTCGCGGTGCGGTCAACGGCTCCGACGACGCGTGGGACGACCAGGGAACCTGACAGCGCGTCGTTCGCGGTTCGTCTAGAACCGGGGGTGCTGTCCGACCACTGTGGTTCGAGGCCCGTCTTTTCCTTTCGTGACGCCACCCAGCGTCCAGCAGTCCAGGTGCCGGGCAGTCAGGATCGCCAGTGCGCGGTCGACATCGTCCGGTGCGACGACGGCGACCATGCCGATGCCCATATTGAAGGTCTTCTCCATTTCGGCACGGTCAACCCGGCCGCGCTGGGCGATCAGCCCGAAAATCGGCGCCGGGGACCAGCTTCCGCGGTCGATCTCGGCGACCAGTCCGTTCGGAATGACCCGTTCGAGGTTGCCGGCCAACCCCCCGCCGGTGACATGGCAGAAGGTACGGACCTTGGTTTCGGCCGCCAGCGCCAGACAGTCCTTGGCGTAGATCCGGGTGGGCTCGAGCAACTCCTCGCCGAGGGTGCGCCCGAACTCCTCGACGTGGCCTGCCAGGCTCATCCGGTCGATCTCCAGCAGCACCTTGCGGGCCAGCGAATACCCGTTCGAGTGCAGGCCGGAGGATCCCATCGCGATCAGGACGTCGCCGGGCCGCACACGTTCGGGTCCCAGGACATCGTCGGCCTCGACAACGCCGACGCCGGTGGCCGAAATGTCGTAGTGGTCTGGCTCCATCAGCCCGGGATGCTCTGCGGTCTCCCCGCCGAGCAGGGCGCAGCCGGCGATCACGCACCCGTTGGCAATACCGGCGACAATCGCGCTGACGCGCTCCGGAACGGTGCGCCCGATCGCGATGTAGTCCTGGAGGAACAGCGGTTCCGCTCCGCACACCACCAGGTCGTCGACCACCATCGCGACCAGATCCAGTCCGACGGTGTCGTGCTTATCCATGGCCTGGGCGATGGCCAGTTTGGTGCCCACACCGTCGGTGGAGGCGGCCAGAACCGGTTCGCGGTAGCCCCCGCGCAGCGCGAACAGGCCGGCGAAACCGCCCAGACCGCCGCGCACCTCGGGGCGGGTAGCCCGCTTGGCCAACGGCTTGAACAACTCGACCGCTCGATCGCCGGCCTCGATATCTACACCGGCCGTTGCGTAGGAGATGCGGCCGTCTTCCTCGCTCATCGGCGCTAAGGCTACCGGCAGTCGACCGGCATCGGTCAACCGACGTTGCGGGTGAGCCATTCGCCCAGCGGCGCGGAAGCCCGGAGTGCGGTGACAACTCGCTCCTTAGCCTTGACGGTGCCGAGCCAGGCGCCCACCGGCCAGGTCTTCATCGTCGCGATGCCCTTGTGCCGGAGCAGGTCGATGCGTGGATGGTCTTTGGCGACGCCGCGCGGCGCGGTCTTCAGCACCTCGTGGGCCATGGTCTGGTAACCGGCCTTATGCAGGGCCGCGACGATCTCGGCGAGTTCGGTCCCGGACTTTTCGCCAGTGACGGCGGTGCGGTAGCGCTGCAGCGCCGCCGGGTCAGGCATGTACAGCCCGGCACCTGTCGACAGTCCGTCGGCGGACAATGAGATATACCCCGCGCCCAGCGTCGCCGCGCAGTTCGTCTTGTACGGGGTCTTGTCGGCGCTGAAGCGGACGTCCCGGTAGGGGCGGAACAGCTTTCCCACACCGAATTCGTCGGCCAGTTCGGCCAGCAACTCCTCCATCGGGCCACGTACGTCCCGCTCGTAAACGGCCCTGTGGTCCTGCCAGTACACCTTGGAATTGTCGGCCTGCAGGCCCTCGTAGAACTCGACCGCCTCGACGGGCCACCCACTGAACGCCATGGGGATCAGTGTGGCTCATGGCCGGCTGCGAATTCCCTGGCGGTGCGCTGACGGTTGGCGGGATCCGCGCGGCGGAGCCGCCCGCAGTATGTTGTAGGTCAGTCACGTTGTAGGCCAGTCAAGTTGTCAATCAGTCAAAGCGACGAATGGAGGCGCGGGTGACGGCGAAGCAGCTGCGGTGCCTGGTGACCGGTGCCACCGGCTACATCGGTGGACGCCTAGTCCCGCGCCTGCTCGACAGCGGGTTCGCGGTGCGGGCGTTGGCCCGAACACCGGACAAGCTGGCGGGCGTCCCGTGGCGTAACCGCATCGAGGTGGCCCGCGGTGATCTGGGCGACGCCGCTTCCCTGGAAGCCGCCTTCGATGACGTCGACGTCGTGTACTACCTCGTGCACTCGATGGGTTTCTCCAAGGACTTCGCCGCCGAGGAACGTCGCGCGGCCGATAACGTCGTCAACGCCGCCCGCAAGGCCGGGGTGCGGCGAATCATCTATCTCAGCGGCCTACACCCCGAGGGTATGGAGCTGTCCAAGCATCTGCGGTCGCGGACCACCGTCGGCGAGATCTTGATCGCCTCGGGCATCGAGACCATCGTGCTGCAGGCCGGAGTCGTCGTCGGCTCAGGTTCGGCGTCCTTTGAAATGGTTCGCCACCTCACCGACCGGTTGCCGGTGATGACCACCCCGAAGTGGGTGCACAACAAGATCCAGCCGATCGCGATCCGCGATGTGCTCTATTACCTGGTTGTCGCGGCTACCTGCCCGGTTCCGAAGTCCCGGGAATGGGACATCGGCGGGCCCGACGTCCTTGAGTACGGCGACATGATGCAGATCTACGCCCAGGTGGCGGGACTGCGGCCACGCCGCATTCTGGTACTGCCGGTGCTCACCCCGCGCATCGCCTCGCTATGGGTGGGATTGGTAACGCCGATCCCCACCGGGCTGGCCCGACCGCTGGTGGAGTCGCTGCACTGCGATGCGGTGATGGACAACCACGACATCGACACCATCATCCCGCCGCCGGAGGGAGGTCTCACGCCCTACAAGCGTTCGGTATCGCTGGCCCTGGAACGGATCGCCCGCGGCGATGTGGAGACCACCTGGAACACCGGAACCGCCGCGAATCTGCCCAGTGATCCGGAGTGGGCCGGCGAGGTGGTGTTCACCGATACCCGCGCCCGGCACACGTCGGTCAGTCCCGAGCAATTGTGGAAGGCCGTGGAGCGCAGCATCCCGGCGCACTGGCGGGTCGAGGAACGCGAACCGGGACAGGTTCTGAAATTGCGTGCCGAGCGACGTGGGCCCGGTGACCGCTGGCTGGAAATGCGCGTCACCCCGGAGGGCACCGGAAGCCGCTATGAACAGCAGGCGATCTTCTACCCGCGCGGACTCGCCGGCCGGTTCTACTGGTTCGCGGGCCGGCCACTGCAGGCAATGGCGTTGGATCGACGGGTGCGCCGGATCACCTCAGCGGTGAACTGACCCGTCGGCACGTTTCACGGACGGCTGAGCGCCGAGACGTTGTCGTTGTCGGCCTGCACGGCGGCCAGCATGTTCTCCACGACGTTCTTGCCGAGCGCGTTCGCACCCGGCAGTTCGATCGGGTAGTTGCCATCGAAGCAGGCGCAGCACAACCGGCTGGCGGGCTGCTCGGTTGCCGCAATCATTGCTTGCTGGGAGATATAGATCAGGCTGTCGGCACCGATGGCCTGACGGACGGCCTCAATCATCTCGCCGTCATCGGTCTGGGTACCCGGGGCGTTCGCGATAAGTTCGGCGGGGGTGGCGAAGTCGATACCGTAGAAGCACGGCCATTTCACCGGCGGTGATGCGATCCGAACATGGATCTCAACGGCGCCGGCCTCCCGCAGCATCCGGATCAGGGCGCGCTGGGTGTTGCCGCGGACGATCGAATCATCAACCACAACAAGGCGTTTCCCGCGGATGACCTCTTTGAGCGGGTTGAGCTTGAGCCGGATACCAAGCTGGCGGATGGTCTGCGACGGCTGGATGAACGTACGCCCGACATAGGCGTTCTTCATCAGTCCCTGTCCGAACGGGATACCCGATTCCTGAGCGTAGCCCACCGCGGCCGGTGTGCCCGACTCGGGCACACCGATCACCAGGTCCGCGTCGACCGGCTTCTCTCGGGCCAATCGGCGACCGATGTCGACCCGGGCACCGTGCACCGATCGGCCGGCCAGGTTGCTGTCGGGCCGGGCCAGGTAGACATATTCGAATACGCAGGCCTTGGGCGTAGGGGGCGCGAACCGAGTGGAGCGGACGCCGTCGGCGTCGATGGCCAACAACTCCCCGGGTTCGATGTCACGTACGAAGGACGCGCCGACGATGTCGAGTGCCGCGGTCTCGGAGGCGACGACCCAGCCGCGGTCGAGCCGACCCAGCGACAGTGGGCGCACCCCATGGGGATCACGAGCGGCGTAGAGAGTGGTCTCGTCCATGAAGACCAGGCAGAAAGCGCCCCGAACTCCCGGAAGCAGTTCCAGGGCGGCCTGCTCGATGCTGGAGTCGGCGGCCCCGCCGGCCAGCAGCGCGCCCAGGATGTCGGAATCGGTGGTCGCAGCGCCGGGCATGTTGTGATTGATCAGGCCGAGTTTCCTGGCCCGGTCGGCAAGTTCAGTGGTATTGACCAGATTTCCGTTGTGCCCCAGCGCAACTCCGGTGCCGGCGGCGGTGTTGCGGAACACCGGCTGCGCGTTCTCCCACGTTGTCGAACCGGTGGTCGAGTAGCGGCAGTGGCCGATCGCGACGTGACCCGGCATGGCACCGAGGGTCTGCTCATCGAACACCTGACTGACCAGACCGAGGTCTTTGAAGACTAGAACCTGCGACCCGTCGGCCACCGCGATACCGGCCGCCTCCTGGCCCCGATGCTGCAGGGCATACAGGCCGTAATAGGTGAGCTTGGCAACTTCCTCACCGGGGGCCCAGACGCCGAATACACCGCATTCTTCGCGAGGTGGTTCTTCCAGTTGGCCGGTCACGATATGGGCTGCTCCCTGACGGGGTTTTGGCTGGCTTGGTATCGAGTCTACGGCCATCGGCAGCCAAATCGGGAATCGAATCGTGCCGTGTCAGTCACCGTCGTGCTCGCCCAGGCTGACCAGCGGAAACCAAAGCGATATCACTGCGGCGCGGGCGCCGGAGAGTCGCAGCGAACCATCCGTCACAGCCTCATCGAAGCCTTTCAGCCCGGTGACCATGAGCAACCAGGTTCGCGGATCGGTCTCGACCACGTTCGGCGGTGTTCCGCGGGTGTGCTTCGGACCTGAAATACATTGCACCGCAACGAAAGGCGGGATCCGGACCTCAACACTGGAACCAGGCTCCAGCGCTGCCAGCGCTCGGGCGCTGAGCCGGACCGCGTCAGCGATCTCGGCGGAGACGGGTACGGGAGCGGTGTCGTCGCGGAGCCACCGTGCGAGGTTGACCACCGTTGCGCGGATTGTCTGCGGGTCGGCGCCGCCCCGGGGCGGGGTCATCCGAAGAGCCCGGGCAGCACTCCCTCGGATATCTTGCGCAGTTCGTCAAGTGTCACCGTGAAAAGGCCTTGTATCTCAACGGAATCCGAGCCCTCGTCGGAGACGCCGATTCGGCTTGCGGGCAGGCCGCGGGCTTCACACATCGCCCGGAACCGGCTCTCCTCGGTACGCGGCACCGCGACCAGTACGCGGCCGGCCGACTCGGAGAATAGGAACACAAAGGGATCGACATTCTCGGGTAGCACTAGTCGGCACCCGGTTTCGCCGGCCATCGCGGCCTCGACGACAGCCTGGATGAGGCCGCCTTCACTCAGGTCGTGCGCGGCCGAGACCAAACCATCACGGGACGCGGCGACGAGTACTTCGGCGAGCAACTTCTCCCGGTCAAGGTCCACCTTCGGCGGAACGCCGCCCAGATGGTCTGCGGTGACTTGCGCCCAGATCGAGCCATCGAACTCGTCGCGGGTGTCGCCCAGTAGGAGCAGAGTTTCACCCGGTTGCGCCCCCAGTGCGGTCGGCAGCCGACGGCGCACATCGTCGATCACCCCGAGCACACCCACGACCGGCGTCGGCAGGATGGCCGTCGCCCCGGTCTGGTTGTAAAAGCTGACGTTGCCACCGGTCACCGGAATACCGAGGGCGGCGCAGCCGTCGGCCAGGCCCCGGACGGCCTGGGCGAACTGCCACATGACACCGGGATCCTCCGGGGAGCCGAAGTTAAGGCAGTTCGTGACCGCGATCGGGGTTGCGCCGGTGACCGCGACGTTGCGGTAGGCCTCGGACAGGGCCAGTTGTGCTCCGGCGTAGGGATCAAGCTGGGTGTAGCGGCCGGAAGCGTCGGTCGACACCGCAATGCCGCGCCCGGTGGTCTCGTCAATGCGCAACACCCCGCCGTCGGCGTGCTCGGCCAGCACAGTATTGCCCCGGACGTAACGGTCGTACTGCTGCGTGATGAACGCGCGGCTGCACAGATGCGGACTACCCAGCAGCGCAAGCAGAGTCGCGCGCAACTCATCTGGCGTCTTTGGCCGCGAAAGCTTGGCCGAGGTATCGGCGATCAACGCGTCCTGGGTCCCCGGTCGCGCCATCGGCCGCTGGTAGACCGGGCCTTCATGAGCAACGGTCCGGGGCGGAACATCAACGACGACGTCCCCGTGCCAGGTGATCTTCAGCCGGTCACCATCGGCGACCTCACCGATCACGGCGGCCAGCACATCCCACTTACGGCACACCGCCATGAACTTCTCGACGTTCTCCGGTGCCACCACGGCACACATGCGTTCCTGCGATTCGCTCGACAGCACCTCAGCCGGGCTCATGTTCGTTGCGCGCAGCGGAACCCGATCCAGTTCAATGACCATGCCGCCGTCGCCGGCGGAAGCCAATTCAGAAGTGGCACAAGATAATCCGGCGCCGCCGAGATCCTGAATGCCGACTACCAGGTGGGCGGCATACAGTTCGAGGCAGCACTCGATGAGCACCTTCTCCATGAACGGGTCACCGACCTGCACGCTGGGCAGTTTCTTGCGAGATCCGCTTGCGGGATCGAGCTTCGATCCAGCCCTGGCGTCGTCCTCGTCGCCGCCGAAGGTATCACTGGCAAGCACCGACACTCCGCCGATACCGTCCAAACCGGTACGCGCACCGAACAGAATGATCTTGTTGCCGGTTCCCGACGCGAACGCCAGGTGCAGGTCTTCCTTACGCAATACGCCCACACACATCGCGTTGACCAATGGATTGCCGGCGTAGGAGGCGTCGAACACCGTCTCGCCGCCGATGTTGGGCAGGCCGAGGGAGTTGCCGTAACCGCTGATCCCGCGCACCACTCCGTCGAGGACGCGTCGGGTGTCGGGAGCATCGGCGGCGCCGAAGCGCAACTGGTCCATCACCGCAACCGGCCGCGCCCCCATCGCCATGATGTCGCGAACGATGCCACCGACTCCGGTGGCTGCGCCCTGGTACGGCTCGACATAGGAGGGGTGATTGTGGGACTCGACCTTGAACGTCACCGCCCAGCCGTCACCGATGTCCACCACGCCGGCGTTCTCCCCGATACCGGCGAGCATGCCGGAACGCATCTCATCGGTCGTGGTCTCGCCGAAGTAGCGCAGGTGCACTTTGGAGGACTTGTACGAGCAGTGCTCACTCCACATCACCGAGTACATGGCCAGTTCGGCGTCGGTGGGGCGTCGGCCGAGGATCTCCCGGATGCGCTGATACTCGTCATCCTTGAGCCCGAGTTCCCGGTAGGGCTGCGGATGATCCGGGGTGGCCGCTGCGTGCTCGACGGTGTCGATCA
>JBMOKE010000261.1:0-2813 GCA_049315425.1 Mycobacterium sp. | reverse complement strand
GTCTACAACCTGGTCACCAAGCGGGCCCGCGCCGAGGCCGGAGCCACTATGGAGTGGATCGATGGCAATATCGGCTCCAAGGTCACGATGAAATACCCGGCGGTGTGGATGACCGGTGAGCACGCCAAGGGCGAGGTGCTCTCAGTGGCGTTCGCCGGCGAGGGCCAGCACCAGGACACCGGTGCCAAGATGCTGCATCTGGCACCGAACACCTCGAGCAATATCGTCTCCAAGTCAGTGGCGCGCGGCGGTGGCCGGACCTCCTACCGCGGTCTGGTTCAGATCAATAAGGGTGCGCACGGGTCGCGCTCAAGCGTGAAATGTGATGCGTTGCTGGTCGACACCATCAGCCGAAGCGACACCTACCCCTATGTCGATATCCGCGAAGACGACGTGACCATGGGTCATGAGGCCACTGTCTCGAAGGTCAGCGAAGATCAACTGTTCTACCTGATGAGCCGCGGGCTGAGCGAGGACGAGGCGATGGCGATGGTGGTGCGCGGCTTCGTGGAGCCGATCGCCAAGGAACTGCCGATGGAGTATGCACTCGAACTCAACCGGCTCATCGAGCTTCAGATGGAAGGCGCGGTCGGCTAGTGAGTGGTGCCGCATTAGCATTGAACAAGGGTGAGCAGTTCGCGTCTTTCGACGTCGACGCGTTTGAGGTTCCCGGCGGCCGTGACGAGCTCTGGCGCTTCACACCGTTGCGCCGGCTGCGTGGACTCCACGACGGTTCAGCTGAGTCGAATGGCCAAGCGAAGATCGGCATTTCCGATCAGGCCGGCATCACCATTGAGACGGTGGTCCGGGGCGACGAGCGCCTCGGCGAAGCTGGGATTCCCTCGGATCGCGTTGCTGCCCAGGCGTTCTCGTCGTTCGAGCAGGCGACAGTTGTGACTATCGGCCGCGGTGTGCGCGCAGAGTCTCCCGTAGAGATCGTGGTCACCGGTCCTGGTTCCGGAGAGACGGCGTACGGCCATCTTCAGATCCGTGCCGAGGAACTCTCCGAATCTGTAGTGGTGATCGACCACCGCGGCGACGGGACCTATGCCGACAACATCGAGTTCGTGATCGGCGATGCGGCCCGGCTTACCGTCGTGTGGATCGCCGACTGGGCCGACGGCATGGTGCACGTGTGCGCTCAGCATGCCCGCCTGGGTAAGGATGCGGTGCTCCGCCATGTCGCGGTCACTCTGGGTGGGGAGTTGGTACGGATGGCTGCCACGGTGCGTTATGACGCTCCCGGCGGTGATGCCGAACTGCTCGGGCTCTACTTCGCCGATGCGGGTCAGCATCTGGAATCGCGGTTGCTCATCGACCATGCTCAGCCGAACTGCCGCTCTGCGGTGGTCTATAAGGGCGCACTGCAAGGCGATCCGGACTCCGGTAAGCCTGATGCGCACACCGTCTGGGTGGGCGATGTGTTGATCCGTGCCGAAGCCACCGGCACCGACACCTTCGAGGTGAATCGGAACCTGGTGCTCACTGACGGCGCCCGTGCCGACTCGGTGCCCAACCTGGAGATCGAGACCGGTGAGATTGCCGGTGCCGGGCACGCCAGCGCGACCGGCCGTTTCGACGATGAGCAACTGTTCTATCTCAGGGCCCGGGGCATCCCAGAAGATCAGGCTCGTCGACTGGTGGTCCGCGGCTTCTTCGGCGAGATCATCTCCAAGATTGCGATCCCTGAAATCCGAGACCGCCTCACCGAGGCAGTCGAACACGAACTGGCCATCACCGAATCGAAAGCCGCCTTATGAGCACCCAGAAAAAATCAACACTGCAAATCAAAGACCTGCACGTCGCCATCGAAACCCCGGAGGGCTTGGAGAAGGAAATCCTCAAGGGTGTCGACCTGACGGTGAGGTCAGGGGAGATCCATGCGGTCATGGGCCCCAACGGATCCGGCAAGTCGACGCTGTCCTACGCCATTGCCGGCCACCCCAAATATCGGGTCACGTCCGGGTCGATCACGCTCGACGGCCAGGACGTGCTTGAGATGAGTATCGACGAACGAGCACGGGCCGGGCTGTTTCTGGCCATGCAATATCCGGTTGAGGTACCCGGCGTCTCGATGTCGAACTTCCTGCGAACCGCGGTGACTGCGGTTCGCGGCGAGGCGCCCAAGCTTCGGCTCTGGGTTAAGGAGGTCAAGGCCGCGATGACCGATCTTGACATCGATCCGCAGTTCGGCGAGCGCAGCGTCAACGAGGGCTTCTCCGGTGGCGAGAAGAAGCGCCACGAGATACTTCAGCTGGGCCTGCTCAAGCCGAAGATCGCCATCCTCGACGAGACCGATTCCGGTCTTGACGTCGACGCGCTACGGGTGGTGAGCGAGGGTGTCAACCGCTACGCCGAAACCGAGCATGCGGGCGTTCTGCTGATCACCCACTACACCCGCATCCTGCGTTACATCCACCCGCAGTTCGTGCACGTGTTCGTCGACGGCCGCATCGTCGCCTCCGGCGGTCCGGAACTGGCTGACGAACTCGAAGAGAACGGCTACGTGCGCTTCACCGATCGCACGACCGCCGCGACCTAGGCCGATGACTGTCTCAGTCGAACTCGACGCCATCGATCTGGATCGGGTTCGCGCGGATTTCCCGATCCTGAGCCGGGTGATGCGCGGCGGAAAACTGCTTGCCTACCTGGACTCTGGGGCGACGTCGCAGAAGCCGCTGCAGGTGCTCGACGCCGAGCGGCAGTTCCTGACCACGTCCAATGGTGCGGTGCATCGCGGTGCCCACCAGTTGATGGAGGAGGCCACCGACGCATTCGAGGCGGGCCGAGCCGATATTGCGGCGTTCGTCGGG
>JBMOKE010000260.1:0-2846 GCA_049315425.1 Mycobacterium sp. | reverse complement strand
TCGACATAACTGGCGGCCATCTGCGTCAGCTTCGCCAGCGCATCTTCGGCGCCGGAAACATCCTTGGTGTAGCCGTAGACGCCGGGCGCATCGCCGAGGAGCAACCGGCGACCATCCGACGACGACTCCACACATCCGGCGTTTCCACCCGAAGAACCGCACTCGAAACCTTGCAAATTCAAGCTTCCGCTCGGCGTCTCGGGAGTAACCCCCTCCTCTATCGCGTGCCATACGTCGGCTCCGGCCGAGGAGCTTGATGCCCTCAATTCAAAGGTCGTGTCGCCGAGCCATGGGCTGTCCGTCGTGTAATTGAGCTCAACCTGTTCACCTGGCTGTAGCTGGTACCCCGTTGGCGGTTGCCGCCACGCTCGGTAGCTTCCGCCCCAGGTCGACGGTCGCGTGGTGACGTTCTGGACGAAGTATTCGTCGCCCCAAATGGTTGACAACCCGACCGGCACTCTCACTTCGAGTGGGCCGGCGCCGGGGGTTGAGGATGTTGAACCCACCGGTGGTGACGGCCACCGTAAAGCTCTCGGGCACTCCGTAGGCAAAGTCCGGGCCGGAGGTGTAGGTCCAGATACCGTCGGTAGCGATTTCGACGGTGCCCAAAGTGGGAGCCGTGCTCAACAAGTAGGTGGCCCCAACACGAAGACCGCAGCCCCGGCCCGGGCACCGTTGCGAATCGTCGTGCGAATTCGTCTCACGCGTACCCAATTCACCCTGCCGGACAGCAACGTTAGGGGTCGCGGCCAGCTGACACCCGTATTCCGAGCCGGTCTTTGCGGGCCCGTCAAACTGTGCTCACCTCGACTTCACGGGCTGAATTGCCGGTGGTCAAGCCAGGATGTTGTCGGTCGTGTACTTGTACAGCTCGAACGACTTGCTGTAGGTCAGCGCGTCCGTGATCGACGGGATCAGGCCCGCGCTGAAGTCCAGAGATCCACTGGAGGAGAATGTGATCGACGGATCGGCTACAGCTGACCAGGTCAAATCCGCCGACAGTGGGTTGGAGTAGCCCAGGCTGACATCAAGGAACGAGATCGCACCGACCACGGGTGTGTTGGCCGGAGTGAACAGCCCCCATGAGCCGGTGATGGACGGCGTGATGGTGGGGCTCAGAGTTATCCCGGACACCGCGGCGAAGTCGCTGAAATCGGAGTCGACGTAGTAGGCCGAGCCGCCCCACTGGAATCCTTCGGTGCCGCCGGTGTTGAACCCGACGACCATCCCCCCGGTGGCGTAGATGCTGGCCTTGAGTTGGTTATCAGTGAAGTCGGAGGGAAGCTGCAGGGTCGCATCCAAGCTGGCGGTGACCTTGGTACTCACCGCGACGATGCCGAAGGGGGTCGGATTGTAAATCGGCGTTAAGTTCACCAGATCCTGCGAGGCGAGGTTGAACGTCCCTTTTCCGTCCCCGAGGTTGAGGGTGAGCGAGGGCCCAGCGGTGACCGACAGGAAGATTCCGGCGGCGTACTGCGATGCGCGAAGTTTGTCGATGTACCCGTCTGGAACGTAGATGTAGCCGTAGGCAGTCCCGCCCAAATCAAGGGAGACGTCCAGCGACTGGTTCTGGCTGCCGAGGGCCAGCGAGGCGTTCGCCAATGAGTAGAGCTTGCCCGCCGTGGAGACGTCGGCGAGGTAGAAACTGCCGGTGCACGACGCCGACGGCCCGCACGCCGGAACGAAGTTGTCGATCGCGCCGAAGATCGGGTCGTCGGTATAGACGTAGCCGGCGTTGAAGTTCTGCTCGAGGCAGTCGTTCGAGATCTGGCCGCACGCTTTGGAATACGCCAGCGCATCCCTGAGGGTTTGCTCGTCAAGGCTCCACGCTTCGACCACTGCACGGGCGGTGGCATTAGCGCTAGCAGCCGCGCTGGCCTGGCCGACGGCTACATCGCCGAGGTCGGCTCCGGCGAGTTCATCCTTCCAGTCCTGCACGCTCCACGTGTCGAGGAACACGTTAGCGCTGCTCAGGTCCTGTCCAAAGGTGTCGGCGCCAGCGATGCTCGCGCGGAATGCCTCATACTGGGAACCGTAGGACCCGCCCAGGACGTCGTAGTAGCTGTCGATGTTGGTCTCGCCCGCGTCGTTGAACGCGCCCTCCGGTGCGAGTGCGGCGAGCTCGCCGCTGAACACACGGGCACCGGATTCGGTGACCGCGGCCTCCACGGAGTCGAGGATGACCGTGTACTGCGTTCCGTCATCGGCGACGTAGCTCACTCCCAGGCGGACCGCACCGGCGTCGGTGATCTTGTCCCAGTCCGAGGAGACCTCAGCGACCGACACGGTCCCGGTGCGGCCTCTCTCATCCATCCAGTGAAGTGCCGTGTTGTCGGGAACCGACAGGGATACGGTCCCGAGTAGCGTTCCATTCCGCTTGATGACGTCGATTCGCGTCGCCGTGTTCTCGAGCAGGATGGCCAGTTCGTCGTTGTTCCCGTCGAAGAACGGGGTGGTCGGATCGGGTGCGGCGACTACTACGTCGATCGACCGGTCACCGAATGGGTTGAGCAGGTTGAAACCGCCGTTGCTGTCGGTGATCCGCACGGTGAAACTATCCGGGGTCAGCGACCCGGCGAAGTCGGGGCCCGGGGTGTAGGTATATCGCCCCTGAGCGTCGACGACCACCGTGCCGAACTCGGGGATGTCGATCACCTCGAAGGTCATCGGATCGCCCTCAATATCGGCTGCCCCCAGGTGGCCGCGGATGTCGCCACTGCTGCGGTAGGGCGTGGTCTGCACGGGTGCAGCCGTCGGCGCCTGGTCGAAGAGGCTGCGCCGCACCAGCAGCAGCGCCCCGGAGGCCAGTTCGTTCAGTGGGCCGCGGGGCAGGGTCGCCAGCGCGG
>JBMOKE010000064.1:0-12763 GCA_049315425.1 Mycobacterium sp. | reverse complement strand
CTAGACCTGACAACCCGGACACCAGAACAGGTTGCGGCCTTCCATCTCCGCGGTGCGGATAGCCGCACCGCACAATCGGCAGGGCTCGCCGGTGCGGCGATACACATACGTGCGGGGCCGTTTGGGCCCGTAGCCCGGTGCGCCAGTGTCGTGCTCGGGCCGCACCACGATGATCCGGCCGCGCCGCACCCCGACCTTCATCAGTTCGACCAGGTCTGTCCAGGCCGCGTCAAACTCCGTCTCGCCGATATCGCGACCGAGCCGGTACGGGTCGATGCCGTGGCGGAAGAGCAACTCGGCTCGGTACACATTGCCCACCCCGGCGAGCACGGACTGGTCCATGAGGAGTGCGCCAATTGCCTTGCGCGACTTCGATATCCGGGCCCAGGCCAGTGTAGGGTCGGCATCACTGCGCAGCGGGTCAGGACCTAAGCGATCGAGAATCGCCGACACCTGCCCCTCGTCGATCACATCGCAGGCGGTGGGACCGCGAAGGTCGGTACCGAACTCGGTGCCGATCATGCGCATCCGCACCGCACCCACCGGCGGCGCCATCGGCGCGGGTTGCTCCCTGAACGTGCCGTACAAGCCCAGGTGCACGTGCACGATTGCGCCGCCCTCGTAGTGGTGGAACAGATGCTTACCCCAGGCCGAGGCCCGGCGCAGCACCAGTCCGTCGATCAAGGCGGCATCGGTGAACCGGCCTTGCGGGCTGGACACCCGCACCACAGAGCCGGCAAAACGACGTTGGTGTCGGCGCGCAAGCCGATGCAGGGCGTGACCCTCGGGCATAGCAGCGGCCTAGTGCACTACAGATCGGCGCCGGGCACCGGTGGCGCGACGTGGGTGCGCTCGTAATCGGCGAGGATGTCGATGCGGCGTTGGTGACGTGGTGCCTGCGACCACGGGGTGGACAGGAAAGCGTCGACGATGGCGAGCATCTCGGACTCGGTGTGCATGCGGCCACCGATACCGATCACCTGTGCGTTGTTGTGCTCGCGGGCCAGTGTGGCGGTCTCGACGCTCCACCCCAGCGCGCACCGCACGCCTGGCACCTTGTTGGCGGCGATCTGCTCGCCGTTGCCCGAACCGCCGAGCACGATTCCCAGGCTGCCCGGGTCGGCGACGGTGCGCTCCGCGGCGGCGATGCAGAACGTCGGGTAGTCATCCTCGGCGTCGTAGGAGTAGGCCCCACAGTCGACCGGCTCATGACCGGCCTTCGTCAGGTGAGCGATGATGGCCTTCTTGAATTCATAGCCGGCATGGTCTGAGCCGAGGTACACGCGCATGGCCGTCAGCCTACTCAAATCTCAGTCGTATTCGGGAGCCTCGGTGCGGGTCCGCTTGAGCTCGAAGAAATGCGGATAGGACGCGAAGGTGACCGAGGCGTCCCAGAGCTTGCCGGCCTGTTCACCGCGCGGGATTTTGGAGAGCACCGGGCCGAAGAAGGCGACCCCGTCGATGTGGATGGTGGGGGTGCCGACATCGGGGCCGACGGCGTCCATGCCGGCATGGTGGCTCTTGCGCAGCGCCTCGTCGTAAGAGGAATCGCCGGCCGCGGCCGCCAACTCCGCAGGCAGGCCGACGGCGGCCAGCGAGTCGGCGATGACCTGCTCGAGGTCTTTGTTGCCCTCGTTGTGGATGCGGGTGCCCATCGCGGTGTACAGCGAGGCGAGCACGTCGCTTCCACGGGCCTGTTCTGCGGCGATTGCGACCCGTACCGGCCCCCAGGCCTTCTTCATCAGCTCCAGGTACTGCTCAGGCAGGTCACGACCCTCGTTCAACACGGCCAGGCTCATCACCTGGAAGTGCACCTCGATATCGCGGACTTTCTCGACCTCGAGGATCCACCGGGAGGTGATCCAGGCCCATGGGCACAGCGGGTCGAACCAGAAATCTGCGCGGGACTTTTCGGCCATGGGTTCTCCTCGGGCGTGGGCGGTGTACCCAGGATAGGTTGTCAACCGTGCTCCCGAATCTGACCCGCAATGAAGCAATCGAACGCGCGGCCCTGGTCACCGTTGATCGCTATCTGATCGACCTCGATCTCACCTCCGGCGGGCTGGAGCGAAGCGACTCGGGGAATAAGTCCGGCGATAAGACGTATCGCTCAACCACCACCGTGGAGTTCGAGGCGCTTCCCGGCACCGACACCTATATCGACCTGGCGGCCGACCGGGTCCACAGCGCAGTGCTCAACGGGCACCCCGTTGACATCTCCGGCTACGACGAGTCAACCGGAATACCGCTGAACGGTCTCGCGCAACACAACGTCCTCGTGGTTTCAGCCGACTGCCGCTACTCCCACACCGGCGAGGGCCTGCACCGTTTCGTCGACCCGGTCGACGGTGAGGTCTACCTGTACTCGCAATTCGAAACCGCCGACGCCAAGCGGATGTTCGCCTGCTTCGATCAGCCAGATATCAAGGCCGCCTTCGATATCGCGGTGACCGCGCCCGCCCATTGGCAGGTGATCTCCAATGGAGCCACGGCCAATGCCATCGAGCATGGCGAAGCGAAAGTCCACACCTTCACCACCACGCCGCGAATGAGTACCTATCTGGTGGCATTGATCGCCGGGCCCTACGCCCGATGGGACGACGTCTACTCAGACTCCCACGGCGAGATTCCACTGGGCCTGTTCTGCCGGGCGTCGCTGGCCCCGTTCATGGATGCCGAGCGGCTGTTCACCGAAACAAAACAGGGTTTCGACTTCTACCACTGCAACTTTGGCGTGCCCTACGCGTTCGGCAAGTACGACCAATTGTTCGTTCCCGAGTTCAATGCCGGCGCCATGGAGAACGCCGGCGCGGTGACCTTCCTCGAGGACTACGTGTTCCGCAGCAAGGTCACCCGCTACAGCTACGAGCGGCGCGCCGAAACGCTGCTGCACGAGATGGCGCACATGTGGTTCGGCGACCTGGTCACCATGCGGTGGTGGGACGACCTGTGGCTCAACGAGTCGTTCGCCACCTTCGCCTCGGTGCTCTGCCAGGCAGATGCCACCGAGTACAGCGAGGCGTGGACGACGTTCGCCAACGTGGAGAAATCCTGGGCCTACCGACAGGACCAACTGCCGTCCACCCACCCGATCGCCGCCGACATCCCCGACCTGCACGCCGTCGAGGTGAACTTCGACGGAATCACCTACGCCAAAGGCGCCAGCGTGCTCAAGCAACTGGTGGCCTATGTCGGGCTCGACCACTTTCTGGCCGGGCTGCGGGATTACTTCGCCGCGCACGCCTTCGGCAACGCCACCTTCGACGACCTGCTCGCTGCCCTGGAGCGGGCGTCGGGCCGAGACCTGTCGGATTGGGGCCGCCAATGGCTCAAGACCACGGGCCTGAACACCCTGCGGGCCGACTTCGACGTCGATGCGCAGGGGAAGTTCACCCGCTTCGCCATCACCCAGGGCGGTGCCACACCCGGCGCCGGCGAGACCCGGGTGCACCGACTGGCCGTCGGAATCTACGACGATCAGGACGGAGCCGCTGGGCCGGCGACATCAGATAGTGGATCCGGCAAGCTGGTTCGGGTCCACCGAGAAGAGTTCGACATCAGCGGTCCAGTGACCGAAGTGCCTGCGCTACACGGCGTTCCACGCGGGAAGCTGGTGCTGGTCAACGACGACGACCTGACCTACTGCTCGATACGGCTCGACGATGATTCACTGCGCGTTGCCACCGACCGGATCACCGACATTGCCGAGCCGCTTCCCCGCACGCTGGTGTGGTCGGCGGCGTGGGAGATGACCCGCGACGCCGAACTGAAGGCGCGCGACTTCGTGACACTGGTGATGCGTGCCGTGCACGGCGAGACTGAGGTGGGCGTGGCGCAGCGACTGCTGCTGCAGGCCCAGACCGCACTGAACTCCTACGCCGAACCGGTTTGGGCCGCGGAGCAGGGCTGGCCTGTCTTCGCCGATCGACTGCTGGAACTGGCCCGCGGAGCCGACGCCGGCTCGGATCATCAGCTCGCCTACGTCAATGCCCTGTGTTCCTCGGTGTTGCCGGCCCGGCAGGTGACGCTGCTCGCGGAGCTGCTGGACAGCGATCCGGCCGAGTGCGGCCTGGCCGGACTTGAGGTCGATGCCGATCTGCGGTGGCGGATTATCACCGCACTGGCGGCCGCCGGGCACCTCGACGCCGAAGGCCCGCAATCGCCGTTCATTGACGCCGAGGTGATGCGCGACCCGACGGCGGCCGGGCAACGTCATGCCGCTGCGGCCGCTGCCGCCCGCCCGCAATCCGCGGTGAAGCAGCGCGCCTGGCGGGAGGTCATCGAAGATGACACGCTGGCCAACAGCACCACGCGCGCGATCGTCACCGGGTTCGCACAACCCGGGCAGGGTGCCCTGCTGGCGCCCTACACCGAGAGCTACTTCGAGGCGATCGCGCAAGTCTGGGAGCGCCGCACCAGCGAGGTGGCCCAGACCGTCGTGGTGGGCCTGTATCCGTCCTGGGATGTCAGCGAGGCAGCACTGGAGAAGGCCGATTGGTTCCTGGGCGGCCTGCACGTGCCGCCCGCACTGCACAGGCTGGTACTCGAGGGCCGGGCCGGTGTCGAGCGGGCGCTGAAGGCACGGGCGTTCGACGCGAGCTAGCGGTCAGGTCAGGGCCGGGCTATCCCCGCCGCTATGACCCGCACGGCACCGATCAGCCCGCCGATCAGGTTGCCCTCTTTGAACGACGATGCGGCCGCCGAGACTCCCCGCGGCCCGGCCGACTCGACTCCGCGCCCCCGCACGTCTGCGCCGTAGGCCACTTCGATCGAGCGTTGGTTGGGCGACACCGCCAGCAGGACTGCGTTATCGGGGGTCGGCACATCGGCAAGGATCTCCCGGGCCCGGGCAGCGGTGTCAGCGCCCAGGTCACCGATGTAGACCGCGAAGCGGGCCCTGGACTGACGGGTGGCGACGGTGAGCGCCTCGTCGAGTTCGACAAGATCCATCTGCGGGAACGGATACGGCACCGACCGCTGGTCGGAGTCGGTGACGCCGGAGAGTCGCCCGCTGGCGGTCACCGCCCAGCCGAGGGGCAGATTGCCGGCGTCGAACCGTGCCACCGCGTGGTTACCATCGGCCACTGATGCCACCTCCTACGTTGACCGCGTTCGCGTGGCCGCGCTCCTGGTCGTCGTGATGACCGCCGCCGGGCACGACCTCGCCGGTGGCTGCCCACAGGATCGGCGCGTGCATCCATGACTCGGACATCGTGTAGGTGGGCGGGCGATTGCCCTTGCGGGAGAAGATCAGATAGACCGCTGCGACGATCACCAGCACCGGTATTGCATAGATGAATCCCGTACTCACGCTACAAACCGTAGCGCAGCACTGACCTCAGGCGGCGCCTTCGTCGAGATAGCGCACCCAGACCGGGTCGAGTTCCTTGACGGTGCACAGCAGCCGCCAGTGCTGGCCCTTCGGTGGCGTGGGCACAAGCCGGAGCGTCCAGCCCAACTCGCTCAACAGCTTGTCGGCCTTACGGTGATTGCATCCCGAGCAGGCCGCCACACAGTTTTCCCAGGAGTGCTCGCCACCCCGACTGCGTGGCACCACATGGTCGACGGTGTCCGCCTTGCCGCCGCAGTATGCGCAGCGGAACCGGTCGCGGTGCATCAATGCCGCGCGGGTCATGGGAATCCGGGCCCGATAGGGCACTCGGACGTAGGTGCGCAGCCGGATCACCGACGGCACCTTGATCGCCCGGCTGGCTGAGTGGATGACCGGGCCGGACGGATCGTCGTGCACCACGTCAGCCTTGCCACACAGCACCATCACCACGGCCCGCCGGATCGGCAGGGCGGTGAGCGGCTCGTAGGTGGAGTTAAGCAGGAGCACCCGGCGACGCCCCCACACCGACCGCTCCGACGGCGGCGGCAGGGTGTCAACGCTGTGGAGGCCGGAACTGTGCAGGCCCGAACTGTGCAGGCCAGAGCCGGATATGGGCCCGATTGAGCCCGCCGCGGCACGGTGACCGCGGTTCCGTTTACGCTGCGCCATGCGTCCTCCAGCAACCAGTCCACCATGGATCGGCTCTGATCGCACGCGTATTTGCACCGTGTTCACGCGCACGTCAGCCAATGCACCAAGATGGAGCAGTGGCCGAGACTCCGCAGACCTTTTACGACGCGGTAGGCGGCGCTGCGACGTTCCGCACCATCGTGTCGCGATTCTACGAGCTGGTCAGCGACGACGAGGTGCTGCGGCCGCTGTATCCCGAGGACGACCTGGAGGGCGCCGAGGACCGGCTGCGGATGTTCCTCGAGCAGTACTGGGGTGGTCCCCGGACCTACTCCGATCAGCGCGGTCACCCGCGGCTGCGGATGCGGCACGCGCCGTTCCAGATCGGGTTCATCGAGCGCGACGCCTGGTTGCGCTGCATGCACACCGCGGTCGCCTCAATCGACTCCACAACGCTGGACGACGAACACCGCCGCGAGTTATTGAACTACCTGGAACTGGCTGCGCAGTCGATGGTGAACTCCGCGTTCTGAGGACAGCTCAGCGCAGCACCAGGGCCGGATCGCCCCGACGGCGAAACACCGAACCGAACCGGGCATCGATCCGCAGCCACGCGGGCAACACCCGGACCCGCACAACATCCGCGTCACCCTCCGGACTGGTTTCGGGCAGGAATCGCATAGCCGCCAACGCGAGCACGCACCGCATCGGCACGCCGACCACCGACGGACCCGTACCGACCTGCAACACTTCCTGATCCAGCAGTGACGCCGGGGGCCCGTGCGCACTGCCGTGTTCGCGGGCCAGGTCGGCCCCGGCCCGCGCGAGTTCGACGCACACCGAGACCGGGACATCATCGAGGTGGACGAACCCGCCCTCAGGGGGTAGAACACCGCGCCATGCCGAGTCCATCGGATACCCGGGATCATAGAAGCCTGTGTCATCGGCGGCGCGCAACCCAGACGCCAATCTTTCTGCAGCACAGGAGAAATCGAGCGGACGAATACGGCCGGCAACCACCCTGGCCGCGAGTACATCAAATCCGGTCACCACCCAGGCGCCCACCAGATCATCGGTTCGGGTATGCAGGCGGATCACAGCGGCATCATCGAGGCGCTGGGCATGTTCGGCAAAGACCGCCAGATCCTGGCGGTGGGCGGGATCGGGTACCCAGACGCCACGTTCGGGCACTCCCGGTCGCGGACCGCTGAGATCGCTCACCGCAGCCAGCGTTGCAGGTATTCCCGATGCGATGGCGAGAGACGAACCAACCGCTGCTCATCGATGTGCACGGCCGCGAGTTGGGTCTCGGCGATCACGGAAGGTTTGGATTCCGGGTCGGCATCGACCGCCCGGACCTCGTAGCCGACAGTGAAGTCGACCGCGCGTAACCGCTTGGTCCACATCGTCACCTGCAGGGGCGAATCGGCAAGCCGTAACTGACCTTTGTAGAGCACCTGAACCTCGTGGATCAACAGCCCGATGGTCGAGACGTCATCGGCAAAGGGCTCGCGCAGGAAGTCGACCCGCGCCTCCTCCAGGATTGTCACCATCGTGGCGTTATTGATGTGCTGATACATGTCAATATCCGACCAGCGCACTCGCACACCGGTGGTGAATCCGTTAGCCACTCGTTCCCGTTCCGGTAGTCCGGGTCATGCTGCGGATCTGGCGGGCCGCCACCGAAAGGGTTGCCAGGTCACGTGCGTCACCGGCATAGATCTCGGCGAGGGTCCGGCGTGCCCGTTGCACCCGCGAACCATTGCCGTGCTCCCACTCGGTGATCTTGTCCGGCCCGCTCTCATCCGGCTCCCCGACCGCGAGCACGTCAAAACACAACGCGCGCAATGAACCGTAGATATCGTCGCGAATCGCCAGTCTGGCCAGGGCATGCCAGCGATCATCGCGTGGCAGGCCCGACACCGCCGTCAGTAACCCGTCGGTACCCAGGTAGTCCATCAGCGCGAAGTAGGTGTCGGCGACCTCAGCCCGGTCGCGCTCGACGATGTCGGCAATGTCGATCACATCCAGCAGGCTGTACTGATAGAGACCGGAGGCCACGGTGTACGCGAGATCCTTCGGTGCGCCGCTCGCGGCGAACTCGCCGGCCTCCTTGGTGACGATCGCGTGATCGTCACCGCGAAGCCATTCCGGCATCCGCGGAGCGAGTTCGGCGACTCCCGCGGCAAACCGGTTGATCTCAGCGCCCACGGCAAGCGGCTGCGGTCGGTAATTCAGAAGCCAGCGCGAGGCGCGGTCGAGTAGCCGGCGAAGGTCCAGTGTCATCCGATCACTGACCCGGACCGCGATACCGCCACGGTCTGATGCGGCACGGATCTGTCGCCATATCCGGCCGATCCCGAAAATGGCATCGGTGGCAGCGAAGGCGCGCACCGCGTCGACATAACCCACACCGACGTCCTCGGTGACCCGGTAGGCAAAGGTAATGCCGCCGGTGTCGACGAGATCGTTGACCAACATGGTGGTGACAATCTCGCGCCGGAGTTGATGATCGCAGATCTCGGCGACGAAGTTGTCACGCAACTGGGCTGGGAAGTATTCCGGCAGCCTTGCCGCGAAGGCCTCCTGGTCGGGAATGTCGCTGGCCAAGACCTGCTCTTTGAGCGCCAGCTTGACGTGTGCCATCAGGGTTGCCAGTTCCGGGGAGGTCAATCCGATTCCGAGTTCTTGGCGCCGGTTGATCTCCTTGTCGGTCGGAAGCGCCTCAAGTTCGCGGTTGATCCCCCGTTGCTCTTCGAGTTCTCGGATCTGACGCGCGTGCACATTGAGTAGGGCTGGGGCGTTGGAGCGACTTGTGCCCATCAGATCGTTCTGATCGCTGTTGTCGGTGAGCACCAGCCGGGATACCTCGTCGGTCATCGAGGCCAGCAGTGCACTGCGCTCCGCTGCCTCGACTCGGGAGTCGCTGACCAGGGAGTCGACCAGGATCTTGATATTCACCTCGTGATCCGAGCAGTCCACTCCGGCCGAGTTGTCCAATGCGTCGGTATTGATCCGGCCGCCGCAGAGATCGAACTCGATACGTCCCAGCGATGTCACACCAAGGTTGCCACCCTCGCCGATCACCTTGGCGCGCAACTGATTCCCATTCACCCGGACGGTATCGTTGGCCCGATCCCCCACCGCGGCATCAGACTCGATTTCAGCCTTGATGTAGGTGCCGATTCCGCCGTTGAACAACAGATCCACCGGCGCGCACAGGATGGCGCGGATGAGCTCCGGCGGCGTCATCTCGGTGACGCGTTCATCAATACCCCCATCCACCAATCCAAGGGCCTCGCGCATCTGCACGCTGATCGGAATCGACTTCTGCTGTCTGCTGAATACACCACCACCGGCACTGATTAGGCTCGCGTCATAATCTTCCCAACTTGAGCGCGGTAGATCGAAGAGCCGGCGCCGCTCCTGGAATGACCGGGCGGCGTCCGGGTCAGGGTCGACGAAGATGTGCCGGTGGTCGAAGGCCGCGATCAGCCGAATGTGCTCCGACAGCAGCATCCCGTTGCCGAACACATCACCGCTCATATCCCCGATCCCGGCGACGGTGAAGTCCTCTGCCTGGGTGTCCACACCCAACTCCCGGAAGTGGCGGCGGACTGATTCCCACGCCCCCTTGGCGGTGATACCCATGACCTTGTGGTCGTAACCCACCGAACCGCCGGAGGCGAAAGCGTCGCCAAGCCAGAAGCCGTAGGAGTTCGCCACATCATTGGCGATATCGGAGAACGTGGCGGTGCCCTTGTCGGCAGCGACGACGAGGTAGGCGTCGTCACCGTCGCGGCGCACCACCTGCGCCCGCGTCACCACCCGCCCACTGAGCCGCTCCACGTTGTCGGTGACATCCAGCAGTCCGGCGACGAACAATCGGTAGCAGGCAACTCCCTCATCTCGGAACGCCTCCCGATCCAGCGCCGCGTCGCCGGTCGGCACCGGCGGCTGCTTGACCACGAACCCACCCTTGGCTCCGACCGGGACGATGACGGCATTCTTGACCGCCTGTGCTTTCACCAGGCCCAGGACCTCGGTGCGGAAGTCCTCGCGGCGGTCGCTCCAGCGCAGCCCGCCACGGGCGACCGGACCGAACCGTAGGTGCACACCCTCGACCCGCGGCGAGTAGACGAAGATCTCGAACTTCGGCCTCGGCAGGGGCAATTCGGTGATGAACTCCGGATTGAGCTTGATCGACAGTGCGTTGCGCGCCCGCGCCGACGTGGGATCAGTGACGAAATAGTTGGTGCGCAGCGTGGCCTCGATCATCGAGGCGAATGCCCGCAACACCCGGTCGGTATCGAGGCTCGTTAGCGCGTCGATATCGGCGGCCACCGAGCGCGCCGCAGCCCGGGCGTCGAGGCCCTTGGCCGCGGAATCCGGGTCGAACATCGCCTCGAACAGCGCTACCAGCGACCGGGCTGTTGAGCTGTTCTCATTGAGCACCGATTCGATACGGGACTGGCTGTACGGGAAGCCGGCCTGGCGAAGGTATTTGGCGTAGGCACGCAGCAGGATGACCTGCTGCCAGGTCAGGCCCGCCCGCAACACGAGTTCGTTGAACCGGTCGACCTCGACGCGGCCATGCCAGATCGCGGTCACGGCGTCGGTGAACCGCTGCGCGGTCGCGTCCCACTCCTGCCGGGTCTGCGACCACCCGACACCCGGGTCGGGCCGGATCGTGAACTGGTAGATCCGCACCGACAGTCCGTCGGGCCGGATCACGCTGAACGGCCGCTCCTCGAGGACCTCCACCCCCATGCACTGCAACATCGGCAGCAACTGGCTCAGCGATGCCGAAGAGCCGCCGAGGTACCAGGTCAGGAATGCCTCACCGCCCTGGTTGCCGGGCTCGAGTTGCAGTTTGACCGAGTCGTGCCCCAAACCCTCGATGATGCCGATATCGGTGATGGCCTCCTCAGGGGTGACCGCCTGTTTGAACTCCTCGGGCAGTGCTCCGGCGTAGTGCTCGGCCACAGCACCATCGGTGACTCGATCCGACGCCATGAGCCGGTCAGCCCAGGTCCGGGTTGCCCCGGTGAGCAGATCCTGGATGCGGATGCGGTTACCCTCTGAGGTGTCGATTGAGGCGCGGTGCGGTGCGTCCGGCAGGCGAACCGTGAAATGCACTACCGCCCAGGGTGATTCGCTGACTCGGGCGGCGTAGTCGATGCTGGATCCGCCGAACTCACGAACCAGGATGTCCTGCATGGCGAGCCGGACGACAGTCGTGTACCGGTCGCGGGGCAGATAGACCAGGCAGGACACGAAGTGGCCGAGTTGATCTGCACGCAGGAACAGCAGGGCGCGTCGGCGCGAGCCGAGATCGACCACGGCACTGGCCATATCCAGCAGTTGCTCCGCGTTCAGTGCAAACAGCTCTGAGCGTGGGATGGTCTGGATGATGTCGAGCATCAGCTGCCCGGGATGGCTGGGGTCGTCGGCCGACATCACCAGTACCTGCTGAACACGCCCGGCGATCAGCGGGATATCGAGCACATTGGCGTTCATCGCCGCGATGGTGAACAGCCCGACGAACCGATGCTCGATAGGGGGACTATCCCCCGAGTTGCTGTGCTCCCGCACCGCGATGATGTAGGGATAGGCGCCGTAGCGCAGGAAGCTGGGCATGGTGGCTTGGGCCAGCACCAGCAGATCCCCGGGGCCGCTGAGTTCGGGCAGCACCTCGGTGCGCAGTCGCGCGACTCCGAGTCGGCTCGACTCGTCGGCCGTGGCATCGCCGTCGCCAACCATGCAGCGCTGGGCACCGAGGACCACGAAGTGTCCGTCGGCCAGCCAGCGCAGCAGAGCGGCGACATCAGCGCGGTCGGGGCCGGCGAAGCGGGCGCCAGTGTCGGCGTCGATATCGTGGGCCAAACCCTGCAGGGCGGCGGCCAGTGCCGCGGAATCGTGGGCCACCTGGCGGGCGTCGGCCACGACCAAGGGCAGGAGTCGAACGGCTTCGGCCAGCGCGCTGCGATTCACCGATGTGGATAACCGAATGTGGATCCAGGACTCGTGGATGTAGTCGGACCCGGCATCAGCGTCAGGCCGGACGTCGAGCAGGGTGCCTTCGGCGTCGCGGCGGACTCGCAGCGCTGGATGCATGAGCGCGACATAGGCGACGCCCAATCGGTGCAGCAGGACCGTCACCGAATCCATCAGCATGGTGGCCTGGTCGGTGACGATTTGTAGGGCAGGACCGAAGCCCCCTGGATCGTCAGCACCGTAGACCTCGACGAGGGTCTCGCCGATCCGGCGTCGACGTGCCAGGTTTTCCTGAGCGGCGATCAGCGCCGGTGTCACCGACGCCTCGGCGTCCAGGGGTTCATCGATATTGGGGACTGCAGCACCCGGGTGCGGACCGCGGTAGGTGGCCAGATACGCCTCGGCGATGGTGCGGTCAACCGTCATACCGTAGGCGCTCCCGAATCGGCGTGCGTACCGTCGCTGGTACGCGCGCTGATCACATTAGTCCCGCGTCAGCCTGCGGTGGGTCACTCTGTGCGGACGGGCCGCCTCTGCTCCCAGTCTTTCGAGCTTGTTCTCCTCGTACGCCCCGAAGTTGCCCTCGAACCAGAACCACGTGGCCTCATTGCTGGCATCGCCCTCCCAGGCGAGGATGTGGGTACAGGTGCGGTCCAGGAACCATCGGTCGTGGGAGATCACCACCGCGCAACCCGGGAACTGTTCCAGCGCGTTCTCCAGCGAACCGAGTGTCTCGACATCGAGATCGTTGGTGGGCTCGTCGAGCAGCAACAGGTTGCCGCCCTCCTTGAGGGTCAGCGCCAG
>JBMOKE010000259.1:0-2852 GCA_049315425.1 Mycobacterium sp. | reverse complement strand
AGTCGAAGTACAACATCACGCATTGGACGGATATGCCGCGCGGTGGGCATTTCGCTGCCTTTGAGCAGCCGGAGTTGTTCGTGGATGACGTTCGGGCGTTCTTTTTGACTTTGTGATGAACCGATGGTGCTGCAGCACGGCCGGTGTGCGGGAGTTGTCTGGCCGCTGAAGGCGTCCTACTTGATCTCAGCCAGAACAGTGCCCTGGGTGATCGCAGCCCCGGCCTCGACGGCGAGTCCGGTGATGACACCGCCCTTGTGCGCGGTCACCGGGTTCTCCATCTTCATCGCCTCCAGCACGACGACGAGGTCCCCGACGCTGACCGTCTGACCTTCCTCGACGGCGACCTTGACGACGGTGCCCTGCATGGGTGCGGTCACCGCGTCACCGGAGGCCGCGGCACCGCCGTGGGACCCGCGCTTGCGCGGCTTGGGCTTCTTGCGGATCACTCCAGTGTCGGCCGAACCGCCACCGTTGCCCAATGCGAGACCACCGGGCAGCGACACCTCGAGTCGGCGACCACCGACTTCGACCACGACGGTCTGGCGCGACGTTTCGTCGGCGTCGATCTCGCCGCCGCCGGTGAACGGTTCGACGGTGTTATTCCACTCGGTCTCGATCCACCGGGTGTGCACGGTGAAGCCGTTCTCATCGCCGATGAACGCGGGATCACTCACGACCGCGCGGTGGAACGGAATCACGGTGGCCAGACCCTCGACGTTGAACTCGGCCAGAGCGCGCCGTGCCCGTTGCAGGGCTTCGGCTCGGGTGGCTCCGCTGACGATCAGTTTGGCCAGCATGGAGTCGAACTGCCCGCCGATGACCGATCCGGACTCGACACCCGAGTCCAGCCGAACACCGGGACCGGTCGGCGGCTCGAACTTGGTCACCGGCCCGGGCGCGGGCAGGAAGCCGCGGCCGGCGTCCTCGCCGTTGATCCGGAACTCGATGGAGTGCCCGCGCGGCGTGGGATCCTCTGTGACAGCCAGCTTTTCGCCGTTGGCGATGCGGAACTGCTCAAGTACCAGGTCGATGCCGGAGGTCTCCTCGGTGACCGGATGCTCCACCTGCAGGCGGGTGTTCACCTCGAGGAACGAGATCAAGCCGTCCTGGCCGACGAGGTACTCCACGGTGCCCGCGCCGTAGTAGCCGGACTCCTTGCAGATCCGCTTGGCGGACTCGTGGATCTCCTTGCGTTGCGCGTCGGTCAGGAAGGGCGCCGGCGCCTCCTCGACGAGTTTCTGGAAGCGGCGCTGTAGCGAGCAATCGCGGGTGCCGGCGACGACCACATTGCCGTGCTGATCGGCGATCACCTGGGCCTCGACGTGGCGCGGCTTATCGAGATAGCGCTCGACGAAGCACTCGCCGCGGCCGAACGCGGCGATGGCCTCGCGGGTGGCCGATTCGAACAGTTCGGGAATCTCCTCGAGGGTGCGCGCGACCTTCATCCCGCGGCCGCCACCGCCGAACGCGGCTTTGATGGCCACCGGCACGCCGTACTCGCGGGCGAACGCCACCACCTCGTCGGCGTTCTTGACCGGATCGGGAGTGCCGGGCACCAGGGGAGCCTGGGCGCGGGCAGCGATATGGCGTGCGGTGACCTTGTCGCCGAGGTCGCGGATGGACTGCGGGCTGGGCCCGATCCAGATCAGCCCGGCGTCGATGACGGCCTGGGCGAAGTCGGCGTTCTCAGAGAGGAACCCGTAGCCCGGATGGATGGCATTGGCACCGGATTTCGCCGCGGCGTCAAGGATCTTGCCGAAGTCGAGATAGGACTCCGCGGAGGTCTGCCCACCCAGGGCGAAGGCTTCGTCGGCCAGGCGGACGTGTGGGGCGTCAGCGTCCGGCTCGGCGTAGACCGCCACACTTCCCAGACCGGCATCCTTGGCTGCCCGGATCACCCGGACCGCGATTTCACCGCGGTTGGCGACGAGGACCTTGGAGATCGTGGGCACTGCGCCTCCTGTAGGACTCTTAGAATCGCTTTAAGAATAGGGTTCCGACGCAGTCTAGGTGGCGCGCAACCGACGTTTGATCCGGGTCAGCATGGCTGACATGCCGCGCAGGCGCAGCGGGCTGATCAGCGCCGCCAGACCGAGTTCGGAATAGAAGTCGTCGGGCACCGCCAGGATGTCCGCCGCGGGCTGGCCGTCGAGACCGGCCGCCAGGATCGAGGCGAATCCGCGGGTGGTGGGTGCTTCGGCCGGCGCACTGAAGTACAACCGCACGTGCTCCGGATCGTCGGCGTCGACGTGCAGGAAGAGCGGCGACTGGCACTCCGGCACCGGTTCCATCGCCGCCTCGGTGAGATCGGCGGGCAGGGCGGGCAGGTCGTTGGCGAACTCCAGCAGCATCGTGAGCTTGTCCTGGCCGGCTAACTCGGCGAACTCCGAGACCACCTCGGCCAGCGATGCGGGCATGCTCACGCCGATCCCGGCTCTTCTCCGGCAGCCACGGGTACCCGCACGGTGTTGCCCCACTCGGTCCACGAGCCGTCGTAGTTGCGCACACCCGGGATGCCGAGCAGATGGGTCAGAACGAACCAGGTGTGGCTGGAACGCTCGCCGATACGGCAGTAGGCGATGGTGTTATCGCCGGGCTTTACGAACGAGTAGATCTCGTCGAGTTCGGCTCGGCTGCGGAACCGGCCGGTCTCGTCGGCGGCCTTGGCCCACGGCACCGAGATCGCGGTGGGGATGTGGCCGCCCCGCAGAGCGCCCTCCTCGGGGTAGTCCGGCATATGGGTGCGCTCGCCGGTGTACTCCAGGGGTGAGCGGACATCGATGAGGGTGGACGCGCCCAGCGATGCCAGCACGTCGGACTGGAAGGCGCGGATCTGCGATGAGCCACTC
>JBMOKE010000258.1:0-2853 GCA_049315425.1 Mycobacterium sp. | reverse complement strand
TACGCTCCCCCGGTTGTTTTGGGCGAGTGGCGGAATGGCAGACGCGCTGGCTTCAGGTGCCAGTGTCCTTCGGGACGTGGGGGTTCAAGTCCCCCTTCGCCCACCAGAGTGATTGAAAGAGCGGCAAGCCGGCCCGCCGGTGACGGATTCCCGGGCCAGCGGCCGGGTCTGGGCCGCCCGAGAGTTCGCCCGGTGTTCAACCAAGCGCACAGCGGGTATCGAACATGCCAACTAGTGTCACCTCACCAACGTCGTTCAGGAGCCACCATGCAGAAAACGTCCGCAGCACAGTTCTCGGTGCTGGCAATCATCGGTATCACCGCGTTGTCGACCGTCGCGTGCGGATCCTCCACCAAGAGTTCGTCGAGTGAATCCGCGTCCCCCGCGACCTCGACGTCCGTCGCCGCACCGGCGTCCGAGACCCCGGTCAAGGCCGACGGCGAACTAGAAGTGGGCGGCTCGATCGCATCGGTGTCGGGCATGAGGATCGAGGTGAGCTCACCGAAGGGCGCGGCGTCGGTGGCCTTCTCCGAGTCGACCAAGGTCATGGAGTTGACCCCCGCCACACTCGCCGGAATTACCCCCGGCCTCTGTGTCACCATCCGGCACGCGAGCGGAGCGGAAGGCGGCACTGTCGTGGCCGACGCGGTCGTGGTCGGCGCGTCCAGTGGCGGTGAGTGCAAGAAGACCAATGGTCAGGACAACGCCGGGCTTCCGCGCAGTCCGTTGGGCGGCTTCCGGGGCACCGTCGATTCGGTCACCGGGACCACGATCGCCCTCACGACAGACGTCCCCGACGGAAGCAAAATCAACACCACCGTCGAGACCAACGACCTGACCCTGTTCGCCGATCGGCACCGGGTGACGGCTGACGCCATTGTCGAGGGCAAGTGCATCATCGCCCGCGGAAACAATGACGCCGGCGGTGTGCTGCAGACGGATACGATCAACCTGCCGTTGGTCGTCAATGGCGCGTGCCCGCTGCCCAAGGCGAGCTGACGCGCGGGTCGCGTCGGCCCAGTTTGCTACATTCATCATGGCTGGTTAGCTGAATCAGCCGCGATGGATTGGAATGGCACCATGTGCCGAGTAGTCCGACTGACTCGATGACCGCGCGCTGTCCGGCATCGGCGTATCCATCACCAGGGGTACCGGTGCATGTGGAAGCCGGCCACTCGGGGGGTTTCGTGGTTCGCTTCGGGCAGCGCGTCTGCTTCGCCGTGATGGTGTGGCTTGCCGCCATTGTGGTGGTCGTTGCGCAGATGAATTCGACGGCCACGGATGCCCGGTCAACGTTGCGGATCGGATACCCGGATGGCATAAGCCTCCTTGCGTCGCAGGCTGCCCTGATCATGAACGGAACCTTCGCCCCGGTGATCACCCCGGAATGGATCAGCCAGGTGATGCAGGAACTGGTGGCACCAACACGGGGTGGGGGGTACGTCGGAACGGCGATGACCACACCCGAGGATTTCTGGCCGGTGACCGGATTATTCAGCCTGACTTTCAACGACTCCGTTAAATCCGGTCACGACCTACTTGATGCGCAGGTTCGCCAGAACCTGCAGGCGGATCCCGGCACCCCGCTGGCCGTGTTCGGGTACTCCCAGAGCGCGATGATCGCCACCGTGCAAAAGCGTTCGCTGGCAGCCCAATACGCAGACGGCCAGGACGTTCCGCCGGTGTCGTTCGTCGTGATCGGTAACCCGTACCGCCCCAACGGCGGGTTCCTTGCCCGGTTTCCCATGCTGGCCAATCTTCTGACGCCGTCGACTCAGACGAACGTCACGCCGACGGACACCGGGTTTGCGACCTACGACATCGCGCGCCAGTACGACATGTGGGCGGACTTTCCCACGTATCCGCTTAACCTGCTCGCCGACATCAACGCGTTGTTCGGCTTGATGAACCATTGGTATCTGCCGGAGTCGATCACCCTGCCGCTCGGCAACCTGATCTCGACCGTATCGCTGGATCCGGCCAGCCCGGACTACAACCCCGACACGGTGGTGCAGCACTACGGGGACACCACCTATCACACGATCCCGGCACAGCACCTGCCGATGCTGTACCCGCTGCGCTGGATTGGATTGGGTCCGCTGACCGACATCGTGGAGCCGACATTGCGGGTGCTGATCGAACTCGGCTACGACCGGACTGCCTCGCCGGGACAGGTTGTCCGGGCCGGGCTGTTCCCGAACGTCGATCCCGCACAACTTGCCGCTGATCTCGGTGCGGCTTTCGCCGAGGGTGCCGCGGCGTTCCAGGACCTCTTCAGGCCGAGTGCCGCGCAACCCGCCAGCGCACGTCCGGTCGGGCTGCCCTCCCCCGCGGCCGAACAGAATCCGGTGGCGACTCCGCGGGTGAATGGACCTCGCGGGCGCATCCGCCCGAGTGCGGACGCAGTCTCGCTCGACGGGTCACCGCAGCCACAGCTCGCGCCCAACGCATCGCGTCAACCGAGTCGGGCTGCCGTGCGTCACCCGTCCGCGAAGATCGCCACCGCACGGGTCCATCCCGCCGATGCGGCGTGAATCTTCACCGGGAAGCAGGAGACCTCGAAACCCTCGGCGGGCAGTGACTCGAGATTGTGCAGTTTCTCGATATGGCAGTAGCCGATGGTCCGCCCCGCGCGATGCCCCTCCCAGATGATCGAAGGATCATGGTCCTGCGCGTAGCGCTGTGCGGTGTAGGAGAACGGCGCGTCCCAACTCCAGGCATCGGTTCCGGTTAGCCGCACACCGCGTTCCAACAGATACAGCGTCGCCTCCCGGCCCATACCGCAGCCTTTGCCGACATAGTCGGGCTGCCCGTAATGCGTTCCAGCGCTGGTGTTTACCAGCACAATCTCCA
>JBMOKE010000257.1:0-2867 GCA_049315425.1 Mycobacterium sp. | reverse complement strand
GTGAAAACCAGGGTGGTCTGGTCCGGGCCTGCAACAGACAGATCGACCGTGATGCTCACCGGCTTGTCCAGGCCCGCCCTGGTGGGTGTGCCGGTGAAGATCAGGCCGTTGCTTCCCGAGATACCGGATTCGGTCGTCCCGCCGGTGGCGTCGTTGGTGTCGGCTGCCGGGGCTTCCACCGTGAGGTCCTTGATTCCGATGAACCCGCCCAGATGACGCGAGTCGATGATGATCCGGCTCTCGAGCTTGCCGACCGGTATGTCGGCGCCTGGGCGGACCAGCCAGGAGGCCTGCGTCAAACCGATGTCGTGCATGGTCGCCTCAAGTGTGACTTTGCCCACCACGGGATGATCGACACCGCTGGCTTTGATCTCCAACTCGCGGTAGTGGTGGCCTAGCGCCTGGGGAACGAACGGAAATCCCAGGATCGCCACCCACGGGTCGAACGGGAGTCCCGCGGCGGACCGGACATGGCGGGACAGCTGGTATTCGGCGTAGATCGCGGCGCCGGTGTCGACGCCCACCGCCACCAGGACCACCGCCAGCACCGAGGCCCCCGCAGCGCTCAGCAGCTTTCGCACTCCGCCATTCTGGCTTACCGCCATTTCAACCCCTCCGAATCGGGGTAACAGCAGGTCGCGGGTTAGAGTTACGCCGAACCTGGAGACTTAGTTTGGACCTGCTGCTTCTTACCGCCGACCCGAATCCTGACTCGGTGCTGCCCTCGTTGGCTCTGCTGGCGCATCACGTGCGCTGCGCACCCACCGAGGTCTCATCGCTGCTCGAGGCCGGCTCGGCCGATGTCGCACTGGTGGACGCGCGGTTGGATCTGGCGGCCGCGCGAGGGTTGTGCCGGCTGCTCGGTTCCACGGGGGCGTCGGTACCCGTCGTCGCCGTCGTCAACGAGGGCGGCCTGGTCGCCGTGAACGTGGACTGGGGTATCGACGAAATCCTCCTGCCGGGCACAGGACCCGCCGAGATCGACGCCCGGCTGCGGCTGTTGGTGGGCCGGCGCGGCGGGCTGGCAAACCAGGAGAGCGTCGGCAAGGTGAGCCTCGGCGAACTGGTCATCGATGAGGGCACCTACACCGCACGTCTGCGCGGGCGTCCACTTGACCTGACCTACAAAGAATTCGAACTGTTGAAGTACCTCGCCCAGCACGCCGGCCGGGTATTCACCCGGGCGCAACTACTGCAGGAGGTGTGGGGCTATGACTTCTTCGGGGGCACCCGCACGGTCGACGTCCATGTGCGGCGACTGCGGGCCAAGCTCGGACCCGACTTCGAGGCGCTGATCGGCACGGTCCGCAACGTGGGCTACAAGGCGGTGCGCCCGGCACGCGGCCGATCTGCCACCGCCGATTCAGACGTCCCCGACGATCACGGCGCCGGTCCCGAGGAGCGTGAGGGCACCCCCACGGGCGCCATGTCGCATTCGCTGCCCGGCCAGTGACGGCTGCGCACTGGCGCACCGCCCTGTCCGCGCCTGAGCAGGAGGCCGTCCGTGGCCTTGTCGCAGCAGCCCAGAGCGCCGACGGAGTCGCCCCGGTGGGGGCGCAGGTGCTTCGGGAACTTGGCCAACAGCGCACGGAACACGTGCTGGTAATCGATCCGGACGACCCGCGCACAGCCACCGGTTACCTCAACCTGACACCGGGCGCCGATGGCGACGCGACGGCGGAACTGGTGGTACGCCCCGATGCTCGTCGCCACGGTGTCGGCACAACGCTGGTGAATGCCGCGATCGAGCGCAGCGGCGGCCGGGTGCGATTCTGGGCCCACGGCACTCAACCGGGCGCCCGCGCCGCCGCCGAAGTGCTCGGACTGCGAGCGGTACGCGAACTGATCCAGATGCACCGACCGTTGCGTGATCTGCCTGAACCTGTTGTCCCCGTGGGTGTCTTGGTGCGTACCTACGCGGGAATCGAGGACAACCCAGAGTTGTTGCGGGTCAATAACGCCGCCTTCTCCTGGCATCCCGAGCAGGGTGGCTGGACTGATTCCGATATCGCCGAACGCGCGGTCGAGGGTTGGTTCGATCCCAACGGGATCTTCCTGGCCTTCGATGACGAGGACGCCGGCGCGCTGTTGGGTTTCCATTGGACGAAGGTGCACGCCGAGCACGCCGACGGGGCCCTGGGCGAGGTGTATGTGGTGGCTGTCGATCCCCGGGCGCAGGGCCGCGGACTGGGCCGGCTGCTGACCCTGCTCGGACTCGACTACCTGGCGCGACGGCTTGGGCATCTGCCGGATCCGACCGTCATGCTCTACGTCGAGAGCGACAACCCCGCCGCTGTCAGGACCTATCAGGGGCTCGGATTCACCGTCGCCGCCGTGGATACCGCGTACTCACCGCGCTGACCCGAGTACCTGTTCACCTGTCGTTAACCGGCCATCCGCGAAGTAGCCACCCCCGCCACATACGTTGCGCAGCGACCCTGATTTTCGATGGGCTCTGAATTTTGACGGAAGGTAGGCACCGTGGATCTGACCAGCTTCGGCAAGGTGTTCGTCGGAACGGCATCGGTGGTGGCGGTCGCCGCGCTTACCGCGTGCGGTAGTGACAACAACTCAGCGTCGTCATCGTCGTCGGCTGCGAGCGCCACTGGCGCCGGTGGGTCCTCGATTGCCTGTGGCGGAAAGAAGTCGCTGAAGGCCAGTGGTTCCTCAGCGCAGGCGAACGCAGTGACGCGTTTCGTCACCGCCTACGAGGCTGCCTGCCCGGGGTACACCCTCAACTACACCTCCAGCGGCTCGGGAGCCGGTGTGAAGGAATTCATCGGGGGCCAGACCGATCTCGGTGGCACCGACTCGCCGCTCAGCGCCGACAAGGGCGAGATCGAGAAGGCCAAGGAGCGTTGTGGCGG
>JBMOKE010000256.1:0-2871 GCA_049315425.1 Mycobacterium sp. | reverse complement strand
AAACCCAGGCCCGAGGCGCGGCGCAGCTCGGTGCGAACGCCGGTGGAGGCGATGAAAGTCTTGGACGGCACGCAGTCGAAGAGCACGCAGGCCCCGCCGATCCCGTCGGAGTCCACCACGGTCACCTCGGCGACGTCGGAGCCGTGGCCCGCAGCCACGAGCGCGGCTTCGTAGCCGGCCGGCCCACCGCCGATGATCACGATCCGAGACGTCACGCGCCCCATCTAAGCAGTTAAGCCTTACTCTTTCCCCGTGACGCTCTACGCCGCCTACGGGTCAAACATGGACCCCGAGCAGATGCTGCAGCGCGCACCGCACTCCCCGATGGCGGGTACCGGCTGGCTGCACGGGTGGCGACTGACGTTCGGCGGGGAGGACATCGGCTGGGAAGGAGCGCTGGCCACCCTGGTTGAGGACGTGGCGTGCAGCGTCTTCGTCGTGCTCTACGACGTGACCGCCGCCGATGAGGTCAACCTGGACCGGTGGGAGGGCTCCGAGTTGGGCCTGCACAAGAAAATCCGCTGCCGGATCAGCCGCGAATCCTCCGATACCTCAACCGATCCCGTACTGGCCTGGCTTTACGTGGTGGACGCCTGGGAGGGCGGGTTGCCCTCGGCCCGCTACCTTGGCGTGATGGCCGACGCCGCGGAGGTGGCGGGCGCGCCCGCGGACTACGTCCATGACATCCGTACCCGTCGGGCCCGCAATATCGGTCCCGGCCCGGGCGCCTAGCCCGGCACCGCCCCGAGCGAGCGGGTGAACTCCCAGGCGTCGGAGACGATGTCGCCGATATTGCTGCGGCCCGGACGCCAGCCGAGCTCCGCGGTGGCCTTCAGACTCGAGGCAACCAGCACGGCCGGATCCCCGGCCCGGCGTTCGACATCACGCTCGGCAATCGGCCGGCCGGTGACCTCCCGGCAGCAGGCGATCACCTCCCGCACGCTGAACCCGGTTCCGTTGCCGAGGTTGTAGATCCGGTGCGATCCCGGCTGGGCATTCTGCAGGGCCAGCAGGTGCGCGTCAGCGAGGTCGCGGACGTGGATGTAGTCGCGGATCGCCGTGCCGTCAGGTGTGGGCCAGTCATTGCCGAACACCAGGATCTCGTCGCGGCTTCCGGTCGCGACCTGCAGTACCAGCGGGATCAGATGCGTCTCGACCGCGTGGCGTTCCCCGAGCCCGGCGTAGGCGCCGGCCACGTTGAAGTAGCGCAGGCTGGTCGCGGCCAGACCATGCGCGTGAGCATAGGAGCTGATCGCGTTGTCGATTGCCAACTTGGTGGCGCCGTAGGCATTGGTCGGCCGGGTGGGCGCGTCCTCGGTGATCGGAACCGACTCCGGCTCGCCGTAGGTGGCCGCCGTGGAGGAGAACACCAGCCGCGGGGTGCCGGCGGCGCGCATCACCTCCAGCAGTTCCAGGGTCTTGACGACGTTGCCGTGCCAGTAGCGCTCCGGAGCCTCGACCGACTCCCCCACCAGAGACTTCGCCGCGAAATGCAGCACGCCGTCGAACGAACCGTCGGCGAGCACCGTGCGGGCCACGGCAACCACGTCGCCGTCGATGAATTCCGCGCCCGTCGGCACCGCGTCGGCGTTACCCGTCGACAGGTCATCGACGATCACCACCCGGTGGCCTTGTTCCAGCAGGACTTTCGCGCACACGCTGCCGACGTAGCCGGCGCCACCGGTGACGAGCAGTTTCACGTGAACGCCGCCGACTGCTCGACGATATTGACCAGCACCCGGACTCCCAGGGCCAGCGCGCGCTCGTCGATGTCGAAGCTCGGATGGTGCAGATCCAGTTGCGGGCCCTGCCCGCTCCACACGCCGAGGCGGGCCATGGCACCGGGAACATCCTCGAGGTACCAGGAGAAGTCCTCGCCGCCGCCGGACTGCCGCGTCTCGGCCAGCACCTCGGGCCCGACGGCTTCGATGGCGTGGGTCATGATCTGGGTGGAGCGTTCCTCGTTGACCACCGGAGGCACGCCGCGGTGGTAGGCCAGTGAATGCTCAATACCCAGCGGCGCGAGTAGTCCCGAAACCGTTTCGCGGACAAGGCTTTCCATCTCCAGCCAGGACTCGCGGCTGGCCGTCCGCACGGTGCCGGCCAGTTTACCGAGCTGTGGTATCGCGTTGGGTGCAAACCCGGCGTTAGCCGCACCCCACACCACCACGGTGCTGTGCCGCGGATCGAGGCGCCGGGACAGCACGCCGGGCAATCCGGTGATCACCGTGCCCATGCCGTACACCAGGTCGGTGGTCAGATGCGGCCGTGAGGTGTGCCCACCGGTGGACCGCAACGTGATCTCGACGAAGTCGGCGGCCGAGGTGATCGGTCCGGCGATGACGGCGACGCTGCCGACCGCCAGATGGGGATCGCAGTGCAGGGCGAAAATTCGTGACACCCCGGTCAACGCGCCGGCCGCGATGGCGTCCAGCGCCCCGCCGGGCATCAACTCCTCGGCGGGCTGGAAGATCAGCCGGACGGCGACGGGAAGTTCCGGCACCGACGCCAATGCGGTCGCCGCGCCGAGCAGAATAGCGGTGTGGGCATCATGGCCACAGGCATGCGCCACGCCCGGCACGTCCGAGGTGAACGGCAAACCGGTTCGCTCCGCCATCGGCAGCGCGTCGATATCGGCGCGCAACGCGATCCGCGGCGCGTACTCGGGCCCGAAGTCACACACCAGTCCCGCACCTCCCGGCAGGACCTTGGGGTTCAGCCCGGCATCGACGAGGCGGTCAGCGACGAACTGCGTGGTGACGAATTCGTGGCGCCCCAATTCGGGGTGGCGGTGGATCTGGCGGCGCCAGGCGACGAGATCGTCATGGTGCGCAGCCAGCCACGACTCGGCAGTATCGGCCAACAGCATCG
>JBMOKE010000255.1:0-2891 GCA_049315425.1 Mycobacterium sp. | reverse complement strand
TGGTCGCCTGACTCGGCACCGCCGTCACCCATCCGTTCGGGGCAGCCGTCACCGCGGCAGCGGGAGCCTGCAATACCGTCGCCTGCCGACGCGACCCTGATACGGCAGCAGCCGGAACTTCCGGTCGCCGGGAAAGGACAGTCGCGGACCGCGCCGCGGTACTAGTCGACATCGATACCCCCGGCGCAGGCCGTGCGGTCCGCGACGGGGCACCCGGTGGCCGACTCGACTTCGTGACTGTGGCGCCCGGGGTTGCCGAGGCAGTCACCGAGGAGGTGGCAGCCGGTGGGGAGGTATCGTCGGCGTGGGCGGCTCCGGCTCCGGCCAACGCCACCCCGACACCGAGGGTCAACGCGCCAGCCCCCAACCATCCGTAGGGCTGCCGGCGGGGCATTTCCCACTGCTTGCCTGAACGATTCACAATTGCTGCCCCCGGGCCCAGACGATCGCCGATATCTGCGGCGACGATATGTAGGTGGGTTACCCGAGGGCCTCACTAAAGTTGAATTCTGGGTTACGCGAACTTAAAATTTTCTCGACTGACGCACCTGTGGATACCCGACTTCGTCGCGCAGGCGTCGGTGTCACAGTCACCTGCGTGAGGTTCGCGCTCAACCCTGCTCTGCCGGTGCTGTTGCGGCCCGATGGTGCGGTGCAGGTGGGATGGGATCCGCGGCGCGCGGTGCTGGTGCGTCCTCCGCTGGGTCTTTCCGCCGCGTCATTGGCGATCGTATTGCGCGCTCTGGCCGCACCCATGTCCCTCAATGATTTGCACCGGTTGGCCGCCGCGCACGGCCTGGGTGACGAGGCCGGGTTCGATGAACTGATCGACGGGTTGGTGGCCGTCGGCGCGGTGCGCGAACACAGCCGGGACCGAGGCGGACGGGCACTGTCGATCCGGGTGCACGGCGCCGGGCCGCTGTCGGAGCTTGTGGCAGAGGGACTTCGGTGTTCCGGGGCGCGCGTGGGAACGTCTAATCACGCCAATGCGTCGGGCGCACCCGCCGGGGTGGATCTGGTGGTGCTGGCCGACTCCCTGGCCGCCGACCCACGACTGCTGCGCGATCTGCACGCCGCCCGGGTGCCGCACCTGCCGGTGCGGGTGCGCGACGGCACCGGCATGGTCGGCCCGCTGGTGATCCCCGGCGTGACGAGTTGTCTTGGATGCGCGGATTTGCATCGCACCGACCGCGACGCCGCCTGGCCGGCGCTGGCCATCCAACTGCGCGAGGTGATCGCCCACGCCGACCACCCCACCGTCCTGGCCACCGCCGCCCTGGCGCTCGGACAGCTGCACCACATCATCGCCGCGGTACGCGGAACCGATCCGCCCGGTGCTCCCCCGGCCACCATGAACGCCACCGTCGAGGTCGATATCGCCAGCCACACCATCCGGGCGCGGCGCTGGAGCCGCCACCCGCTCTGCGGTTGTTGGCAGCCCCGATCAGCGCTGGCGGCGCAGCAGGCATGATGTGGGTGTGGCCGATGACATCAAACGCGGGAGCGCGCGGCGCAATGCCAAACTGGCCAGCCTCCCGGTCGGGATGGCGGGCCGGGCTGCCCTGGGAATCGGCAAGCGTCTAACCGGGAAGTCCAAGGACGACGTCAACGCCGAGCTGATGGAGAAGGCGGCCAACCAGCTGTTCAACGTCCTCGGCGAGCTCAAGGGCGGGGCCATGAAGGTGGGCCAGGCGCTCTCGGTGCTCGAGGCGGCGATCCCCGAGGAGTTCGGCGAGCCCTACCGCGAGGCCCTGACCAAACTGCAGAAGGACGCCCCGCCGCTGTCGGCGGCGAAGGTGCACCGGGTACTCGACGGGCAGCTGGGCACCAAGTGGCGGGACCGGTTCACCTCCTTCGACGACGAACCAGTGGCCTCGGCCAGCATCGGGCAGGTGCACAAGGGCGTGTGGTCCGACGGCCGCGAGGTGGCGGTCAAGATTCAGTACCCCGGCGCCGATGAGGCACTGCGCGCCGACCTCAAGACCATGCGCCGGCTGACCAGCGTGCTCAAACAGCTCGCGCCGGGCGCTGACGTGCAGGCCGTGGTGGACGAGCTCATCGAGCGCACCGAGATGGAACTGGACTACCGCCTCGAGGCCGACAATCAGCGGGCGTTCGCCAAGGCCTACGAGGGCCATCCGCACTTCTTCGTCCCGCATGTGGTCGGTAGCGCACCGAAGGTGATGGTGAGCGAGTGGACCGAGGGCAAGTCGATGGCGGAGATCATCCGCAAGGGCACGCCCGATGAGCGCGATCTCTGCGGTACAAGGCTTTTCGAGCTGACCTTCGACGCCCCGACGCGGGTCGGAATGATGCACGGCGACGCCCACCCCGGCAACTTCATGATGATGGCCGACGGCCGGATGACCGTGATCGACTTCGGCGCGGTGGCCCCGCTGCCCGACGGCCTGCCCGTCGAGATGGGCATGATGATCCGCTACGCGCTGGAGAAGAACTACGACCTGTTGCTGCCGGCGATGGAGAGGATCGGCTTCATCCGTGCCGGCGAGCAGTTGTCGGTCGAGGCCGTCGACGAGATGCTGGCCCAATACGTCGAGCCCGTGCAGGTGCCGGTGTTCCACTACACCCGCAAGTGGCTACAGCGTCATGCCGCGCAGAACATGGAGCGCGCGCCGCAGCAGATCAAGATGGCCCGCCAGATGGACCTGCCCGCAAGCCTGGCGATCCCGCTGCGGGTGATCGGCTCCACGGTCGCGATCTCGTGCCAACTGGACTGCCACGTGCCGGTCGCGTCGATGGCCGAGGAACTGATCCCCGGCTTCGCGTCGTAAGACTCCCGGGGGTCATCACCATGGCGGACACACAGACGGGCGAGCAAGACTTCGACGCATGGCTCGACTCGATCGAGCCGGATCCGGCCGATGCCCGCG
>JBMOKE010000254.1:0-2914 GCA_049315425.1 Mycobacterium sp. | reverse complement strand
ACAACCTCGACACCGTGGTCCTGGGCGCGCAACTCACTGAAGTCTTCGGCACCGCCGATCTCCGGGCCGGCGCATTCGTGGACGGCCACAATGCCGGCTGCCGCAGCTGCATCCAGGGCGGCGCGGCGGGCATCCGCACGTTGTCCAACGGTGAGCAGTCGGCGCGCTTCGGCGCGAACGAGGTGGTGGGCCTCGGCCGATAACGGCTGTTGCGGGTCGAATCCCATTACCGCCGATAGTCCGGGTACGAGATCGCGCAATGCGGTTGAGGCCACCGCGGAGTGCACATCGATGCGCGAAAGATAGGCGGGCAGCCCTCCGACGACCGCGTCGACGTCGGCGGTACGGAGGGGCTGCCCCCCGGCCCATGCGCTGTCATCCCACCCGTGGCCCCACACCGGTTGGCCAGGGTTGGCCGCCACGTGCTCGGCGATCAATGTCACGCAGTGTTCGCGACTCGTGGCGGTTCTCAGATCCAGTCCGGTGAGTTGCAAACCGGTGGCGGTCAGGTGGACATGAGAGTCGACGAACGCAGGTGCGACGAACGCGCCATCGAGATCAATGGTCGTGGCGTCGGGGAACTGCGCCCTCCCCACCGCGTCGTCCCCCAGCCAAGCGACCACTCCGTCTCGCACCGCCATCGCGGTGGCATCAGGGTGTGACGGACTGTGCACAATCCCGTTGAACAGAAGTGTGGTCACCAGGCCAGTGTGACGGGTCAGCGAACGATCGGAAGATTGTCCCCGCCGTCAGACTCGTCGCCGGTCACCTCTCCGTCGATGATCTCGCCGTCGATATAGTCGCCTCGGCCTGACCCGGGGCCGCCAAACGCTGAGAGGTTGGCCGCGCCCAGCCGGCGGTCGATTCCGCGGGTGAGCAGGGTTTCAGCCAGCGGCCGCATCGCCCCTCGCGTGGGGGGTGCCAGCATCAAGACACCGGCGGTGGTGGTCACGACGCCCGGGATCAACACCAGGAAGGTACCCAAACCGACCAGCATCCCGTCCGCCACCGCACCCTGGGGGGTACGCCGGGTCTGTCGCAGCGCGGCCACCTGCCCTTTGAGCTGCGTGCTGGCCAGAACCACACCCACCAGGAAGGTCACCATCAGCACCAGCAATGCCCAACCCCAACCGAAGGCCCGGACCAGCAGGACCACCGCCCCGAGTTCGACGAGCAGGTAGAGGGCCGCAAGACGAGCCGGGTGGCGCAGGAGCGGTCGCATCACTGACTGGCAACGACCTGCGGTCCGATCTGGTTCCTGGCTGACGGTCACCGCGTGCCTACTGCCCGCCTGGGAACGATTCGGAGTGGGGGTAGTCATTGCTGCCGCCGCGAGGCGGTGATTGAGACGCTGGGCGTCCGGTTCGACTGGTGCCTGTTGACCCTAGTGGCTCGCCTCACAACCCTTGGACATTGAGGTCATGGTGCAGACGGATGAAGCCACGCAGATCGGCGAGGTGATTGCGCGGGTAGCGGCCAACTACCCCGATTGCTCCACTGCCGACATCGCTCGTGTTGTCCAGACCCTGCATGCCGGATTCGACGGCGCGAAGATTCGCGAGTTCGTACCCCTGCTCGTGGAACGCGAGGCCCGCGATGCGCTGACCCACCACCGGACGGGTGCCACCCCGGCACTGGCGAGCGGCGATAATCCGGCTGAACCGCATCACCCGGCGTCAGGCACCCGCACGCCCACCGCGACGGCCTGCTGTTTCCCGTTGGTGCGCGTCAAGTGACCCCGGGTTCCCATATCTTCGAGCAGCACGGTGTCGCCGGCACAGACGGTGCGCTCCGCTCCGTCACTGACCGTCACGGTGAGCGAACCCGACATCATGAAGAACCACTGCCGGTACGGCGACGGATGCCACGGACCCGACCAGTCGGGAGCAAAGCGAACCACCGCGAATCCCTCGGCCGGTATGAAGGCGGAGGCCTCCAGGGGCGTGGTCGGCGGAGCGTAGTCGCGGGTTTCCAGCGGCAACTCACAGTCCTCGAAGTGTGAGTGGCCGTCGGCGTCGACGAAGATTCGGACGTACTTCAGCGGAATCACCATGGCCCGATGCTAGTTGCGCCCACCGCTGGTTCTCCGGATCACGCGGACCGGATCTCCACGCCGACGGCGCGTTTATCGCCACCGCGCGACCTAGAGGGAAATGACGATTCCCGGCCTAGGGCCCGGTTTCCACGAGGCGTACCTCGACAGCGTCGCCAGTGTGATTCCACACAAACCGTCGGGTTCCCCCGATAACCGCATTGAACACATCCAACAGGTGCGGATCGAGGAAATCGTTGCGCCGCTGCATCCAGCAGTGGTGGATCTCGTCATCGTGGCGGAAGACCAACTCGATAAACGGTAAGTCGTCATCTGGGCGGTGCCAGATCTCCCTGAGATCACTGATACCGAAGTCGCCGAAGCACTCCACCAACTCCGCAACGAACCACTCGTATCCACGGGCGGTCTCGTAGACGATCTCCGTGTCACCGGTCCAGAGGCGATCTGTGGGTTCCATGGTTCGCCGGCCTACGGCACGTTCTCGATGATCGAGACCGTGCCGTCGTCTGTGTGAGTGACGTATACAACGTGGGTGCCCGGGTCCACGGACACGTCATACGGCTTCACGCGGAACGGCACGGTCGCAGTGACGGCGTGGCTCGTCCCATCGATCACCGCGAGGGCGTTGTCAGGGTTGGTGGTGACGTAGACCGAATGAGTGCTCGGGTCCGTCGAGAGAGGAAATGCATGAGCGGAGAAACCGACTGTGTCGCTGGTTCTACCCTTACCGAAGCAAATTCGAACCCAAGAGAACATACTGTTTGGCCATTTCACAGCTATTAATAAGCTGCCTTTGCGGGCAAAGACAACCACCGGTGGGGTGTAATACAACGACATGCCTGTTATGCAGCGGCACCCACG
>JBMOKE010000008.1:0-45807 GCA_049315425.1 Mycobacterium sp. | reverse complement strand
CTTCTGTATTCGCTTTGATCCGGGCCAGTGGCTGGCCCACCTTCACCTGGTCGCCTACGGCGACGAGAAGCTCCACCACACCGGCGACCGGCGAGCGCAGTGAATGTTCCATCTTCATGGCCTCGACCGCCACCACGGGTGCGCCGACCTCAACTGCATCACCGTCACAAACACCCATGGCGACAACAGATCCCGGCATCGGACTCACAAGTTCGGCATCGCCGCTATGCGCATCATCCGGCCGGACTGGCTCTTCGCCCAGCTCTTCGACCATCAACGTCCGGCCCCCGCCGGCAATCCATAACTGATTCTCGTTCTCGGCGACGACGTAGCGGTGACGGATTCCGTCGAGAACAAAAGAGAGCGCCCCGGTGGCGCAGTGCGCCGTCAGTGGCCGGCATGGGCCGGCCCCAACCTGAACGTGAGCCCGCTCGGGATTCCCGGTGATCCGCACGTGTTCGGTGCGCTCGCCACATAGCAGCCGGATATCCGTCGCAGCCGACTCGCCAAGGCGCCAACCGGAGGGCACATCCCACGGGTCGGCGAGTCCGGCCGGCCAGCGTTGCAGCCAGCGGTATGTCACGGCCGCGATGAACGCCTCGTCACCAGCATCGTGCGGCACGAACTCGAGGCGCTCGAGTAGCCCGGTGTCGAGTCGGCCAGCCTTGACGTCGCTGTCGGTCAGGACACATCGCAGGAAGTCGATATTGGTGCCCAACCCCAGCACGGCGGTCTCGGCCAGTGCGCCATCCAGGCGCTGCAGCGCTTCGGCCCGATCGGCGCCGTGCGCGATCACTTTGGCCAACATGGGGTCATAGTCGCTGCCGACCGTCATGCCTGCGGACAGCCCGGAGTCCACCCGGATACCCGGACCGCACGGCTCGGTGACCGCGAGCACCGGGCCACCGGTCGGCAGGAATCCGGCCGCCGGGTCCTCGGCGTAGATGCGGGCTTCGATGGCGTGACCGTGGGCCACGATGTCGTCTTGGCGGTGGTGGAGCCGCTCCCCTGCCGCGATACGGATCTGCCACTCCACCAGATCCCACCCGGTGACCATCTCGGTGACCGGGTGCTCGACTTGCAGTCGGGTGTTGCACTCCATGAAGTAGAACTCGTCGGGCTTATCGGCTGACACGATGAACTCCACCGTTCCGGCGCCGACGTATTCGACGCTGCGGGCGGTCGCGCAGGCGGCCGCACCGATACGGTCCCGGGTGGCGTCGTCGAGCAGTGGCGATGGCGCTTCCTCGATCACCTTCTGGTGACGACGCTGCAGGCTGCACTCCCGTTCGCCGAGGTGCAGCACGGTGCCGTGAGTGTCGGCGAGGACCTGGACCTCGATATGCCGGGGGCGCAGAACAAAACGCTCGAGGAACAGGGTGTCGTCACCGAAGGCGGTAGCGGCCTCCCGGCGAGAGGCTGCCAAAGCAGCGGGCAGATCGGCCGGACCGTCGACCCGGCGCATCCCTTTGCCGCCGCCACCCGCGGAGGGTTTCACCAGCACCGGAAATCCGATATCACCGGCAGCACCGATCAGATCGGCATCGGACAGTCCGGGCCGTGCGATACCCGGCACCACCGGAACGCCGAAGGCTGACACCGCGGTCTTGGCGGCGATCTTGTCGCCCATGGTGGCGATGGCGGCGATGGGCGGGCCGATGAAGACCAGTCCGGCTCGCGCCAGCGCTGCGGCGAAATCGGCGTTCTCCGAGAGGAATCCGTAACCGGGGTGGATGCCCTGGGCACCGGTACGCAGGGCGGCATCGATGACCGCACCGATGTCGAGATAGCTCTGCCGGGCCGGTGGCGGGCCGATCCGGACGGCGACATCGGCCTCGGTGACGTGGCGCGCGCCGGCGTCGGCATCGCTGTAGACCGCCACCGACCGGATGCCCATCGCCCTACACGTCCGGATCACACGTACGGCGATCTCGCCGCGGTTGGCGACCAGCACGGTATCGAACATTCCCGGGGTCATCCCACTACATCCGGAAGACGCCATAGGAGACCTGCTCAAGGGGTGCATTGGCCGTGACCGAAAGAGCAAGTCCCAGAATGGTTCTGGTGTCAGCAGGATCGATGACGCCGTCGTCCCACAGCCGGGCGCTGGAGTAGTACGGGTTGCCCTGGTGTTCGTACTGCGCCCGGATGGGAGCCTTGAACTCCTCCTCTTGCTCAGCAGTCATCTCCCCACGAACAGTGGCCAAGACCGATGCGGCCTGCTCGCCGCCCATCACCGAGATCCTGGCGTTGGGCCACATCCACAGGAACCGAGGCGAGTAGGCCCGACCGCACATCGAGTAGTTCCCAGCGCCGTAGGACCCGCCGATGACGACGGTGAGCTTCGGAACGCGGGCACAGGCCACTGCCGTCACCATCTTGGCGCCGTGCTTGGCGATCCCGCCCTCCTCGTACTCGCGGCCGACCATGAAGCCGGTGATGTTCTGCAGGAAGACCAACGGGATCGTGCGCTTGTCGCACAGCTGGATGAAATGTGCTCCCTTGACGGCGGATTCGCCGAACAACACACCGTTGTTGGCGACGATGCCGACGGGATGGCCGTGAATGTGGGCGAAGCCGGTGACCAGCGTGGTGCCGTATTCGGCTTTGAATTCGCTGAACTCGCCGCCGTCGACGATGTGCGTGATCACCTCGCGTACGTCGTAGGGCACCCGGGAGTCGACCGGAACAACGTCGTAGAGCTCATGCTGATCGGCGATCGCATCAACCGGGATGCGGACATCCCAGGGCGCAGCGGTGCGTGGGCCGAGGGTGGCCACAATGCGTCGCACGATCGCCAGCGCGTCACGGTCGTCACGAGCGAGATGGTCGGTGACACCGGATTTGCGGGAATGCAGGTCCCCACCGCCCAATTCCTCGGCGGTCACCACCTCACCGGTGGCAGCCTTCACCAGGGGCGGTCCACCGAGGAAGATCGTGCCCTGGTTGCGCACGATCACCGCTTCATCGCTCATCGCCGGAACGTATGCGCCACCGGCGGTGCAGGATCCGAGCACCGCGGCGATCTGGGCGATGCCGGCCGCGCTCATGGTGGCCTGGTTGTAGAAGATGCGGCCGAAATGGTCGCGGTCGGGGAACACCTCGTCCTGCCGCGGAAGGAAGGCCCCGCCGGAGTCCACGAGATAGATGCACGGCAGCCGATTCTGTGCCGCGATCTCTTGAGCGCGCAGGTGCTTCTTGACCGTCACCGGGTAGTAGGTGCCGCCCTTGACGGTGGCGTCGTTGGCCACGATCATGCATTCGCGCCCGGACACGCGGCCGATCCCGGTGATGATCCCGGCTGCGGGGCACTCGTCGTCGTACATACCGTCAGCGGCAAGCGGGGCGATCTCCAGCAGCGGGCTGCCGGGATCGAGCAGCCCGTCGACCCGGTCTCGCGGCAGGAGCTTGCCACGCGCGGTGTGCCGCTCTCGCGCGCGCTGTGAGCCGCCATGTGCGGCAACGGTCAACTTGTCGCGAAGCTGCGCGACGAGCTGTACGTGTGCCTCGCGGTTGGCAACGGGCGATGCCATCGATGAACTCACCTTTGGTTAATGACAATTAACTGGATGCTATGTTAGTGAAAACTAACCGAAACGTACAGCCGGGTTCCTGGAGGGTCCCATGACCGTGCTCACCAGCCGCGAACGGCAGAAATCCGACCGCCGCTCGCAACTGCTGGCCGCCGCCGAACAGTTGATCGCCGAACGCGGTTTTCTCGCGGTCCGAATCGAGGACATCGGTGCCGCCGCGGGCGTCAGCGGCCCGGCGATCTACCGGCACTTCTCGGGCAAAGAGGCGCTGCTGGTCGAACTGCTGGTCGGCATCAGCACCAGGCTGCTGGCCGGTGCGCAGTCGGTACTGAGCGATAATCCGGATCCGGCCGCCGCACTGGACGGTCTCATCGAGTTCCATCTCGACTTCGCGCTCAGCGAACCCGATCTGATCCGTATCCAGGACCGCGATCTGGCGAATCTCCCGGCAGTCGCACAACGACAGGTCCGCAGGGCCCAGCGCCGCTACGTCGAAATCTGGGTGGTTGCGTTGCGCGCACTGGATCCACAGCTTGCCGAGGACCAGGCCCGGGTGATGGCACACGCCGCCTTCGGCCTGCTCAACTCCACGCCACACAGCATCAAGCCGACCACCCGGTCGTCGTCGCCGGAGGGCTCCCGGGATGTGCTGCGGGCGATGACGGTCGCCGCGTTGTCCCGCCACCGTCCGGTGCGGCGCACCTGATGCGGTGGATATCACCCGGATGCGGCACAGGTAGCCTGCTGAGCGTGAGGCGGGCATGAGCGATCCAACGCGACCGGAATGGTCCGATCCGACGCAGGCGGCGGGCGGCGGTTTCCCACCCGATCCGGGCCCGGCCTACTCCGGGCAATACCCGGGCTACCCGGGCCCCACGTACTACGGACCCGGCTACGGCGTTCCGCAGTCCCAACCGACCGAGCAGTTCGGAACCTACTGGCCTCCCGGCACCGGCTATCCGCAACAACCGCCCCCACCCCCGCCACCGCCGAAGTCGCCGCGCTGGCTCTGGATCGCAGCCGGCGCGGCCGCACTACTGGTGACCGGACTTGTGTTGGCGCTGGTGATCGTGAGCAGTTCGTCCAGGGATGCGACGGTGGCCGCCCCGCCGACGACATCCGCCGCAGCGACCCCCACGACAAAGTCAGCCCCGCCGACACCCCAGGTGCCGATCACGACGACGACGCGGCTGCCAATGCCCACGGCCACCGAACGGCCGGCGCCCAGTACGTCTGCGGATCCCAGCTCGTCGGCCGCACCCAGTGAAACCACATCACGTCCGAGTGGCACCGAGACCGTGGTCTACAGCGTGGCCGGCGAGGGCAGGGCGATCAACATCACCTACGTCGACACCGGCGGCGTGATGCAGACCGAGTTCAACGTGGCGCTGCCGTGGAGCAAAGAGGTCAGTCTCTCGGCCCCCGCCAAGAGTTCGGCCAGCGTCGCTGTCGTCAACGTCGGACGCGATGTGACATGCAGCGTGTCGGTCAACGGATCCCAGGTGCGGCAGCGCAGCGGTCGCGGTTTGACCATCTGCACCGGCGCGGCCTAACGCTGGTCTGCTCGGACGTGGTCCGGCACCCTGACAAACAACATTCCCACCAGGCCGACCGCCAGCACCAGGCAGATTCCGCCGAGGCCGGCGCGGTCAGCGTGAAACAAATCGACGAAGACGAAGAACAGCCACGGCGCCAGGAAGGCGACTGCGCGCCCGGTCATCGTGTAGAGGCCAAACGCAATGCCCTCCTTACCTTCTCCGGTCATTCGCAACAGCAGAGTGCGCGCAGCCGACTGGGTGGGACCGACGAACAGACACAGCAGTAGGCCGCACACCCAGAACGCGACCGGACCCGACAGCGCCAGCAGTGTCATGCCCACGGCGATCATGGCGGCCAGTGACGCCACAATGACCGGCTTGGCGCCGACCCGATCGTCGAGCCGTCCGCCCACCAGTGCGCCAATAGCGGCCACCGTCGAGGCGACCACCCCGAAGACCAACACGTTGGCCGCAGAGATGCCATACACACTCACGCCGAGCACGGCGCCGAAGGCGAAGACGCCGGAAAGCCCATCCCGGAACACCGCGCTGACGAGGAGGTAGTAGACCAGGTTTCGGTCACGGCGCCATTCGTATCGAAGGTCCGACCACAGCCGCCGATACCCGCCGAGCACGGTGGGCGGAGGTTCCGCGGCTTCGTCATAGGCGGTGATGGTGGGTTTGGTCAGCAGCAGCGGTAAGCCGAAAATCAGCAACCAGGCGGCCGCCAGAATCATTGCGGCGCGCACGTTCATGCCGTCGGCGGCGGGCAAGCCAAACAATCCGCGGTGGGGTCCCTCGCCCCTGATGAAGCCGAAGTACACGACCAGCAGCAGACCGACGCTGCCGCAGTAACCGGCGGCCCACCCGATCGACGAGACCCGCCCGAAAGTCTGCGGGGTGGACAGCTGACGCAGCATCGCGTTGTAGGGCACGCTGGCCAGATCACCGCAGACCGCGGTCACTGCCAGCAGGGCCAACCCCGGCACGAGATAGCGCGGGTCGTCGCGGATAAAGACCATGGCGGCGGTGAACGCCGCCGCCATCGCGGTCAGTATGGCCAGCGCGACCCGCCGGCGGCGTGGCGCTTGCACCAAAACGCCGGTAAGCGGGGCGAGCAGCGCGACGGTGACTCCGGCAATGGTCAGCGCCCGGCCCAGCAAGCTGGCCGGCGACGTGCCGCCCGGCATGCCCTGGCCCACCGTGCCGGTGAGATAGACCGAGAACACGAACGTCACAACGGTCGAACTGAGCCCAACGGAGCCGCAGTCCCACAGTGCCCAGGCCGCGATCTTCGACCGCGGTGCCATGAAGATCAGCCTATCGACCCCGCCTACGATTGCCGCATGCCAGTTCCCGCACCCTCCCCGGACAGCCGAGCCGTCGTCACCGGTGCCTCGCAGGGCATCGGTGCGGCACTGGCGGGCGAACTTGCCGCCCGCGGCCACCACCTGATCATCACCGCCCGTCGCGCCGACGTACTCGGTGAACTGGCCGCCCGCCTGACTGAGCGGTATCGCGTGACGGTCGAGGTGCGTGCCGTCGACCTGGCCGAGCCATCACAACGCGAGGCATTGGCCGCCGAGTTGGCCGACCGCGATATCTCGATCCTGTGCGCCAACGCCGGCACCGCCACCTTCGGCGCGGTGGCCGACCTGGATCCCGCGGCCGAGAAGGCCCAGGTTCAACTGAACGTGCTCGGCGTGCACGACCTGGTGCTGGCGGTGTTACCCGGCATGCTCGCCCGCGGTGCCGGCGGCATCCTCATCTCGGGATCGGCTGCCGGGAACTCCCCGATTCCGAACAACGCCACCTACGCGGCAACCAAGGCGTTCGCCAATACGTTCAGCGAGTCGCTGCGAGGCGAACTCCGCAATACCGGAGTGCACGTCACGCTATTGGCACCCGGGCCGGTGCGTGCCGAGATGCCTGACGCGGGCGATGCATCATTGGTGGACAGGCTGATCCCCGATTTCCTGTGGATCTCGGTCGAGCACACCGCACAACTGTCGCTGGATGGCTTGGAGCGCAACAAGATGCGCGTGGTTCCCGGTGTGACGTCCAAGGCGATGTCGGTGGCGAGTGGCTATGCGCCCAGAGCCATCGTGACGCCGATCGTGGGATTGGTGTACAAAAAACTGGGCGGCGACTAGCGCCTGCGCCTACCCGTACCGAAGATGCTGCGGGTGATCTCCCGGCCGATCACCGTGCCGGCCGACCGCATCGCACTCTTGAACGCCGGGTTGTCCATCATGGATTCGAGCATGCCCGGTTCGGCCTTCTGCACCTGTTCCGGCATCGGCGGCAGATCCAGCCCTGTCGGATAGATCGGTGGCAGGTCTATCGGCTCGGCGGCGGACTCCGGCGGCGCAGCCATCTTCGCCGCCAACATTTCGTAGGCGGACTCCCGGTCCACCGTCGGGCCGTACTTCAAGAACAGCGGGCTGGCTTGGGCTGCGGCCTTGATGTAATCCGGTCCGATGGTGTCCATCAACGATCGCGGCGAACGCAACCGAGTCCATGCCACCGGTGTCGGCGCACCGCGCTCGGACAGCACCGTGACGATCGCCTCGCCGATTCCCAATGAGGTCAGATCGGTTGCCAGGTCGTAGAACTCGGTTTTGGGATAGGTCCGGACCGTCTTAGCCAGCGCCTGCTGATCATCGGGCGTGAATGCCCGCAACGCGTGCTGGATGCGGGCACCCAGTTGGGAGAGCACAGCATTGGGTACGTCGGTGGGCAGCTGGGTGCAGAAGAAGACGCCTACCCCTTTGGAGCGAATCAGCTTCACGGTCTGCTCGACCTGCTGCAGGAAGGCCTTGGACGCGTCGGTGAACAGCAGGTGTGCCTCGTCAAAGAAGAACACCAGCTTGGGTTTGTCGACGTCGCCGATCTCCGGCAGATAGGTGAACAGATCAGCCAGCACCCACATCAGGAACGTCGAGAACATCACCGGGCGGGCGGCTTGTTCACCGACTTCGAAGAGCGTGATGATGCCGCGCCCCTGGTCATCGACGCGGAGCAGATCGGCCGGTTCGATTTCGGGCTCGCCGAAGAACGTGTCGCCGCCCTCAGCCTCGAGGTTGATCAGCGCGCGCAGGATCACACCGGCGGTCGACGCCGACACCCCACCGATCGTTTTCAGCTGTTCTTTGCCCTCGTCGCTGGTGAGGTGGGTGATCACCGAACGAAGATCCTTGAGGTCCAGCAGCGGCAGACCCTGCTGATCGGCCCAGTGGAAGATCAGACCCAGGGTGGATTCCTGAGTCGCGTTGAGCCCCAACACCTTCGACAGCAGGATCGGGCCAAACGCAGAGATCGTCGCGCGCACCGGCACACCGATACCGCCGGTTCCCAGCGACAGGAACTCCACCGGGAACGGCGATCCCACCCACTCGTCTCCGGTGTCCTTGGCCCTCGCGGCGGTCCGGTCGCTGGCCTCCCCCGGCCGGGTCAACCCCGACAGGTCGCCTTTGAAGTCGGCCATCACCACCGGCACGCCGGCGGCGGAGAGTTGCTCGGCGATCACCTGCAGGGTTTTGGTCTTACCCGTTCCGGTGGCGCCGGCCACCAGACCGTGGCGGTTCATCATCGCCAGCGGAATACGGATCTGGGCCTCCGGGTCCACCTCACCGCCGACGATGACCGAACCCAGCTCGAGGGCCTCGCCTGTCGTCGCGTAGCCGGCCGCGATCTGCTGGGCGGGGGTTGTCGTTGATTCCGTCATAGGGCACGAGACTACTGCGCGGGCACCAAGGCGCGAGGGTGAGCCGTGCCCGATCGGTGCCTGGGCTTAATGTTGAGCGCTGTGCGGGATGAATTGGTGTGGATCGACTGCGAGATGACGGGCCTGGACCTGGAATCTGACCGACTGATAGAGATCGCGGCGCTGGTGACAGATGCCGACCTCAACGTTCTCGGCGAGGGCATCGACGTGGTGATCCATGCCGACGACGCAGCGCTGGACGGGATGGTCGACGTCGTCGCCAAGATGCACCGCAGTTCCGGGCTCACCGAGGAGGTTCGGGCCTCCACCATCGATCTGGCGACCGCCGAGGCCATGGTGATGGATTACATCCGCAGCCTTGTTCCGCAGGCCAAGACCGCGCCGCTGGCCGGGAACTCGATCGCCACCGACCGCGGTTTCCTGGCACGGGATATGCCCACCCTCGACGACTACCTGCACTACCGCATGATCGACGTCAGCTCGATCAAGGAGCTGTGCCGACGCTGGTATCCCAAGATCTACTACGGGCAACCGGAGAAGGGCCTCGCGCACCGGGCCCTGGCCGACATCCAGGAGTCGATCCGAGAGCTGCGGTACTACCGCCGAATCGCCTTCGTCCCGCCGCCGGGTCCGTCTACCAGCGAGATCGCCGAGGCGCTCATCGAACTAAACCAGACCGGAGGCGAGCCGCCGGATATTGATTCGGCCGCTGAACTCGAAAGCGGTTAGACTCGTCTAGCCGCGCAGTGCGGCGATGGTGGCTGTAGTTCAGTTGGTAGAGCACCAGGTTGTGATCCTGGCTGTCGCGGGTTCGAGTCCCGTCAGCCACCCCGAAACCGAAAACCGCTCCTGAAAAGTTCAGGGGCGGTTTTTGGTCGTGCCCGAGCGTGCTTGCCCGGTGGCCTTAGCTTGCCCGGTGGCCTTGGCCGGTGCCAAGCGCGCGGCGCGAGCCCGGCTGGCCGGTTTGGCCACCCGTGCCGACGACGCGCTCACCGCAGCGGACACCGCCTGTGCACTACCGACCGTCCCCACACCGCCCGGCCGGCTGTAACCCGCCTCGATGATCGGTCGAAGAATCTTGTCCAGGGCAGGCTCCAACAGACCGGTGCCGGCGATGAGTGGCAACTTCGGGTTGGGGACAAATACGTAGGTGACGTTTCCGGGTGTCCCATCCGGCTTATCCGGCGTGTAACGGACGTTGTTCGGATCATCCAGGTTGACGTTGTTGTACAACGGGTGGATGGTCAACGCCCCCACGACGGCGTTCGCGACCGCCAGCAAGTTGCGCGGATCGCTCGGAAAATCAGCCCATCCGTCGTACTGCCGGATGACCTCGATCCCCGGATAGGCGGTATCAGCCGGCAGTCGGGGTGTGGCCTTGAGGCCGAGTTTCTCGACAACTCCGCCGAAGGGGTTCTCCGGATTGCCGATCGAGACCCACGACACCCGGGACGGATCGGGGGCTGTTGATGGGTCGGCCGCCCAGCGCCGAAGCGCCGCGTAGATGACCTGACCGCCTTCGCTGTGCCCGAATAGGGTGACGGGCCCGCCGTCGGCCGGCAATGCGACGATGGCTTGCTGAAGGAGATCGGCGCCCTGCTCATTGAATGCGTCCCCCGGGAGCGCGAGATAGTCCACCGGACGGCATACGTTCGGCGACTTACACAGGGCGCCCTGCAGTTGCCACGGGGTGAAGTGGACGAGGTGCTGAACCCCGACCAGACCGCCTTCGAGGGTGAGCACCGTCGCCGCCGGGGTGTAGGCGGCCGTCACTTCGGCGCGTGCGGTCCCAACACCGGGTACCGGACTCACTCCCCATCCGATGATCGCCACCGCCGAACACGTCGCCGCGAAGGCCCTCATCATGATTGCTGTCTCCCGCCCATCCCGAGCATGTTACCGGTTCGGAGCTTTGCCACAAAGACACGGCGCCGGTTGCGCCGAGAGCGAAACATGGCGCGCACCACTTCTTTGAGCCTTCCAAGAAATGACTGACATTCTTGGACCATGAACTCACCGCGTTCCGGATTTCGCCGCGCCGCCGTCGCCTCCTGGGCATTGGCCGGAATCGGCGTCGCAGGGGTAGCCGGCGCATCCGCGCTTGCCTATGCCGGCACCGTGAAGCCGGCCGCGGTCGAGAGCCCAGCCGCCGCGGGGTTCTCCGCACCCGCGATTGTCGCGGGCGTTGCACCCGAGCCAATTGCTCCGCCTGCCCCGGCCACGACGCAGGTGCCGATACTGGCAGCTGCCCCGCAACCCGCGTACACGCCGGCGCCGGTCTACACGCCCGAGCAGACGTACGCCCCGGCACCGGCTTACGTGCCCGCACCGGTTGTGCAGCAGCAAGCACCCAGTGTGGGATCCTCAACCGGGAGCCAGTCCTCCGGCGGATCGTCGCCGGGCGGTACTTCGTCGTCATCGAGCAGGAGTAGTTCGACGTCCACCACACGCCAGAACCACGTCCCCATGGGTGCGAGCTCTTCCGGCAACAAGTTCACACCGCCGCATACCACCTCGAAGGGTTCATGACCGTCGCATGAGCAGCGAAGCACTGTGGGCCCTCGGACGGGGCAATGGAATCGTCGCGCTGGCATTCATGACGTTGTCAGTCGTGCTGGGTATCGGTGTCCGGTCGGGCCGCCCACTCTTCACGTTGCCGCGATTCGGAATCGCCGATGTGCATCGCTTCGTCGCCCTGGCCGCAACGCTGCTCGTGGCGTTGCATATGGGCCTGTTGTTCATGGACCCCTACGCGAAGCTGCGACTCATCGACTTCGTCGTGCCCTTCCTCGGCGCCTACCGGCCGCTGTGGCAGGGCCTGGGCACGGTGGCTTTCGACGTGCTCATCGTGGTGATCATCACCAGTCTGCTGCGTAGGCGCCTGGGACTGAAGATCTTTCGAGCCGTGCACTGGACCACATACCTGCTGTGGCCGATCGCGATGGCGCATTCGCTCGGCAATGGAACCGACACCGGACGCATCTGGTTTCTGGGTTTCGCCGGTGTCTGTGCGGTCATGGTGGCCGTCGCCCTGGTGTGGCGGCTGCGCGCCAACTTCACCGAATACGTCGACGTTTAGGTATCGCGCACCATGGCTACGCAGACCATTCCCGAACCACCGAAAATGCCGCGATTGTTCGCCGCCCAGGGGGCCACCCTGGCAGAGCATCGCGCCCGGTTCGGCGAATTGCCCTCTGTCGGAACAGATTTGATTCCTATGCTCAGCGAAGCCGGTCTGTCCGGACGAGGCGGGGCCGGCTTTCCCAGTGGGCGCAAGATGGCCTCGGTCACCGGTCGTAGGCCGGTGGTGGTCGGCAACGGTTCCGAAGGCGAGCCGCTGAGTCGAAAAGATGCGCAACTGCTCACCCGCGCGCCGCACCTGGTACTCGATGGACTCGATGCCGCCGCGGCAGCGACCGGAGCCGACAAGGTCTACCTGTACGTGCACGCCGACGCCGTACCGGCGGTGTCGCGCGCCCTTGACGAGCGTCGGGCAGCCGCTTTGGATCCACACCGGGTGATCGTGGTCGAGTCGCCCGATCGGTTCGTGGCAGGCGAGGAATCCGCCGCGATCAGAAAAATCGAGGGCGGACCGGCCTTGCCACGCGACCGCACCGTGCTAGCCACAAAATCAGGCGTGCGAGGACGGCCGACACTGCTCAACAACGTCGAGACGTTGGCCCACATGGCGCTGATCGCACGGTTCGGAGCCGCGTGGTTTCGATCGGTGGGCGACGCCGACGATCCGGGCACGATGCTCGTCACCTACTCCGGAGCGCTGCACAAACACGGAGTCGTCGAAGTGCCCACCGGCACCCTGCTTACCGGCCTTCTGGAACACGCCGGCGGCACTGACCCCGACACCATTCGCGCCATCCTCATCGGCGGCTATCACGGGAGTTGGATTCCGGCAACGGCATTCGGGGGCGCACGGCTATCGAGGTCGGGACTGAAATCATTGGGGGCGACCCCCGGCGCAGGAATCGTTCACGCGCTGGGCATGGCCGAGTGCGGACTCGCCCACACCGCTGGAATCTCGAGATATCTTGCCGACCAGAGTGCCCGCCAGTGCGGGCCGTGCCTCAACGGACTACCGCGCATTGCCGAGTTGCTCCACGAACTCGCCCACGGCAGGGCCACCGATCAACTCGTGGAAGAGATCCGCAGGGTCACCGCACTGGTCGACGGTCGCGGATCGTGTCGACACCCGGACGGAACTGCCCGCATGATCCGCAGCGCACTGCAGACCTTTGCGGAAGAGATCGAACTACATCAACGCAGACGCTGCGCCGCCACAGACGCCGTCGCGTCAGGCAGGTAGCGGATCCCTACTCGGATCCCGCCACCTTGGCGACGGAATGTGACCGCGACGCCCGCTTAGGCTGAGCCACCGCGGCCGCTTCGGAAACTGCAGTTCCACTGATGACCGAGCGGCGCGCAACCGGACGTGGTCGCGATGTCACCGGGGCAACGGTCAGATCAGGAACCACCGGAGGTGCGGCCTGCTCGGCGACGTCGCTACTGTCGGTGCCGGGATCGGTGGCCGCCACCGAGGCCGAAGCCGGTACGGCAGCCACGGAGTCCGGGGCCACCACGGCGACCCGAAAGCGTGCCGCGGAGACGGCGGCGGCAGGCGTGCTGGCCGCTGCTGGAATCAGCCCGCCGAGCAACCCGGCAATGGCGCTCTGCACCGCGGCAAGCACGGACTGAACGTTATTGGTGATCACTGTGGAGACCGCGGCGAGGAGAAGGCCGGGCAGTGCGTTGGTCAGTCCGCTGATCTGCGCGGTGACGTACGACTGGAAGGCTTGGCCGGCATCGACAATGGCCTGCCCAACTGCGGTCACCGGGGCAACCAGACCGGTGCCCAGCGCCTGCAACGCGGCTGGGATATTGCCGGTGCTCAGGGCCTGGACAGCAGTCCCCAGGACAGTCGGAATGGCGCCCAGTGCCGCCCCGAACCGCACCGGAATCGAATTAGGTCCGATCAGTAAACCGCTGATCGTCGAGTTGAAGTACGCGAACAGATCGGCGGCGGCCGTAGTCACTAGAGGCGTGGCCTGGTTGAGGAACTCGGTCGCGACGGAGTTGAGGAGATCCGCCGGAACCAGCTTGGTGATATCGGGGATCGCTCCCCCGAGGCCCAGAGCCTGCAGCAGCGAGAGGATGTCGGTGAAAGGCAGGGTCACGCCGGCCAATGCGACCTCGGCGACCACGGGCACTGGCAGAGCGACCGGCCTGAGGTCGCTCATCGTCCCGACGGGTGCCATGGCGATCACACCGGCCCCAACAACCGCCGTCATTCCCGCACTCAGGTACGAGCGAACTGAAATCTGCATGTGCCGACTCCCCTTACGTGTTCTCCGCAATCGGCAGAGATGTACCTGAGAATAGCCTGAGTAAGTGGAAATCGCCCAATCCGAGGGGTCCCGGCGTGACTACACAACCAGCGCGCTACAGCTACGGCGCAGCGAAGGGGTGACCGCCCGCGTCGGTTAAGCCGTGGCGTTGCCCGCTTTCCACTGCTCCCAGGGGATGTTCCAGTCCCCGAGACCCTCGGTGCCGGACAACACTGAACCGACGGTGCCCTCCACCTCGACGATGTCACCGCGCTTGGTGTTGTTGAAAAACCACTTCGCGTTGTCGGGGCTGACATTGAGACAACCGTGGCTGGTGTTGTCATAGCCCTGGGCGCCCACCGACCAGGGCGCGGAGTGCACATAGATGCCGCTGTAGGACATCTGGGTGGCCCAGTCCACCTCGAGCCGGTAACCCCTGGGCGAGTCGGACGGAACACCATAGGTGGACGAGTCCATGATCAGATGCTGGTAGCGGTCGCCGATCGTGTAGATGCCGTTGTTCGTCGGCGTACTGTCCTTGCCCATCGAGATCGGGATGGTCTTCACGACGTCGCCATTGCGCTGGATCGTCAGCATCTTGGTGTCGTCATCGGCGGTTGCGATCAGCCGATCACCGATGCTGAATTCGGCGGTGCGGTTCTGTTGCCCGTACAAACCGTCGCCGAGATCGACGCCATAGGCGTTGACGGCGACGGTCACCGTGGTACCCGGCTCCCAGAAGTCCCTGGGACGCCAACGGACCTCGCGGTTACTCAGCCAGTAGAAGGCACCCTCGACTGGCGGGTCGGTGGTCACCGTGATCGCCTTCTGCGCGGCAAGCCGGTCGGGGATGTTCTCATCGAAACGCACCGCCACCGGCTGTCCAACGCCCACGACATCCCCATCATTGGGAAGCAGAAAGGGCATCGTGAGGTTTGCCGGCGATTGCGATTCGAAGTTGAGGGTGCGGGTGCTCACCCCGCCGAGGCCTAGCGACTGAGCGGTGATCGTGTAGTGCTTGTTGTAATCCAACGGATCGGTGGCTGCCCAGCTGAGTCCGTCCCGGCTGAGTTCGCCGGGCACGGCGTCGCCGGCCTCGTCGACCATGATGACCGAACCCAGCACGCCGCCCCGGACCGTCACCGTGACCGGCCGATCCACCGGAACTCCGACGGCACCGTCCTGCACGGTCGCGGTCAGTTTCGGAACCATTAGGTCGCTGTAGGGGCTGCCCTTATCGGCCAGCACCGTGGGTGCCGGCGCCCGGGTCCCACAGGCACTGGCACCGAACAGCGCGGTCGGCGCGACGATGAGCACCGCCATCAATGCACGCAAGCGCGGCCGGCGAACCGGCTCAACTTCTCGCATGCTGTCTCCAAACTCGCGCCAACGGGAGGCTCCCGCAGACCATAATTCTAAGGGCAGCGAGTTCACCTCCTCGGCGCGCGCCTGTTATTGTCGCTGACACGCGCCGTTAGCTCAGTTGGTAGAGCAGCTGACTCTTAATCAGCGGGTCCGGGGTTCGAAACCCTGACGGCGCACCAGGTAACGCTTGCATCACGGGCGGCGATACGTCACCGTCATGCCCGGAATACGTCGACGTGCCTTCCCCCTAGTGACTGCTGCGTTCGCCATACCGGTGGCCATTCTGGTCGCTGCCGCACTCGGCGAAGGAAGCGCTGCCTCAGCCAACCCCAGCAACCGGACACAGGTCATGGCGACCCCCATCACGGCACGGATGCTGCTCCCCGGCGTCGGAATCGAGCGGGGCCTGCAGGTCGACACGATCCTGGCCGAGCGCGCCATCAGTGCGCGATTCCCGGAGATCAAGAACATCGGCGGCGTCCGCCCCGACACCATGAAGTGGCATCCAGAAGGCCTCGCGATCGATGTGATCATCCCGGACTACCGCACGCCGGCGGGCAAGGCACTCGGCGATCGCGTGATGAAATTCGCCCTTCAGAACGCCGATCGGTTTGGGCTGGTGCACGTGATCTGGCAGCAGACCTATTACCCGATCGGCGGCAAGCCCCACCTGATGCCCAATCTGGGCTCCGACGACGCCAACCACCACACCCACGTTCACATCGCGACCAAGGGCGGCGGTTACCCGAACGGGAGCGAAACCTACGTCGGGTGGCTGATTTTTCGGTAACTGGTAGCACCCTCAGAATTCGGTTCTGCCTTTTTATTGCCACTATTGTGTTCCCGCATGTTACGATTTTTGTTTGCTGGATTAATCGTGAGGCGGGCGCCAAACCATGACGACGGACCGATTCGGCGGGGTGGCCCAGCCACCCGAACGCCGCGATGACGGCCAACTGCCGTTGCGGGTGCACAGCTGCAGCCGTCTCGGGCTCCAGGCAAATCCCCCGGGCCGGCGTGTGACGATCGGCGGCTGGCTGCGCGGCCGCTGAGGGTTACCGGTTGCGGATTCCGCGCACCACGATCACCACGGTCACCGCTCCAACGCCCATCAACGTGGCGGTTACTGCGGGCTTCTTCAGGAAACGCAGCACCGCGGACTTGAAGTCGTCAGCGAGGCGCTGGGGATTGGTTCGCTCTGCCAGCGAGTCGACGGTGAGCGCCAGGCGGTCGCGTGCCGCAGCGATGTCCTGCTTGATGAGCTCCGGATCCCGGTCCACCACGTTCGTCCTCGCTTCCGCCATCCCCGATGCCGCTATTACCCTAATCAGCGCCGGGCCCTCAGAAGCCACCGGGGATGAACGCGGGGAATCACCTCCCGGCGTGCACCGGCCGACGAAGGGATGGAAAGTGACCGACACCGCACGCCTCGAACTGGGCGATAAAGCACCCGCGTTCAGCCTGCCCGATGCCGATGGCAAGACCGTGAAGCTCTCCGATTTCAAGGGCCGCAAGGTGATCGTCTACTTCTACCCGGCCGCCTCGACCCCGGGCTGCACCAAGCAGGCCTGCGACTTCCGCGACAGTCTTGCCGGACTCAACGACGCAGGTATCGACGTCGTCGGCATCTCGCCGGATAAGCCGGAGAAGTTGGCCAAGTTCCGCGATGCTGAGTCCCTCACCTTTCCGCTGCTGTCGGATCCGGACAAGAAAATACTCAGCGCCTGGAGCACCTTCGGGGAAAAGAAGATGTACGGCAAGACCGTCCAGGGCGTGATCCGGTCGACCTTCCTCGTCGACGAGTTGGGCAAGATCGCGCTCGCTCAGTACAACGTCAAGGCTGCAGCAGCGGCAACATTGATCCAGAAGATCATCGCCGGCAACGCGTGACGAAATCCTTGAGGTAAATCTTCCTCATAAACTGAGCCGATGGCGATAGTCGACCTTGATACGGAACTCGCCGCCCCAGCGCACGCCGTCTGGCGCGCCGTTAAAACCCCCAGAGCATTTCGGACGGTGACGCGCGGCGTACTCACCATGCCGGCCATCAAGCACCGGGAGGACGAATGGCGCGAGAGCGGGGGGCTTATCCGCCGGTGGAATCACGACATCATCGTCGTCGCCGCTGGCGACTCCCGGGGCAACTATCGCGACCGCATTGATATCGACGCGGGTATCTTCACACCTGCCGTGGTGCTGTATGCGCGCTGGTTCTATCGAACACGCCAACGTCGATGGCGCGCACTCGCGAGAGTGCTGACGGTGGGAGGACCGAAGTAATGACGTTGTCCCCTAGTTCCGCGGCGGCGGTTCGTCGGATTCTGAGCGGGTGAAGCGCGATATCTTGAAGTTTCTGTGCGGTGCGATGGCAGCGGCGTGTTACGGACATCTCGTCTATGCCCGGTGGACCGCCAAAGGCAAGATCTCAGTGCCCGTCTTCAAGGGCCGCGAGTGGGGCGTCGGGAAAATGCTGACCGAAGCTGCGATCTACGGTGCGGTCAGTGCCGCCCTCGGCTACCTCGGCTGGCGAACAACGTCGGTGCCGTTTCTGACGCAGGAGTAACACGGGAGCCCTAGGGACCGACATCACGGTGAGAAGACAGAGCGCGGGTGAAACCCGCAGCTCGACGCACCGGAGGTCGGAACATGACGCGACGTGGACGCCTGCTCGGCTTGCTGGCAGCCGTTGTGGCTGTTCCCGTCGTAGTCGTCGGGGCGCCCGTAGCACCGGCACACGCCACAGAGCAATCTGACGCTCAGCTGGCATCCAGCCAGCGCGCTGCTCTACCGGTTGCCGGCTCCGAAAGCGGACTGCAGATTCAGACGATCATGGCCAGACGAGCCATCGTCTCGCGATTCCCCGAGATTCGGGAGATCGGTGGGGTCCGGCCCGACAGCATGAAGTGGCACCCCGAAGGTCTGGCGATCGACGTGATCATTCCGGATTGGCAGACGCCGGCCGGCACGGCACTCGGTGACCGCATCGCCAGGTTCGTCTCCGACAACGGCAGGCGTTTCGGACTCGAGTACCTCATCTGGCAGCGGATGTACATTCCCGCCGGGGGCGAGCCTTACCTGATGGACGACGTCGGCAATCCCGACGCCAACCACTTCACCCACGTCCACATCGCCACCCACGGCGGCGGTTATCCGACCGGCCGGGAGAATTTCCTGGACTAGTCACACCTGCGTGCCGAGCATGCCCAGCAATAGCGCCTCGGCCGTGGCGGCGCGCTCGAGCACGCCCAGGTGCAGGCTCTCGTTGACGCTGTGCGCCTGGGTGCCGGGGTCTTCCACACCGGTGACCAGGATCGTGGCGTCGGGGAATGCCTCGGCGAACTCGGCGATGAACGGGATCGATCCACCCATTCCCATATCGACGGCGTCCGCGCCCCAGGCCTGTCGGAACGCCGAGCGCGCGGCGTCATAAACGCGACCGGTGGCGTCGATCTGGTAGGGCTGACCGATATCGCCGGGAGTCACCGTCACCCGCGCACCCCACGGGGCATGCGATTCGAGATGGTGCCGCAGAGCATCGAGGTGTGCCGTGGCATCCCCGCCCGGGGCCACCCGCATGCTGATCTTTGCCCTGGCACTCGGAATGAGCGTGTTCGAGGCCTTGGCGATCGGTGTCGTGTCGATACCGATGACGGTGATCGCTGATTTGGCCCACAGCCGCTGTGCGACTGTGCCCAAACCGATTTCGTTGACGCCGTCGAGCAACCCGGACTCATGCCTGACCCACTGCGCTCCCCGGTCGACGGCAGCAGCGTGTGCCTCATGCAGGCCGGCCACCGCGACGTTGCCATCATCGTCGTGCAGGGTGGCCAACAGTCGGATCATGGCGGTCAACGCATCGGGAACCACCCCGCCCCAGATACCCGAGTGCAGGCCGTGGTCCAGCGTCGAGACCTCGACCACGCAATCGACTAATCCCCGCAACGACACCGTCAACGCGGGAACGTCGACCGACCAGTTGTCCGAGTCGGCGATCACGATCACCTCAGCCGCCAACTTGTGTCCATGGGCCGCCAGCAGCCGACCCAACGACGGCGAACCGCACTCCTCCTCGCCCTCGACGAAGACGGTCACTCCCACCGGTGGCCGGCCGTCGTGTGCGCGAAAGGCCGCGAGATGGGTTGCGATACCGGCTTTGTCGTCGGCGGTTCCACGGCCGTACAACCTTCCGTCGCGTTCGGTCGGGGTGAATGGCGGCGAATCCCATTGCGCAGGATCGCCTTCCGGCTGCACGTCATGGTGGGCGTACAGGAGTACCGTCGGCGCACCGGGCGGAGCGGGATGACGGGCGATCACCGCCGGCGCACCGCCTTCACTGACGATCTCGACGTGAGCGAACCCGGCTTCGCGAAGCAGTTCCGCGACCGCCTGTGCGCTGCGGTGAACCTCGTCGCGTCGAGCCGGGTCTGACCATACTGACTCGATCCGCACCAGGGACTCGAGATCACGCCGGACATCGGGCAGCACTTCATGCACGCGGGCGACCAGATCACTCATACGGCTGAGAATACCCACGCGCGAGCAGACACAAAGTCGCACGATTAGGCCTCGGAAAATGCGAGTTTGCGTCTGCTCGCAACGGAGGCTAGAGCGTCTCGAGGATCGCCACCGCTGCGGCGGTGTCACCCTCGTGCGTCAGCGACACGTGGATCACCACATCGGCGAGGTGCTCGGCGATCTCACCGGTCAGCCGGACCTTGGGGCGACCCCACATATCGGTGATCACCTCGATGTCGCGGTGGATACCCTCCGGCAGCATCGGGCGCTGAGCGAACCGTGAACCGGACCACGCTTTGATGACGGCTTCTTTGGCAGCCCACCGGGCGGCTAGATGCCGCGCCGCCAGCGAGCTCTTATCGGCCGCATCGCGGCGCTCGCCCGGGGTGAACGTCTCAGAGAAGACCGTGCCGGGCTGGTCTACCTGCTCGGCGAACTCGGGAATGGACACCAGGTCGATCCCCACGCCCACTATCGCCACGCCGCGACTCTAAACGTTGTAGGTCCCGTCGTCACCCAGGCGCGAGGCCGGATCGAGCAACATGGCCGCCTCTTGGGGCTTCTCCGGCCCATCGTGGCCGAATCGACGATCAGCGGGCCGCTCGTACATCGGACTCCCACCGGCAATGGCCGACGCCAATCGGCGCTGGCCGGCCAGCACCCGTGCGTCGGCTCGCCGTGCGTAGGCCGCCCGCTCATCGGCGCTGAGCGTGGCCAGGAACGCCTGCGGATGCACCAGTGCGACGAGTCCGGACACGTGACCGAAGCCGAGGCTGGTGACCAGGCCCGCCTTCAACGGGAACCGGCTGCCCAGGCGCAGCGTCTCCCGCGGCCAGACGAAGTGAGTGGAGACGGCGAGTTCGTCGTCAAGGCAGTCCAGGCTGCGATTGGGCGGAACGACGCCGTCCCGCAAAACCTGGCAGAGGCCGAGCATCTGGAACACCGCAGCGCCACCCTTGGCATGACCGGTGAGCGTCTTCTGCGACACCACGAACAACGGGGCACCGGCCGAGCGGCCGAGAGCGTCGGCGAGGCGCTCGTGCAATTCGGTTTCGTTCGGGTCATTGGCCAATGTGGAGGTGTCGTGTTTGGAGATCACCGCGATATCGTCTGCGGCCACTCCGAGTCGATTCAGCGAGCGCGCCAGAACGGAGTCACGCCCGCCGCGGCCAGCGCCCAACGCACCGAGTCCGGGGGCCGGGATCGAAGTGTGCACACCGTCGGCGAAGCTCTGCGCGTAGCCGACCACAGCGAGCACGGGAAGACCCATTTTCAGCGCCAGGTCACCGCGGGCCAACAGAATGGTGCCGCCGCCCTGGGCCTCGAGGAAGCCAAGCCGACGCCGATCGTTGGCGCGGGAGATCTTCGAATCACTGATGCCCCGGGCCCGCATCATCTCGGTGTCGGCGGTGGCAGCCATGTCACCGAAGCCGGTGATGGCATCTTCAGTCATATCGTCGAAACCGCCGGCAACCACCAGTTCGGCCTTGCCGAGCCTGATCTTGTCGACACCCTCCTCGACTGACACCGCTGCGGTGGCGCAGGCGCCGACCGGATGGACCATCGCGCCGTAGCCGCCGACATAGGACTGCATCACATGTGCGGCAACGACATTCGGCAGCACCTCCTGCAGGATGTCGTTGGGCTTGCTGGTGCCCAGCAGGTTGCCGTGGAACATCGTCTGCATGCTGGTCAAACCACCGATGCCGGTGCCCTGGGTGTTGGCGACCAGGCTGGGATGCACCCAGCGCATGAGTTCGGCGGGTGTGAACCCGGAGGACAGGAACGCATCGACGGTGGCGACCATGTTCCACAGCGCCACCCGGTCGACGGATGCGGCCATGTCAGCGCTGATGCCCCACACCTTCGCGTCGAATCCGGTGGGGATCTGACCGCCGACGGTTCGGGAGAGTTTCGCCTTGCGCGGCACCCGGATCTCGGTGCCCGCCTTGCGGATCACCTCCCAGTCACCGGAGTCGGCAATCGGGCGCACCACGGTGCGCTCGGGGTCTGCATGCTCAAACGCCCGGGCCTCAGCCTCCGAGGACACCACGAATTGGAAGTCGCGATCCAGGAAGACGCTGACAAGCAGTTCGGCGCAGTGGTCGGCGTGCAGGGCGCCGTCGGCGACGAATTCGCGAATGCCGCACCGCGCGACGACGGCATCGTGATAGCGATCGACGATGTCGGCCTCGTCGATCAGATCGCCGGTCGCGGTGTCGTACCAACCCGGCTTGGGATCGTCCTCCCATGCGAGAAGACCTGTGGTCCATGCCAGTTCGAGCACCCCGGCGGCCGACAGCTCGTTCTCCACTTCCATTTCGAACCGGGTGCGCGATGAGCCGTAGGGGCCGAGTTCGGCGCCGCCCACGATCACCACCAACTCAGCTGGATCGATATCGAGATCGGCCCAGGCCGGTGGCGGAGACCCCCGATGACCGCGCGGCGGGGACGGTAGCGCGGCGATGGTGCCGGCCGCGGGTCCGCCCTCGTCGGTCGCACTACCGGAATCCTGTGACATCTCCTCGCGAGCCTTGGCGGCCAATTCGGCCATATCGAGTTCGACGTCACCCAGTCCGCCGGTGAGGTCGACCTTCAGCGGCTCTGCGGCAGCAGCCACCTTGGCCTCGGGTGTGCACAGGCCCAGCAGCATCGCCGCCATCTGTTCGGTGGTGTAGGTGGTAACGCCGGCAGCCTCGACGGCATCGACGATGGCATCGTTGTGACCCATCAGTCCGGTGCCCTTGGTCCAGCCGATCAGAGCGTGTGCGAAGGTGACCCGGGCAGCCCAGGACGACTCCGCGCCCCAGCGGGTCACGACCGCGTCAAGAGCCGACTTGGACTCTCCGTAGGCGCCGTCCCCGCCGAACATGCCGCGGTTGGGCGAACCGGGCAGCACGACATGAAGCCGCGAGGCGATATCGCGTTCGGCGCCGATGGCCGACAATCCGCCGACGAGCCGTTCGACGGCCCACAGCAGTACCTTCATCTCCATCTCGGAGCGCGAGCCCGCCTCGGAAAGATCGCCTGCCACCCGTGGCGCGGCGAAGGGGAACAGCATCGTGGGAGTCTGGGCGTCCTTGACATGGATCGCCTGCGGCCCGAGATTTTCGCTCTGATCGTTGCCGACCCATGAAACGAGTGCGTCGATATCGGCGTAGGAGGCCATGTTGGCCGGCAGCACCCACAGCGCCGCGCCGAAACGGGCGTGATCGCGGTACAGCGACTTGTAAAACCCGAGCCGGTCGTCGTCGAGCTTGGAGGTGGTGGCGATGACGGTGGCGCCACCGTTGAGCAGTTGGGCCACCACCGATGCGGCGATGGAGCTCTTGGACGCGCCGGTGACGACGGCGATCTCATCCGCGTAGCGCCCTGTGTCGGGACTCTCCGCGCCGGAAGCAATGCGCGCATACAGCTCGGCGTGGATGAGTCGACCCTCGGCCAGGGCGCGACCGCGCCACCAGTCGGCCTGGGTGGCCACGGTGTGGCCGGATCCTTCGAAGGCTTGCGATAGCGTCGCCCAATTCGCGTCGATGTCGTCCTCGTCAGCAAGCCACAGCTTGACCAGATCCTCGCGGGCGCTTGCCCAGCGATCATCAAGCAGCACAGCTTTTTTGGCGTCGAACGCCGGGGCGACAAGTCGCGGCCAGTCCGAGCCGAGTTCAGAGGTGATCAGGTCGACCAGCTCGGCATCGGAGGCTGACGGCGGGACAGTGACCGGATTGTCCAGGCCGAGTTGTCCCAGCACCAGGCGCGCGGCCGATGCCAGCACACCACTGGGACCGGTGACGGTTGCGGCGAACTCATCCAGCGCAGCCGAGTCGACGACGCCTCCGCCCGCATTGCCGCCGACCGACGGCAGCGACACCGCGATACCGTGTCGGGCCGCAACCGCGGCGACCGCGCCGTCGATGGCCTTGTCCACTGCTGCCGCGTCAGGCAGTGCGCCGTCATGGAGCCCACCGAGGGCACCGCCGCGGACGCTACTGCCCTCGCGGGTACCCAGAACAAGTTCCACGGTGACGTGTTTGACCCAGCCCTGGCCGAGCTCCCACGTCTTGGTGACCCTCTCGGAGATCGCAGCCGGCCGCTTGCCCGACGGGCCGAGCACGCTCCGCAAGGAATCATTGATCGCATCCGAGAGCACCGGGCCGAAGGGCTTGTAGGTGCGGGCGAGCTTGCTGACCTGACCGCGCAGTGCGGCGAGGTCGGCTTCGGCGGCGCCGTCGATGGCGCCGAGGTTCAACTCCGAGCCGAGGTCGACCAGCAACTGATTGCGCCGCGAAGACGCACCATCGGTGATCGACTCGATCGAGTCCAGTGGCTCGATCTGATCGATCCGCATCTTGGCGGACAGCGCGATCATCGCCACGGTGGCGTCGGCGGCGCCGAACGCAATGTCTTCGGGCCGGGCCGCACCGGAGGCGGCTACCGGCACCGCGGCGGCCGCAACAGGAACCACTTCGGCCGCCACATCTGGGGCAGCTGCGGGCGTTTCCTCCTCGGCGTCCGGCTCGGGATCGGTATCGGTGGCGAACAGCGCCGCGGCATCGCGCTCCACATTGAGCACCTGCACTGTGCTGTAAGCATATTCAGGAAGTTTGAGGGTGTTGTTGGCCAGGCCCGCAACCGTCGGCGCGGACTTCACCCCGATCTCGACGAAACGCTCGACGCCCAGGCCGCCGGCGGCCTCTTCGGTGAACAGCAGGTCCTGGGTCTCGATCCACCGCACCGGGCTGGCGAACTGCCAGGCCAGCAGTTCGATGATCACCCGGCGGCCCACCTCGTCGGGACGCTGGGTGATCCAGGTGTCGTAATCGGCGAGGATCTCGTCGAGTGGCTCGGCGGGAACCAGATCGCGGATCTCCTGGATGAAGTCGCGATCCAGGCTGAACAACCGGGGTACCAGATTGGGGATGTAGCGGCCGACAAGCGCACCGGGATTGGCACCGTGCGGCATGATCCGTTCCAGCGAGCGACGGAACTCGTCGACACCGACGCGGAGCACATCGGAGTGGAACGGCACGTCGATACCGGGAACCATAATGAAGGCCCGCTTGCCCCCGGTGATCTCCACGCGCTGCGTGACTTCGGCTTCGAGGGCCTCCAGACCCCGCACCGTACCGGCGATCGCGTACTGCGAGCCGCGCAGGTTGTAGTTGACGATCTGCAGGAATTCCCCGGTGCGTGCAGAGATTTCGGCAACGAACCACTTGACGTCGGCATCGCCGAGATCTATCTGCGACGGCCGGATCGCGGCCAGCCGGTAATTGGAGCGGCCTTGCTCATCGCGAGGCACGATGTCGTGCATCTTGCTGCCGCGGTGGAACACCACCTCGAGGAGAGCCTCAAGTTCGAAGACTCCGGTGACGCAGGCGACCGCGGTGTACTCGCCGACCGAGTGCCCGCAGGCGATGGCACCCTCGACGAAGGCACCCTGCTCGCGCATCTCGGCGACCTGAGCGGCCGCCACCGTCGCCATGGCGACCTGGGTGAACTGTGTCAGATACAGCACCCCCTCAGGGTGCTGATAGTGCACGCCCGCGGCGATCAGGCTGGTTGGGTTGTCGCGGACCACATGCAGTACCGAGAAGCCGAGGGTCGCGCGGGTGAACTTGTCGGCGCGGTCCCACACCTTGCGTGCAGCCTTGGAGCGGGCGCGCACCTCCATGCCCATACCCTTGTGCTGAATACCCTGTCCGGGGAATGCGTACGCCGTTTTGGGGGCAGCCAGCCGGGCAGTGGCCGACATGACGAGCTCGCCAGAGATTTTAGCGGTGATCTCCAAAACCTCTGCGCCCAAGTCGATTCCGACCCGATCCACCCGGAAGTCGATCTCATCACCCGGTTTGACCATGCCCAGGAACCGGGCGGTCCACCCCACCAGCTTGCCGGGGGGGACGCGCTTACCGTCCGTGGCGGTCACGATGTGCTGGGCGGCGGCCGATAACCACATGCCGTGCACGATCGGTCCATCCAGTCCGGCCAGCAGCGCCGCGGTCCGGTCGGTGTGGATGGGATTGTGGTCACCGGAGACCATCGCGAACGGCCGCATGTCCACCGGGGCGGTGATGGTGACGTCGCGGCGGCGTCGGCGCGGGGTGTCGGTGGCGTTTTCCGACACCGCTCCCCCGGCCCGTACCGGATCGGTGAGCTCGGCTGGGCCGGTGCGGCCGCGGATCGCGAACCGCTCCTCGAGGACCGCCAGCACCGTCCCGGCTGCATCGCTGACGTTCACCGTGACCGGCACCACGCGACCGACTTCGGTGTCGACGGCCACCGAAGATGTTGCGGTGATGACTAATTGAGTCCTGTGACGTGGGAGCGGCTTGAGAAGCCGGGCCGCGTGATCGAGGTGCACCAGGCTCAGCAAACCCTCAACGACCGGGAAACCGATGTCGGTGGCCGCGTCGCCGATGGCCGCGAACACCGCCGGCCAACACCGGCCCACCAGGGCATCGGGAACCGTTGAGAGGGTGGGAGCCAGAGGCGAGCCGAAGGTTGCGGTGACGCCGGTGTGGTCGGCAACACGTTCGGGGTCCCAATCCACCGTGACGGTCGTCGAGCCGCCGACGAGGGCAGGAAGGTCATCAGGGCCATCGACACCGGCCGCGATGGCCAGCACGGCGCGCATCGCCGCGGCGGCATCCGTCGTGAGGACCACCGGTGCCCCGCCATCGACGACGGTGGTGGGGAGCGTGAAGGCGATATCGATCCAGGTGCCCGACAGCGGAACACTCAGAATCACCCGGTCAGCGGACACGACCTCGAGTCGGGCACCGGTGGAATGGCTTGTCGCGCTTGAGCATTCCCGGGTCGCTGCGCTCCTGCCCTCCGAGCGATTATCGTGCACCTGCCACTGCGATGGCGGGGCCAACCGGTGCACCGGGTTGATCGCCGTGCGCCCGGCCCACAGCACGTCCGGGGAGTCCAGCACGACGCCGAGCAGACCGCTGACGTCGGCTCGCACCTGCAGCCGGGAGGCGACCGGCTGCGGCCGATCGCCGGTGGCAAGCACCTCATCCACCGCGGCCTTCTCGAAGCGGTCCAATAGATCGCCGACCGGTTCATCGACGCGGGTGATCCCCGCGACCGCGGCAGTGCCCGGAATGATGCACACCTGATCTGCGGTGTAACGGGCGTCGTGGGCCTGCCACAGCGAATCGCTGCGCCACCAACGGCGAACGTCCTTATCGATCACCGGCACGAAGTTCACCGGCTTGCCGAGGGTCTTGCACAAGTCCACGAAGAACGGCACATCGGCGGGATGCAGCAGCACCGTGCCGGCGTCGGTGTAGCGGGCCAGCAGTGCGGCGATCGCCCGGTCCGGATCCTCCAGGAGGTCTTGGGCCTTGGCGGTGCCGAACAGTGTCGGAATCTTGCCGTTGTCTTTCTCATTCAGCCGGGCCTCGGCGCGCTGCAACATCGCGGCGAAGCGATCCCGCCAGGTGACGTCTAACCAGGGCGAATCAGGCTGCTTGGTGTCGGCGGTGCTGTCACCGTCGCCGATCGCGAGTTCGACGTAGCGATGCAACCACTGCAGATAGGTCATCTCGCCCACATCGCCGAAGTACGGCTTGGCGGTCATCGCCATCGCGGCGATGATCTCGTCGCGACGCGCTGCCACCGCCTCGGCGTCACCGGCGACGTCATCGAGCAGCCGACCGCATCGCGATGCGGCGTTGTCGATCTCGTGAATGTCGGCGCCAAGCTGACTGCGCCCGGAAGCCATGCCATTACTGGCTTTTCCGGCACCCACCCAGTGCTCGGTGCCGACCGTGTCGACGAGCATCTGCTTGACCGCGTTCGAGGTGGTGGCCTCCCGGCAGGCCATGGTGGCGGTGCCCAGGAGGATTCCGTCGACGGGCATGAGCGGATAGCCGTAGGCGCGCGACCAGGTTCCGGTGAGATATTCGGCAGAGCGCTCAGGCGTGCCGATTCCGCCGCCCACGCAGATGGTGATGTTGGACTGCGAACGCAATTCGGAGTAGGTGGTCAGCAGAAGATCGTCGAGATCTTCCCAGGAGTGGTGACCACCGGCACGACCACCCTCGATATGGGCGATGACACTCTTGGTGGGCGCCTCGGCGGCGATCCGGATGACTGAGCGGATCTGTTCGACGGTGCCGGGCTTGAAGCAGACGTGCGCGATGCCGACGTCGTGAAGCTCGTCGATCAACGCGACGGCATCCTCAAGGTCGGGCACCCCAGCGCTGATGACCAGACCGTCAATAGGGGCGCCGGACTGGCGAGCCTTCTGAACCAGGCGCTTACCGCCAACCTGCAGCTTCCACAGATAGGGGTCCAGGAACAGGGCGTTGAACTGGACCATCCGGCCGGGCTCCAGCAGCGCACTCAGTTCGGCCATCCGCCGCTCGAAAATCTCCTCCGTGACCTGGCCGCCGCCGGCAAGCTCGGCCCAGTGCCCGGCATTGGCTGCAGCCGCGACGATTTTCGCGTCGACCGTCGTCGGCGTCATCCCGGCCAACAGGATCGGTGAGCGGCCGGTGAGCCGGGTGAACTTGGTCGACAGCTTGACCGAACCGTCCGGCAGGCTGATCACCGACGGTGCGTAACTCGCCCATGGCGTGCCCACCTCCGGTGCAGCGCCGACGGTGAACAGGTTGCGCTGACCGCCCCGGGTTGCCGCCGGCACGATTCCCACCCCGAGCCCGCGGATTACCGGCGCGGTCACCCTGGTCAGGATGTCGCCCGGGCCGAGGTCGAGAATCCATCGGGCACCGGCATCGGAAATCTCCGTGACCGCGTCAACCCAGTCGACCGGCTGCACCAGAATGGCGTCCGCCAGTTCACGGGCCATGCCGACGTCGAGTCCGACCGCATCAGCCCAGCGGCCGACGATGTCCACACCATCGGCCAACTGCGGCGCGTGGAAGCCGACCTCGACCGCCACCGGATCGAATACGGGCGAGAACGCAGCACCGCCGCGCAGTTTGTTCTTGCGTTCGGCGGCCTCGGCCTCGGCGATCTGTTCGCAATACAGCTCGAAGCGCGACAGCTGTTCGGGCGTTCCGGTGATGACGACGGAGCGTCGACCATTACGGATGGACAGCACTGGAGGCTGCACCGTTCGCACATCGGTGGCGAACTCCGCGAGGAGCCGGCTGATGCGCTCGGGATCGACGTTGGTCACCGACACCATCGGCGGACGTTCGCCGAGAGCGACGATGCCACGACGTCGGGCCACCAATGTTCCGGCGGCACCCAGGAGTTGGGCCAGCGCGAGCAGTTCCACATCCTTGGCGCCGCCTGCTTTGAGCGCTTCGACGGCGAGGACACCCTGGGAGTGGCCGGCCACGGCGACGGGTGGCGCGCCCGCGAAATCCAAGCCCTGTCGGTCCAGTGCCCGGATCGCCGCGATCTGACTCAGCAGAACACCGGGCAACGACACCGCAGCCGACGTCAGGTGGCGCGCGGAGGGCACCTGCTCATCGGCGGCAAGCTCCCGCACCCACCGCAGCGGCTCGAAGCCGATCGGCCGCACCACGACGAGCTCGTCGGCAACCGGTTCCAGTAGTAGTTCGGCCTCGCCGACGAGGGTGGCCAGCTCCGACTCGATGCCGGCCGTGGTGACGAGTTCTTCGAGGCTGGCAAGCCATGAGCTGTTGCCCTGCCCACCGAAGACGACGGCATAGGGCTCACCGGTATTGAGACGGTCCACGAGTGCTTGGAGACTGGCGCGGTCGGCATCATCGGTACGCAGCCTGTCGTGCTCGTGGATCGTCACCGGTGTCCGTCTCCCTCGAAAGCTTCCGTCGTATCTGTTGGCGCACGCGACTACCCCTGCCAATAGCCCCAAGGTTCCCATATGAACGGTGCGTATTTCTCTGCGGATATTGGTTACTGACGAGTTCTACGCGCGAGTAACACAACAATGAGTAACGGCGGATCAATGGGGTGCCGGAACCGGTCGGGTCAAACGACCTGCGTGCAGGTGGTTACGGTCGAGTAGCCACAACGTAGCTGTTCAACGCCTGATTGTTATGAAATCGTTACCTGTGAATTTTCCATCGGTCGACGGGGTAGCCCAGCCGCAACCAAGCACGTGCCCGGAGTTTCAGTCGACAATTGTTCACCGAAATTGTATTCAAAAGTTTGCTGGCAATAACCTACTTTCGAGTAGGTTAATTGCCGAATTCGGTCCGTCCCACCGCGCGAATTGCGGCCGGCTGCCAGGGCTGCGAGCCCGACCCGTCCCGCAGTGCGGACAGTTCGGCCACTGACGCAACAGCCGACAACGACGCTCCGATATCCGTACTATCCACCCATGCCTTCGGGGAGTGTCGCGTCGGCGCCCCGCACTGACCCGGCGCCCTCGGTGAATCCCGCTGCCGGTGTTGACAATCCGCAGATCGAGTTGCGGGACGTCCGGAAGGTCTTCGGCGACGGCCGACACCAGACGATCGCCGTCGAGGGTGCGAATTTCAGCGTCGGCGACGGCGAGTTGTTCGCCATCCTCGGCCCGTCCGGCTCCGGGAAGACGACCGTACTTCGGATGATCGCCGGCTTCGAACAGCCGACCGCGGGCACAATTCACCTCGGCGGCCAGGACATCACCGCGTATCCCCCGGCCCAGCGGGACACCAACACGGTGTTTCAGGACTATGCCCTGTTCCCGCACATGACGGTGGCCCAGAACGTCGAATACGGGCTCCGGGTCAAGGGGGTGGGCAAAGCGGAGCGCCGGGACCGCGTCGGGCAGGCCCTGGAAATGGTGCAGTTGTCGGCTCAGGCCACCCGCAAGCCCACGCAGCTATCCGGCGGTCAGCAACAACGGGTCGCCCTGGCCCGCGCTCTGGTAGGTCGTCCCAGGGTGCTGCTACTCGATGAGCCGTTAGGCGCGTTGGACCTCAAGTTGCGCGAACAGATGCAGGTTGAACTCAAGGCGATCCAACGCGAGGTCGGCATCACCTTCGTGATCGTCACCCATGACCAGGACGAGGCGTTGACACTGTGCGACCGACTCGCGGTGTTCAATAACGGTCGCATCGAGCAGATCGGCGGAGCGCGCGAGGTCTACGAGAACCCGGCCAACCGATTCGTGGCTGATTTCGTCGGCACCTCGAATGTGTTCGACGGCGCGACGGCTGAGGCGTTGCTGGGCAGACCTGGCAGCTACGCGATCCGGCCCGAACGGATCGTGTTGGTGTCCCCCGGTGAAGCAGTGCCCGCCGGAATGCGCAGCGTCGCCGCTGATGTCGCCGAGGTGGTGTACGCCGGGCCGATCACCCGCATCACCGCCGATGCCGCGCCCGGGGTGCGCCTCACCGCCGCAGTGCTGAGCGCTGATACCGACACCGATATCAGCCACGGTGCACCGATCATGCTGGCCTGGCCGGATAGTGCGGTCCGACGCTTGAGTTCTTGAATCCCCAACCCATGCACAAATAGAGGAGTCCGTCATGAGAACCACCACCCTTCGCCTGGGCGTCACACTCACCGCCTGCGCCGCTCTGGTCGCCGCATGTTCAAGCTCCACCAATTCCGGTGGCGGCACCACCGCGCCCGTGCCGTCACAACAGGAACCGCTGGCAAGTCTCGGCAATGGCGAAGGACAGCTCAACCTCGTCTCGTGGCCGGGTTACGCCGAGGACGGGTCCAATGATCCGAAGGTGGACTGGGTGCATCCGTTCGAGCAGCAGACCGGCTGCAAGGTCAACATCAAGATCGGTAACACCTCCGACGAGATGGTCCAACTGATGCGCACCGGACAGTATGACGGTGTATCGGCATCCGGGGATGCGACGCTGCGGCTGATCTACGCCGGCGACGTGGCACCGGTCAACACCACGCTGGTTCCGAACTACGACACGATTTCGGCGTTCCTCAAGGACCAGGAATGGAACTCGGTGGACGGAAAGATGTTCGGCATCCCGCACGGCTGGGGTGCCAACCTGCTGATGTACAACACCGACGTCGTCAAGGACGCGCCGGACTCCTGGGGCGCGGTATTCCCCGGCGCTGCCGAGTACAAGGGCAAGGTCACCGCGTACGACTCGCCGATCTACATCGCCGATGCCGCGCTGTACCTGTCGAAAACCAAACCCGAACTGGGCATCAAGAATCCCTACGCCCTGACCTCGGAGCAACTCGATGCCGCCACCGAACTACTCAAAGTCCAGCACGGGAACATCGGTGAGTACTGGTCGGACTACACCAAAGCCGTCCAGGCCTTCGAGTCAGGCACGTCGGTGATCGGGACCAGCTGGCAGGTGATCGCCAACATGCTCACCACCGACGACAAGATCAAGATCGCCACCGTTTTGCCGAAGGAGGGTTCCACCGGCTGGTCGGACACCTGGATGGTCTCATCGAAGGCCGCCCACCCCAATTGCATGTACAAGTGGATGGACTACATCACCTCGCCGGCGGTCAACGCCCAGGTCGCTGAATACTTCGGTGAGGCACCGGCGCAGACCAAGGCCTGCGAGTTCACCAGCGATAAGAATTTCTGCGCAACCTTCCACGCCACCGACGCGGACTACGCGAAGCGGATCAGCTACTGGACCACACCGCAGAAGAAGTGCGTGGACGGCAGCGGCGACAACTGCACGGCCTACAGCGAGTGGGTCGACAAGTGGCAGCAGATCAAGGGGTGATCACTGCGGGCCGATCCTCGCATCGGTTCCGCTCCAGGCTTTCCCTGGCGTTCCTGCTCATCCCACCGCTGGCATGGCTGATCGTCGTCTATCTGGGATCACTCGCGGTACTGCTGGTTTCTGCCTTGTGGAGCACCAACTCCTTCACCGGTGCAGTTGTGCGCACATTCACCGGTGACAACATCGTGCGGGTCCTCACCGACGCAGTGTTCCGCGCTGCCACCCTAAGAACGGTCGGCATCGCGTTGGCCGTGACGCTGATCTGCATCACGCTGGCGGTGCCACTGGCGCTCTATATGGCCAAGGTGGCCTCGCCGCGGGTGCGGCTGGCCCTGGTGGTGGCCGTCACCACTCCGCTGTGGGCGAGCTATCTGGTCAAGGCCTACGCATGGCGGATGCTGCTATCGGGACAGGGCCCGCTGGCCTGGGTCGCGGGTTACACGCCGGGTTACGGCCTGGTCGCCACCGTGCTGACGTTGACCTATCTCTGGTTGCCCTACATGGTGATTCCGGTTTTTGCGGCGTTCGAGCGGGTGCCGGAGGATTTGATCGACGCCAGTTCCGATCTCGGGGCTTCCGGATGGACGACGCTGCGGACGGTCATGACGCCGCTGGTGTTTCCCGGGATCGCGGCGGGGTCGATCTTCACGTTCTCGCTCTCGATGGGCGACTACATCGCGGTCACCATCGTCGGCGGAAAGACCCAGATGCTCGGCAATATCATCTACGGCCAACTCGTGACCGCCAACAATCAACCGTTGGCGGCGGCGCTGTCGCTGATACCACTGTTCGCCATCATCGGATACCTGTTGGCGATGCGGCGGACCGGCGCCCTGGAGAACGTCTGATGTTGCCGGACTCGATTCGCCGCCTGACCCGGGCCTGGACCGTCCTGGTCATCATCTTCCTCTACGCCCCATTGCTTCTCGTTGTCGTCAATGCCTTCAACTCATCGAAGACCTTCGCTTTCCCGCCCAGCGGTTTCACCCTTCGATGGTGGTCCGACGCGTGGTCCAGCAGTGGCATGTGGAGAGCGCTGGGCAACTCGGTGGTTGTCGGATTATGCGCAACGGCGATCGCATTGGTGCTGGGCACCATGGCAGCCTTCGCCGTGCAGCGACATCGTTTCTTCGGCAGGCAGGCGATCAGCTTCCTTGTCGTGCTTCCTATTACGCTGCCGGGCATCGTGACGGGCATCGCGTTGAACGCAACCTTCACCTCGGCCCTCGGAGCTACTCTTGGCCTTGCGACTGTCATCATCGGCCATGCGACGTTCTGCATGGTCATCGTGTTCAACAACGCTCAGGCCCGGCTGCGGCGACTCGGTCCCCGACTGGAGGACGCCTCGGCCGATCTCGGCGCCTCGAATTGGCAGACGTTCCGCTTCGTTACCTTCCCGATGATGCGGGGTGCGATTGTTGCCGGCGCGATACTGGCGTTCGCCTTGAGCTTTGACGAGATCGTTGTCACGACTTTCACCTCGGGCCCGACCGTTCAGACTCTACCGATCTGGATATTCGGCAACCTGTTTCGGCCGAATCAGGCCCCGGTCATCAACGTTGTGGCGGCAACCCTGACTCTCGTCGCGGTGATTCCGGTGTGGCTATCCCAACGCTTCGGCGGCGACCCGGCTACGACGCGGGCGTAAGGCCGCCATGTGGCGCCGATCAGGCACCCGGGTCCGCAGTAAGGGGAAGCGGTAAGCGCCGCTTGGTGACTTACGGCCCTGCCGTCTGGCCAGGACCGACCTATGGTTGAAACAAGACAGCGGAAGCGGTGTTGTGACCATGACCAAGACAATGATGAATCCCCGGATGTTGGCCAGTGCCGTGGAATCGGCCTGCCGTGCCCCGTCGGTCCACAACAGCCAGCCATGGCACTGGATCGCCGAGGGTGGCGAACTGCGACTGTTCTTCGCGCCCTCCCGCGCACCTCATGCCACCGACAGAACCGGCCGGGAGGCTGTCATCAGTTGCGGCGCGGCTCTCGATCACCTGAGGGTGGCTGCGGAGGCGGCAGGCTGGCAGGCCAAGATCGCCCGCTTCCCCAATCCCAACAATCTCGACCACCTGGCTACGATCAACTTCAGCCCGATGCCGTTCGTGACCGATGCCGTACGTGCCCGGGCCGATGCGATCATCCACCGCCATACCGACCGGCTGCCGTTCGCAGCGCCGGCCGCGTGGGCAGCTTTCCTGCCCGTCTTAATCGGGACCGTCGACACCGAGCAAGCCACGCTGGCGGTGCTGCCTGAAGCAGTCCGGCCACAGCTGGCTGAGGCTTCCCGACTCACGGAGTCGCTGCGCCGCTACGACTCGTCGTATCATGCCGAATTACAATGGTGGACTACACCTTTCGAGACAACAGACGGGGTTCCCTACGACGCACTCGTCTCAGCCTCCGAGGGTGACCGAGTTGATATCGCGCGGAAATTCCCAACCGGTGAGCATCCAGACCGTCGCCCAGAAGTGGACCGCGATCGTTCGGTGATCGTGGTGCTGTCCACCTACGGCGACACCCGACGCGACGCGCTGGGTTGCGGTGAGGTGCTTTCCGATGTGTTATTGGAGGCCACCCTGGCGGGTCTGGCCACCTGCACGCTGAGCCATCTGACGGAACTGGAGGCCAGCCGCAACATCATCCGGGCGCTCACCGGCGGTTCCGGCAACCCGCAACTGCTGATCCGTATCGGCGAGGTTCCGGCACTCAGCGACCAACCACCTGCGACACCGCGCAGACCGCTGGCCGAGGTGCTGGAGGTGCGCGAGCCAGCCGAAGGTGGCTGATGACGACCCGGGCCACCGGCATCGCCGCCGGGGCGGCCATGTTGCTCACCCCGGGCACCGCGCCATGCACCCGGGCAGACACCGAGCGGCTCTTGGAGCAGACTGGGAACCCCGTCGACGTCGACCCGATTGCCGGGTAGGAGCCGCAATGTCTGAACAGTTCACCCCGCCTTCGGTAGTGGTCGCCATCGACGGTTCCCGGAACGCGGTGCACGCCGCGCTCTGGGCTATCGATGAAGCCCTCAGCCGGGACGTACCGCTGCGCCTGGTGGCCGCCGCGATGACAACCGATGAGCAGACCGATGCCGAGGTGACCGTGCGCTCCGCGGCCGCAGCCGTGGCGGCCACCGGGCGGCCAGTCCGGCTCGAGACCCACGTGATCGCCGGCGCGCCGATACCTGCGCTGCTGGAGGCTTCCGGGGCCGCTGCGATGGTCTGCGTCGGCGCGGCGGGCCTCAAGCAAGTCGATCGCAACGGGGTGGGATCCACGACCGCGGCGCTGGTGGCCTCTGCGCACTGTCCGATCGCAGTGGTCCGCGGCCCCGGCCGGGCCGCCGACGACAGCCCGGGCTGGGTGGTCGTGGAACTCGACGAGACCACTGACAGTGCCGCGGTGCTGCAGTCCGGAGTCGAGGAGGCGAGGCTGCGCGCTGCACCGCTGCGCGTGCTGGGCTCATGGCAGTCGCGCTACACCGACGTCCATGAATCCCATGCGGTGGTCGACGGCAACCAGATGGTCCGTGCACAACTGGACCGGCGGCTGTCGCACTGGCAACATCTCTATCCCGACCTCGACGTGCAACCCGTCGCGATTCACGGAAGTACGCTCACCTACCTGTCGAAGCACGCCGCCGAAATCCAGTTGGTGGTGATCGGTGCAGCGAACACCACCGGTGTTGACGAACTGCTCGGGCCGAGGGGACTCACCGCCCTGCAGGACACCGACTGCACGATCCTGGTCGTCGATCGCCAACGGCTGCTGTGATCAAGAAGCCCGCCCGTTATGGTTGCCCCATGGTCACAGTCTTTCTCGTCGACGACCACGAGGTCGTGCGCCGGGGACTTATCGACCTGCTCAGTGCCGATCCCGAACTCGATGTCATCGGTGAGGCCGGCTCAGTCGCCCAGGCGATGGCCCAGATTCCGGCACTGAGGCCCGATGTCGCCGTACTCGATGTGCGGCTGCCGGACGGCAACGGCATCGAGCTGTGCCGTGATCTGCTCTCCAAGATGCCGGATCTGCGATGTCTGATGCTGACCTCATTCACCTCCGACGAAGCGATGCTCGACGCGATCCTGGCCGGCGCCAGTGGCTACGTGGTCAAGGACATCAAAGGGATGGAGCTGGCGAAGGCCATCAAGGATGTCGGTGCGGGCCGCTCGCTACTGGACAACCGGGCCGCTGCCGCACTCATGGCCAAGCTGCGCGGAGCCGCCGAACGCTCCGATCCACTCTCCGGCCTCACCGAGCAGGAGCGGGTGCTGTTGAACCTTCTCGGTGAGGGCCTGACCAATAAGCAGATCGCCGCCCGGATGTTCCTGGCCGAAAAAACCGTGAAGAACTACGTGTCACGACTGCTGGCCAAGTTGGGCATGGAACGCCGTACCCAGGCGGCGATCTTCGTTTCCAAACTCGCTCAACAGCACCGCCGGGACCAATGAGCCCGCGGCGGGTTCAGGATCGCGTCCATGACATCGTCAAGGGTCGCGACGGACTCGACGGATTGGTTGAGGCGATGCTGGCCGTCAGCTCCGGTCTGAAACTTGACGACACCCTCAGGACCATCGTCCGCACCGCAGCTGAACTGGTCGACGCTCGCTATGGCGCGCTCGGCATTCGGGGGCCGGAAGAGGAACTCCTGGGGTTCATCACCACGGGAATGGACGACGAGACGCACGCGCTGATCGGCTCACTGCCCCGAGGCCGGGGCGTACTCGGTCTGCTCATCGACGAGCCGAAGCCGATCCGCCTCGACGACATCCGTTGCCACCCGGCCTCGGTCGGCTTTCCGGACAACCACCCGCCGATGCGGACATTCCTGGGTGTGCCGGTACGGATCCGAGATGAGGTCTACGGGAATCTCTACCTGACCGAGAAGGCCGACGGCCAACCGTTCAGCGAGGACGACGAGGTGCTCGCCGAGGCGCTGGCCGCCCAGGCCGGCTTCGCCATCGACAATGCCAGGCTCTACGAGCAGTCCCGGGCTCGGCAGGCATGGATCGAGGCCACCCGCGATATCGCCACCGAGTTACTCCGGGGCGATGATCCGACGCAGGCTTTTCGGCTCATCGCCAATCGGGCAAGGGATCTCAGCGGAGCCGACATGGTGCTGGTTGCGGTACCCGCCCACACCGAGATGTCGGTGCCCGAGGTCGACGAGTTGCTGGTGGTTGAGACCGCCGGCTGGGACTGCCCGCCGCCAGTGGTGCCGTCGCTGCGCGTCGCGGACACCGCGATTGGCGCCTCGTTCGCAAGCCGCACCCCGGTCCGGTGCAGCGCTCTGGCGGACGTGGTGGAGTTGGTCGGCCAAAACGGACCCGCCATGATCCTGCCGTTGCGAACCACCAAGACCGTCGCCGGTGTGGTCGTGGTCCTGCGTCACGCGGGAGCCCGGGAGTTCACCGACGAACAGGTGGAGATGATGGCGGCCTTCGCCGACCAGGCGACCCTGGCTTGGCAGCTGGCCAACACCCAGCGCCGGATGCACGAACTCGATGTGCTCGCCGATCGCGACCGCATTGCACGCGATCTGCACGATCACGTCATCCAGCGGCTGTTCGCGGCGGGCCTGTCACTGCAGGGCGCAATCCCCCGGGCCCACTCGACGGAGATGCAGGTGCGGCTGGCCGATACCGTCGACGAGTTGCAGGGCGTGATCCAGGAGATCCGCACCACGATCTTCGATCTGCACGGCGGCTCCACGGGGACCACCCGGTTGCGCCAGCGACTCGATGAGGCGATCGCCGCCTTCTCCGGATCGGGCCTGCGCACCACGACACAATTCGTCGGGCCGCTGTCAGTGGTGGAACCAAGACTTGCCGATCACGCCGAAGCCGTTGTCCGAGAAGCGGTCAGCAATGCGGTGCGGCACGCAGGTGCCCGCACGCTGACGGTGAATGTGCGCGTGGAAGACGAGTTCAGCCTCGAGGTGATCGACGACGGTTGCGGTATGCCGACCGACGTGACCGCGAGTGGGTTGGCCAACCTTCGGGCACGCGCCGAGGAAGTTGGCGGACAACTGGTCCTCTGCGAAGCCTCGGGCGGTGGAACGATCCTGCGCTGGACCGCACCGCTGACCTGATTGCGAAGCTAAGGTGGGTAGCTATGTCGATCAACCGCGCGGCGCTTGCCGCGGGCAGCATCCGTCTCGCATCAGGTATCTCTTTCCTGATCGACCCGGTTCGTGCGAACCGACTCTGGGGAGATTCGGATGAACCGGCCCCCACCGCGCGACTGTTGTTGCGTTCCATGGGGTATCGCGATGCTCTGATCGGCGGCCTGCTCGCGGCCGCAGCGCTGCGCGGGCGGGATACCCGGGGATGGTTCCTGGCATCCGGCGGCGCCGATGCAGCCGACCTGCTGGGCGGGCTGGGTGTGCATCACCAGATGAAACGCTCTCAGCGCGTGATCGGCCTCGGCGGTGCGGTGATCGGCATATGTGTCGGACTCTGGGGAGCGACGCGTCGCCCGGTCGTCACCGAGCGACTATCACCGGCATCCGCGCCGCATTGACCACCGCGGTGCTCACCGAACCCAGCACCATCCCGGCGAATCCGCCCCGGCCATGGCTGCCGATCACCAGAAGCTGAGCTGATTCAGCCTGCTCCAGCAGTTGATGGGCCGGCCGGTCAGCCACGACGACGCGGCGCACCAGCACGTCCGGGTAGCGCTCCTGCCAGCCTGCCAACCGCTCACTGAGGGTCTCCTCGGCACCAGACTGCAGCACCGACCAGTCCACGCCAGGGAACTCAAAGATTCCGGTATCACTCCAGGCGTGCACGGCCACCAGGTCCACACCCCGGAACGACGCCTCGTCGAAGGCGATCTCCACGGCACGTTCAGACGCCGGTGAACCGTCCACGCCGAGTACCACGGGTGCCATCGACGGATGCGGAATGAGCGGGTCCTCATCGTGGATGACCGCCACCGGGCAGTGCGAATGATGAACAAGTCCGGTGCTGACTGACCCGAGCAGCCCACGAGCCAACGCCCCACGACCGCGGCAGCCCACAACAATCATCTGCGCGTGACTCGACTCTTCGACGAGGGTCGGAACCGAACTCCCACATACCGTCTCGCCAGTGACCCTGATCGGGTTCGAGGACGTAGCCTCCTGTGCGGTCGTGACACCCGCAGCGAGCACCCTGCGGCCCTCTTCCTCCTGCCACTGCAGATATCCCGACGGCATCGGTACTTCCGGAAAAGCCATGACCATCGGCGGGTTGAGCACATGAACCAGTTTCAGCGGAACGTCCCGCAGCGCGGCAGTGCGCGCGGCCCAGTCGACGGCCACCTTTGACTCCGAAGAACCGTCGATACCCACGACGATCGGCTGAGTGCTTGCCGCGGTTGCCATTTCACTCCTCTTTCACGGGGATCGATGATCATCCTAGTGCCGGATGTTTTCGAAGGTCAGAGGGCATTGGTCACCTGATAGCCGGTCAGAAGACCCTGATCGGGTCTGTTTCGGCGCGGCAGCCTGATGGACGTGGCCTATCGTCAAACCCATGCCGGAGGTGGGTGCACGGGTGAGGATCGACCCGCGGTACCACGACGCCGTGCTGTTCGACCTCGATGGAGTCATCAGCGACACCGCCTCGCTGCACGCGTTGGTGCGGCGACTGACCGACGCGGGGGTCGCCGTCGCGGCGTTCTCGGCCAGTCGCAATTGTGCTGCCGTACTCACCTCGGCCGGTATCGCCGACCTTGTCGGTGTCCGGGTGGACGGTGTCGTCGCCGACGAACTCGGCCTGCCGGGCAAACCCGACCCGGCAATGCTGTTGGAGGCCGCACGCCGTCTCGGGGTACGGCCGGCCCGTGCCGTCGTCGTGGAGGCGGCCGAAGCCGGTGTCATCGCCGCCCGCGCGGGCGGGTTCGGACTGGTCATCGGCGTTGACCGCACCGGCGAGGCCGGTGCCGCACTGTCCGAGCACGGGGCGGACGCGGTGATCGGCGATCTGGCCGAGGTGACGGTGCGCGACATCGACCGCCGGATGTCCATCCTGCCTAATGCACTGGCGTCCTTCGACCAACTCGCCGCAGTGGTGGGGGCGCGACAGCCGGCCGTCTTCTTCGACTTCGACGGCACCCTGTCGGAGATCGTCGACCAACCGTCCGCGGCGACACTGGTGCCAGGGGCCGCCGAGGCACTTCACGCACTTGCTGCGATCTACCCGGTGGCGGTGCTGTCCGGCCGAGATCTCGCCGATATTCGTGACCGGGTCGGTCTAGCTGGTCTGTGGTACGCGGGAAGTCACGGCTTCGAAATGATTGGTCCTGACGGCACTTACCACAGCAATGAGACTGCCGCACAGGCGATCCCGGTACTCGAACGCGCGGCCGCCGAACTCACTAGACGACTGTCCGCCATTGACGGAGTATCGGTGGAACACAAGCGGTACGCCGTCGCGGTGCACTACCGCAATGCGATACCGGAAGCCGCCCGCACCGTGACCGCAGCCGTGCACGACGTCGGCCGCCGCAGTGGGCTGAAGGTGACCTCAGGTCGCAAAGTGGTCGAACTGCGGCCGGCCGTGGATTGGGATAAGGGCAAGACGCTGGAGTGGATCGCCGCCCGGGTAGCCGGCCAGGAACCGCTGTTACCGATCTTCCTCGGCGATGACCTGACCGACGAGGACGGGTTCGATTCCGTCCTGCACGACGGTGTCGGCATCATGGTCCGTCACACCGAGGACGGCGACCGTGCGACAGCCGCACGGTACTGCCTCGAGAACCCGGAACAGGTGCGGGAGTTCATCGAGCGATTGGTGGAGCAATCACATATCGACCGCAAGACTCTCTCCAGGGACTGATCAGCCGGGGATGCTCACGCCCCCGATGAGGTCCGGGCCCACGATGATTGCGTCGTCATTCGACCAATCGGCGACCTCCGGCAGCGACCGCCGCGGGGTTGCCGGCAACGGGTCGGCGTTGACCGGTGCCCATCCGACCCGCACCAGCATCTGCGGATGGCCGCTGCTGCCGAATGTGTCCGCGCGCAACGCCTCACGGGTCTCGTCGACCTCCAATGGTTCGGTCACCAGACAGGAGGCCAGACCCATCGCGGTGGCCGACAGCAGCACCAGGCTGGTGGCCTCACCCGCACGGAGCCTGGCGAGATCGTCATCGTTCTCAGTGCCCAGGGCGACCATGACCGCGTTGTCCTCACCGGGCGGCGAATCGGGGTTGTTGCGGCCCGGGTCGATGACGAGATCGCGGCGACGTGGCAGCAGGTCGATCTGGCGCAGCATCACTCCGGCACGCGCCGCACGGGCACCCATCAGTGCGATGTCCCCCCACGGCACCGGCCAGGAGTTGTAGTTGCGGCGATCGGTGCGGCGCCTGCCGATCGCGGCGGCCAACATGACGTCGAGTTCGCCGGGAGGCCGTCGAACCATCTCAATGGCAGCGAGATGGTCAGGGTCGGCCGGATCGGGCAGTCGGTCGATGCTGGCGAGCCAGCCCATGGCGGCTAATCCCACCGTGCAGTGATGTAGCGCGCTCCCACAGCTCAGCAATAGATCTCGCCGATCGGCGTCGGTTCGCGGCAGGTGGTGGCCGGCGTCGTCGTGAGCGTGAGCGTAGAGATGCAGGCTGTCGGGACCGATCCGCCAGCGCCACGGCTGTGAATTGTTCACCGACGGGGCCTTGGTGGCCAGGGTGAGGACAGCACGAAGTGTCTCCGGGTCGGGAAAGTTCGCGCTCATACTCCGTCACACGCCTTGTCGTCGCTGGACGCCGGTGTTCACTCTCACCGACCGGGCGGTCTGGCGTTAGAGACGTAAGTCCTCTTTTGAGCGAGATTTCAGGCGTGCCTGCTGGTCACTCCACCGTCAACGACCAGGTGCGCGCCGGTGATGAACGACGCGCGCTCCGACATCAGGAAGGCGACCGCAGCCGCGACCTCCTCCGGGCGGCCCAGCCGGCCCAGCGGCGCGGCCTGCTCGAAACCCTGTCGAACCTCGTCGATGTCAATGGCGACCTGCAGCATCGGGGTGCGGATGAAGCCCGGGCAGACAGCGTTGACCCGAATCCCCTCCGGACCCAACTGGGCGGCCATCGACCTGGTCAGGCCCAGCAGGCCGGCCTTGGACGCGCAGTAGGCCGGGATGAACGGATTGGCGGTCAAGCCTTCGATACTGGAGATTCCGACGATCGCCGGTCCACGGTCGCCTTTCCCTGAGCCTCCCCCGGTGGCCGCCGCCCGCAGATGCGGCAGCAGCAGTTGCACCAGCATCGCCTGGGCACGCAGGTTGACGTTCAGAACGGCGTCCCAGGACTCTTCGGTGTAGGTGCCCACCGGTTCGGGGATCACCCGGCCAGCCGCATGCACGAGCCCGTCCACCCCATCGAGGGCGGCCACCGCGGCATCGACGGCCCCGGCCATCGCGGTGGCGTCGCATACGTCGACCACCGCATGGGGCATGCCGAGTGAGTCGGCGACGCCGGCCACCCCGGGCGCGATATCCCACAGTGCGACCCGGCGGCCCTCAGCGGCCAGCGCCTCGGCGCAGGCGCGGCCGATTCCGGATGCGGCACCGGTGACGATCACCCCGCTCACGAGTTCCTCCTACCGGTTACTGAATCGGTGTGAAGTTAGATGGGTTTGAACTCAGAGATGAGCCACTGCCCACCGCTTTTGACCAACGTCACCATGACGGTGCTGGTCGCCAGAGCCGGGGACGGTCGATCCTTGCTGGTGGTCACTTGATTGACGAAAACAAGCACCGCAGCGGTGTCCGGGTCCATCTGGGAGACCGCAGCGCGGACGACGTTAGCTTCGGTCTTCACGCCTTTCTGCGCGACGGCCGGCCGGACCACCTCATCGGTGAACTTGCTGTAGTGGTCGAGGAATTCACCGGTCAGATGTGACTTCGCATCGGCCAGACTCTTGTCGAGGTTTTCCGGGGAATAGGACAGCACCGCCTCGGAGCCTTCCCTGGCGGCGATGAGCACCTGCTGTTGCGAGGCGTCGTTAGTCAGTTGGTCGGGCCGGAACAGGAAGAGATAGACGGAGCCACAGGCGACCACCGATGCGAGTAACAAAGCCACCGGCAGCGCGACCGCCCACCGCAGGCGGCGCGCGCCTGCCGCCGGCACGGGCTCCTGCTCGGGCTCGTCGATGTCGAGTTCGACGGTCCCCTCCGTCGGCTCAAGGTCCTCCGTCGGCTCAAGGTCCTCCGTCGGCTCAGGCACCGTGTGATCCGGATCCGGCTGCTCACCGGTGCTCATGGCACGAACTCCACATTCGACATCTTCCACTTGTCTTCATCACGGCTCATCGTCACACTCATCCGCCACGGCCGGGGATCGGCACGCGCCCCGTTGGAATTGGTCACTTCCGAAGTTGCCGCCAGCAGCACCACCGCGGTATCGGCGCCGCCAGAGTCGAGCGCCGCCGCTGTGACCGACCCCTTGGTGACGGCATTCGAATCCTGCGCGGTCTTGATGAAATCGCCCGCACGACTGGCGAAATCATCATGAAACGCGCCGATCGACAATTCCAGGACTCGATTCACGTCGGCGTCGGCTCGACCATGGTCGATGGAAAGCAAGGCCACGACGGCGTTGGTGGCGGCCTCGACGACCTCGCGATCCTGCGCAATTTCGGCCGCGACGCGACTGTGCTCGGACAGCATGAGCCCGGTCAACGCCAGCATCCCGGCGGTCAGCAGGGCGCCGACAGCCAGGGCGACTGGCCGCAGCCACGGTGGCCGGCCGGAACGCGATGCCGCCTCGGGGGAATCTTCGGAGGAATCCCCGGGGAAGTCTTCGGGGGCAACCTCGGCGGTATCGGGGTTTCGCAGGCGCTCAGCCCTGGCCGTGGCGAGCGCGGCTTCGGCGCGGGCCTGGGCTTCGGCGGCCTCGGCCGCAGCGATTTCGGCCATCACGTCCGTCACCCGATCGCCGCCGGACGGGGAGTCGATCAAGCCGTCCGGACGCTCGGAGGTCATGCCGTAATACCTCCCAAACATCGAAGTCACCGATCCTAGACGGCCCAAACCCACTTCCCCGCCGCAGGTGTCATGACAAACTCTCGAATCATGTGGTTGATCCGGATCGGTGCCCCGTTCGCGCTTCTGGCCGCCGGTCTGACGGTCAACGCGGGTCCGGCCGTGGCCGAGGATCCGGTGATGCATGAGGTCACGTACACCATCTACACCGATGCGCCGTTCTTTTCCGAAATCTACTACCGAGACTTCGAACCGGCGAACTTCGCCGACTACAGCCATAACCCGTACCTGTTCAGTCCCAATGTCGAGGCCGATCTGGGACCCGATAAACCGTGGGTTCTCACCGTCCGGCTGGCCAATCCCGAGTACTGGGCAATGGTGCTGAGCAGCAGCGGACGGTCCCCGAACCCACCGAACTTCCACTGCACAATCGCGGTCGACGGTGCGGTAGTGGTCACGAACTCCGGCGCCAAAGGCGCGTTGTGCTCACTTCGCACCTGGTAGGCAAATCAGGCGTCGCCCCGCACCCAGATCGCCTGGTTGTTCTCGAAGGAACAGGTGAGGAATAGTCCGTCCGGCGCCTGCGCGACAGAGTTCTCGTTGGCCGAGCAGCTGGAGTTGAGGTCCCGGACACCCATCATGGGCGGCGAGCGGAAATAGCGCGGGTCGTAGCGGCGCGGCGAACCACAGAACACCAACCTGCCCCATGACGTCGTCCCGAACACGTAGAACGAGGTATCCCCGCACGGTGCACCCAGCACCACCCCGCCGGTGACGCCGGGTGTGCAGAACGCGTCGTTGCACTCGTCGGCCTGCGCCGGGGCGGGAGAAACGATTCCGGCAACCATCAGGACGGCGGCAGCGGCTACGGTCGATCGCACGGGCTAACTGTTGCATATCCGATCCCCCGCAGTCCTGAGGTCAGGAAAGATTCCCGCGCTGCAGTGATAGCGTCGCTCACCGTCAGCCGACTCGAAAGACCCGACGATGAGGAGGTTCCATGACGACAAGCGAGCCTGATCCGTCGGGAAGCGCTGACGAGCTTGCCCGGGCGGCTGAAGCCGAAGCCGAAGCCGCCCAGGCCCGTGCCGAAGCTGCGCGCGCCCGGGCTGCCGAATTGCGAGGCAAACTCAAGGCTGCCACGGAGGCCGACGGGACCACCGCAGAAGAGTCGACAGAGCCGGTAGAACCGCCGCCGCGGCCGCCGTCC
>JBMOKE010000253.1:0-2923 GCA_049315425.1 Mycobacterium sp. | reverse complement strand
CATCGCCGGTGCGCACGGCCAACTCCGTCTCCAGGCCCACCACGACGCCCTGGCAATAGGTGTACTGGGCACGCACCAGGGAACCGGATTTGATGCCGTCGAACACCAGATGGGTATCCGGATCGATCAGCGTCGCATCGATCCAGTCGGCCATCTGCTCAGCCCGGCGCACCCGGCCGCCGTAGCGGGCGAGGAAGATCCCGGCCGGGCCGTTGGCCGGGGCGTTGAAGAACTGATCCTGTTTTCGCCAGGGGATTCCGCCGCCGTCTTCGGGCACCCAGGAGTCGGTGAGCTGGGCGGCCAATGTCGCCAGCGCTCGTGGGCTCGGGATACCGGCAAGCCGGCTGGCTCGCTCCAGAGCCAGCCCAAGCCAGGCCATATCGTCGTAGTAGTTGTTGGTCCACCGGCCGTTGTTGCGCGCGAGGTGGCCGCGGATTTGGCGCTTGATCGACTCCACGCGCTCCGGTCGTGGGTCGCGCACCTGGGCGTCGACGAGGGTGTCCAGCAGGTGGGCCTGCCACCAGTAGTGCCAGGTTCCGAAGGCCAGATCTTTGCGGGTGGGCGGCCACCCGACCACCCCGAGTTGCGTTGCCGGCAGTTGCCAGAGCCGCCGGAGGTGTCGTTTGGCGATGGCAGCTTCGGCACTGGCCGCCCGGTTCGCCCATTGCTGGTCCACGACCGCAATCCTGCCCTACCAGGCCTGGGAAAAGTCAGCCCACTGCCGGATCCAGGCATGCATGGCGATACCGGCGGCGGCACCCGCGTTGATACTGCGGGTCGACCCGAACTGGGCGATCGATACCGTCCACGCGGCACCGTTCTGGGCCGAGGTAGAGATGCCCGGCCCTTCCTGGCCGAACACCAGCAGGCAGTCCCGCGGCAGGGCAACCTCCTCGAGTCGCACCGCGCCCGGCACATTGTCGACAGCGATCACGGTCAGCCCGGCGCCACACGCGAAACTCAGGAGTTCCTCGGTGCTGTCATGGTGGCGCAGTCGCTGATAGCGATCGGTGACCATGGCCCCGCGTCGGTTCCAGCGCCGGCGGCCAACGATGTGCACGGTGTCGACGGCGAAGGCATTGGCGGTGCGCACCACAGCGCCGATATTGGCGTCATTGCCGAAGTTCTCGATCGCCACATGAAGCGGATGCCGACGCTGGTCGATATCGGCGATGATCGCCTCGCGCCGCCAATATCGGTACGCGTCAACGACGTTGCGGGCATCACCGTTCCGGAGTAACTCGGGGTCGTAGCGCGCGTCATCGGGGACGGGTTCGGGCCGGGTGCTGAGCCAGGGGCCGACTCCCGGTCCATCGGAGGACCACTCGGTGGGACCGGGCTCGGACCCGTCGGTCGGCCCGTTAGTCGACATAGTGGAAGGGTAGCCTCGGACAGATGGGTTTCGACCACGCGCGGGCCGCACTGGTCCGCTACCCACGAGTGATGCTGACGCCCGACACCGATGGCCGGCGGAACGGCTGCGAGACCCTTACCGGTCACGACACGGACGCTCCGGGAGCCACGTGGAACGATGTCGTGATCCACGAGTGGGAGCTCGAAAACGAGGGATGGGAAGACCTCCACCCGCACGACGAGACCACCTACCTGCTGGCCGGCGAACTCGTCATCGAATCCGAAGGAGCCTCGGTGACGCTGCACCCCGGCGATGCCGCGGTCGTGCGCGGCGGTCACCTCGGCCGCTACATCGCCGTGGGGTACGCGCGCATGCTGGCCATCTACGGCCCCAATGCATCCGGTGCACAGAGTTCGCGGTTTCGGTCATTCCGTCCCGGCGAGACCGGAGCGACCTAACCCGACGTGAGAAGTTCCACCCGTCCGAATCGGCCCGCCGGACGTCCGATGATCGCCACCTCAATGTTCCCATCGCCGGGATCGGCATGGAGCGCCCAGCAGGCATCGGACGAGGCGGTATCCCCGTCACCCGACGGCAACGCCACTCCGTTCAGCGCCCGCACCAGCAGTGTTCCCGAGGCGGTAAGCAGTTCGGCGCCGGCCACCCGTCCGTACTCGATGATCAGACGTTGCAGGGTGAGGTCAGGATCCGGTTGTACGTCATGTTCGAGTGCCTGGGCGACCAGCCAGTCGGCCACGGCCCGGCCACTGCGTTGCGCACCCGAGGGATATTCACCGACCACGGCGGCCTCGATGTGCAGTCCCTCATCGGTGCGCATCGCCGCGGTATCGATACCGAAAGCGTCGGTGTAGAGAACACCGAACGGCGTTGCCCAACACTGCCCCGCCCAGTCCCGCAGGTGTGCGCCGACGAAGGTGTCGATCACGCGGCCGCGCGCAGGTTCGACTTCGGTCGGCCGCGCACGCGTGAGCGGAAACTGCGGGCCCGGTTCCGGTGACGCGAGGTCCGCGGTCATCTCCGCGACGTAGGCGGCGGTATCGGTGTCAACGGTCTGCGGCCGGGCGACGGCAAGCACCCGCCGACCGCACTGAGCGCCTGAGATCGCCTGCGCCGTCGGGCCGGGATCAGTGCCGACACAGATGACGTCGACGACCTCGTCCCAGTCAAGGTCCGACTCGGGTGGATCGTCCGGCTCCGGGAACTCACCGCCCCGGGCCCGTTTCGTCACTGCTGCGGCAGGTCGAGTTCGGCAAGTCCGAGGATGCTGCGGTACGGCACACCCTCGGCCTCGATCGCCGCGGCCGCGCCGGTGGCACGGTCGACGACAGTGGCGACACCCACCACGGTCCCGCCCGCCTCGCGCACGGCATTCACGGCCGTCAACGCCGAACCACCCGTCGTGCTGGTGTCCTCCACCACCAGAACTCGGTTACCGACCACGTCCGCACCTTCGATAAGCCGTTGCAGGCCATGGGTTTTGGTGGCCTTGCGGACGACGAACGCGTCAATGGGCCGGCCCGGGGTGTGCATCACAGCGCAGGCGACCGG
>JBMOKE010000252.1:0-2954 GCA_049315425.1 Mycobacterium sp. | reverse complement strand
CCACAAAACCCATCAGGCGGGTGTCCATCGGGTCGCGCGGCCAGGCGCCTGCGGTATTGAGCAAGACACCGCGCAACTGATCGGTGGGCGTATAGGTGATGGCCGGGAATGGGTGGCGGGTGGTCCGGGCCTGTGCCTGCCGCGAGGTAGTACCCGGGCTGGTCTGGTCGGGATAGTCGTTGCAGCAGAAAAACAGTTGGTAGTCCGACCGCGACGGGTAGAGGTCCATCTTGTTACCGCTGACGAAGAGTTCGTTGCGGGCGACATTGAGAATCTGATCGTCGAACATGCCGTATTGGAAGTTGTTGGCCGTGTGGAACAGGTTGTTGACCGCGTTGAGCCTCCAATAGATCGGTCGGGGGCCGCCACTGGCGACACCGGAGGTAACGCCAAGGGCCACGAAGAATCGCGGATCCCAGTACAGGTTGTTCGACATTTCCAGATTCATATAGGTACTGGCCGCGGCGGCAGACTCCCGGCTGCCCTCGGGCAGCCGTCCTTCGATGCGATTGAACACGTTGTGGTGAAGCGACACGTTGTCGAGTCCGAAGCCGTAGGCCGGGTTGGAGTAGTTCATCAGGATTCCGCCATAAAACGAATGTCCCCCAACGGTTTCGGCGATGATCGTGTTCTGAACGGTGATGTTGTTGGAGTAGGAGATCTCGATCGCCTCGTCGAGAGCGTTGCCGATGGAGACATGATCCACGATGGCGTTACGGGTGTAGCGCAGCCGGAGTCCGTCGTCACCAGTGGTAGTCGGGGCCGGCCGGATACGGATGTGCTGCAGGATCCAGTTCTCGGCGAAGTCGGTAGGAGCGCGCACATCCTGGTCCTGATACGGACTCTCGTCGGTGACTAGACCGCGGATGGTGATGCCACCGGGAGAGGTCTGTCCGGCGATGGTGACGTCGCCGTTCGTCAGATGGATCTGGGTGTTGATCAGACCGCTGACCTTGAACAGGATGTAGCGCGCGCCGGGTTGGTCGATAGCCCACTGCAACGAGCCGGGGCCGTCGGCATTGAGGTTGGTGACGTAGAGGACGCTGCCACCGCGGCCACCGGTGGCGTAGGCGCCGAACCCTTCGGCACCGGGGAATGCGACCAGCGAGGGCGACGCTGCGGGGGTGGGACTGACCGCAACCGTGACGGCGGCCGTCGCCGTGCCACCGCGTCCGTCGCTGACCGTCACGGTGAAGCTGTCCTGCAGATCCGCCGCGGTCGCACCGGTGGCGGCGGCATTGTTACGCGCAGCGACGGTCGGGGTGTAGGTGAACGCACCGGTACCGGCACCGATACTCACAGCGCCCTTGGTCGTCGTCGCCGGAGCGCTGTAGGCCAACGTGTCACCATCGGCGTCGGTCGCACTCACACTGCCCGTCACGACACCCGTCACCGCGTTGGGGCTACCCACCGCCGGTGTGCCCACCACCGGGGCGTGGTTGCCCGGGGTGGTACCGGGGGTGGGACTGACCGCAACCGTGACGGCGGCCGTCGCCGTGCCACCGCGTCCGTCGCTGACCGTCACGGTGAAGCTGTCCTGCAGATCCGCCGCGGTCGCACCGGTGGCGGCGGCATTGTTACGCGCAGCGACGGTCGGGGTGTAGGTGAACGCACCGGTACCGGCACCGATACTCACAGCGCCCTTGGTCGTCGTCGCCGGAGCGCTGTAGGCCAACGTGTCACCATCGGCGTCGGTCGCACTCACACTGCCCGTCACGACACCCGTCACCGCGTTGGGGCTACCCACCGCCGGTGTGCCCACCACCGGGGCGTGGTTGCCCGGGGTGAACGGCGCCACGGTAACGGCAACGGTGGCCGAGTCGGTATGACCGCTGGTCCCGACCAGCCCGAAGGTGAGCAGGTTGATCAGGCCGACGAGCCCGTGAATGTGGAAACCGCTGTCGGCGTCGCTCACGCTGACCCGGAAGGAATCAGTCGTGCCGGTCGCGGCGATCTCCGGGTCCGGCGTGTAGGCATAACTTCCGTCGGCGCTGACCGCCACGGATCCGTGCGCCGGGGTCTGGGTGACGCGGTAGGTCAGGGAGGTGCTGTCCGGATCGGCGGCGTTGAGTTGGCCGCTGACCACGCCGGTGGCGCTCTCGCCGGATCGCACCGGGCGCAGCGTCGGCGATTGGTTACCGAAGAACGCCGCCGGTCCATCGCCGACCGCTCGCGCCGAGGGTTGCCGTCGGCTGGCCGTCGGGCGCGCGGGAGGTCGGACGCCAGCGGGCTCGCGCCCTGCCACACCATCGTGTGCCGAGGTTGGTGCGGCTGCACGTTCCCGGTGCGCTCTGCTGTGTGTCGGAGAATCACCGGCCTGGCCGGCTGCGGTCGAGTTACCGGAGGGTGCCGCCGAAGCCTCTGCCGCCAAACCGAGCGCAACGGCCGCACCAACGCCCAACGCCGCGGCCAATGGGCCGAGCCGTCCCACAAAGAATCCGGCACTCATTTCGTCAGCTTTCAGTTTGCCGGGAGCAACCCCTGCCACTATCCAACCACGAAAACAGTGCAGTTAAAAGTAGTCCGGAACCCACAAAGGACCAAGGTCACCAGCCGAACAGGACATTTGCCGACGCGGATCTTTTTTTAGGGCCGGAAACACCCAATCCATCGGGTCGGCGGCTTACGCTCAGTGTCAAATTGCAAGGCCTCTGCGGCCGAGAGAATTGGGGATACTGCGGTGAAGAAGGTCACAGAACTCTGCTTGGGTGTCGCGGTTGCCGGGGTACTGGCCGGCGCCGGTTCAACCGTCGGCTGCGCCCTCGCCTACGCCGAGCCCTCGGCTACTGACTCGGGCAGTTCAACCGGTGCCGCGACGAGCGAGTCGTCGAGCGCTTCCCGTGCACCGGCAGGCGCGCGGTCTCGGGGACCTGTCACCAAGCCCGGCGTGTCCAAGCCCTCGGCTGCCACGCGGTCGGCTGCCACGCGGTCGGCTGCCACGACGGCACCGCCCG
>JBMOKE010000063.1:0-13298 GCA_049315425.1 Mycobacterium sp. | reverse complement strand
GGCAGACGCTCTATCCCCTGAGCTACGGGGGCGCATACGCTGCGCCGTCGGGCAAAGTCAGCCTAACGCATAGGATAATCACCCGTGACCCCCGCCGATATCGCCGAGTTGTTGCGCAGTACCGCCGCCGCGGTGCTGACGGAACACGGCCTCGACCCGGCCGCGTTGCCGGCGACGGTGATCGTCGAGCGTCCGCGTAATCCCGAGCACGGTGACTACGCGACGAATCTGGCGCTGCAGGTGGGTAAGAAGGCAGGCGCGAACCCGCGCGAGTTCGCGGGCTGGTTGGCCACCGCACTGGCCGGCGCTGACGGAATCGCCGCCGCCGAGGTTGCCGGACCCGGGTTCGTCAACCTGCGCATCGCGACGGCGGCCCAAGGCGTGATCGTCGCCAATATCCTGGCGGCCGGTGCGGGCTACGGTCGCTCGGGTCTGCTCGACGGCCGTGACATCAACCTCGAGTTCGTCTCCGCCAACCCGACCGGTCCGATTCACATCGGCGGCACCCGCTGGGCTGCAGTCGGCGATGCACTCGGCCGGCTGCTGAGCACCCAGGGTGCTCGCGTCGTGCGCGAGTACTACTTCAACGACCACGGCGCCCAGATCGATCGCTTCGTCAACTCACTGATCGCCGCCGCCAAGGGTGAGCCGGCACCCGAAGACGGTTACGCCGGCGCCTATATCAGCGATGTCGCGGCGCAGGTGCTCGCCAAGGCGCCTGATGCGATGAGCCTTCCCGATGCCGAGCAACGCGAGACGTTCCGGACCATCGGCGTGGATCTGATGTTCGATCACATCAAAGCCTCGCTGCACGAGTTCGGCACCGACTTCGACGTCTACACCCACGAGGACTCGATGCACACCAGCGGCCGGGTGGACCAGGCCATCACCAAACTTCGCGAGACCGGCGCCATCTACGAGAAGGACGGCGCAACCTGGCTGCGCACCACCGAGTTCGGCGACGACAAGGATCGCGTCGTCATCAAGAGCGATGGCCAGCCCGCCTATATCGCCGGCGACCTCGCCTACTACCTGGACAAGCGTCAGCGCGGGTTCGACCTGTGCATCTACATGCTCGGTGCCGACCACCACGGGTATATCGCCCGGCTCAAGGCCGCGGCTGCAGCCCTCGGTGACAACCCGGACAGCGTCGAGGTGCTGATCGGTCAGTTGGTCAATCTTGTCCGCGACGGTCAACCGGTGCGGATGAGCAAGCGGGCCGGCACGGTGATCACCCTCGACGATCTCGTCGAGGCGATCGGCGTGGATGCTGCCCGGTACGCCCTGATCCGCTCATCGGTGGACTCACCCATCGATATCGACTTGGCGCTGTGGTCATCGGCGTCGGCCGAGAATCCCGTCTACTACGTGCAATACGCACACGCTCGGCTGTGCGCGCTGGCCCGCACCGCCGCCGAACTCGGGCTCACACCCGATCTGGCACACCTCGAGGAGCTGAGCCACGATAAAGAAGGCACGTTGATGCGCTCTCTCGGCGAGTTCCCCCGGGTGCTGCAGTCGGCCGCGGCGCTGCGCGAACCACACCGGGTGTCCCGCTATCTCGAGGATCTGGCCGGTGACTATCACCGCTTCTACGATTCCTGCCGGGTGTTACCACAGGGCGACGAGCCCGCGAGTGACCTGCACCGGGCCCGACTTGCCCTGTGTGCCGCAACCCGTCAGGTGATTGCCAACGGACTCGCGATACTCGGCGTCTCGGCACCGGAGCGCATGTGAACGTCCATCCCGCAGGCCCCCGGCACGCCGGCGAGATCCAGCAGGGCGGGTTGCCGGCCCGCCCGCAGACCGCGACCGAGATGCTTGCTCTGGCGCCCAACATCTGGCCGCGCGACGTGTCCCGTGGTGCCGACGGTGTGGTGAGCGTCGCCGGTGTCACCGTCACCGAACTTGCCGAGCAGTACGGGACACCGCTGTTCGTGATCGACGAGGATGACTTCCGTGGCCGCTGCCGGGAGATGGCGACGGCATTCGGCGGCGGAGACAACGTGCATTACGCGGCCAAGGCTTTCCTGTGCACCGAGATCGCACGCTGGGTCGCCGAAGAGGGGCTGTCGCTCGACGTGGCCAGCGGCGGCGAACTCGCCGTCGCGCTGAATGCGGGCTTCCCGGCCGAGCGAATCGCCCTGCACGGCAATAACAAATCGATCGGCGAGCTCACCGAAGCGGTCAAGGTCGGAATCGGTTACGTGGTTGTGGATTCGATGACCGAAATCGACCGGCTGGAGGCCGTCGCTGCTGAGGCCGGGATCGTGCAGAACGTGATGGTGCGGGTGACCGTTGGCGTGGAGGCGCACACCCATGAGTACATCGCCACCGCACACGAAGACCAAAAATTCGGCCTGTCACTGGCGGCCGGCGACGCGATAACAGCCGTGCGACGGGTGTTCGCCGCCGACCACCTGCGGCTGGTCGGGCTGCACAGCCACATCGGATCCCAGATCTTCGACGTCGACGGATTCGAGTTGGCCGCCCGGAGGGTGATCAGCCTGCTGCGTGACGTCGTTGCCGAGTTCGGTGTGGACAAGACCGCGCAGATCGCGACCGTTGACCTCGGCGGTGGGCTGGGGATTTCCTACGTCGCCGGAGATGACCCGCCACCGGTTGCCGATCTGGCGGCCAAGCTCGAGGCGATCGTGCGCGCCGAGTCTGCCGCCGTCGGTCTGCCCGTGCCCCGACTGGTGGTCGAGCCGGGTCGGGCGATCGCCGGGCCGGGCACCATCACGGTCTACGAAGTCGGGACGGTCAAAGACGTGGCGATCAGCGCCGGCGCCGACCGACGTTATATCAGCGTCGATGGCGGTATGAGCGATAACATCCGGACCTCGCTTTATGGCGCGGAATACGATGTCAGGCTGGTCTCCCGGGGCAGCACCGACGCCCCGACACTCGCACGTATCGTCGGGAAGCATTGCGAGACTGGGGATATCGTGGTTCGCGACGCCTGGGTTCCCGACGATGTGGTTCCCGGGGATCTTCTCGCCGTCGCCGCCACCGGTGCCTACTGCTATTCGATGTCGAGCCGGTACAACCTGATCGGCCGCCCGGCCGTGGTGGCGGTGCGCGAGGGACGGGCCCGCCTGGTGCTACGCCGGGAGACCGTCGAGGATCTGCTCAGCCTGGAGGTGCGTGCGTGAATAAGCAGAAGCCGATCGGTATCGCCGTGCTCGGACTCGGTAACGTCGGCCGCGAAGTGGTGCGAATCATCGAGGCCAGCGCCGCCGATCTGACGGCGCGCATTGGTGCGCCACTGGAACTGCGTGGTGTCGCGGTGCGTCGGGTGTCCGACGACCGAACGGTGCCGGCCGGGATGTTGACCGACGACGTCGACGAGTTGGTCTCCCGTGATGACGTCGACATCGTGGTCGAGTTGATGGGCCCGGTGGAACCGGCGCGCAAGGCCATTCTGGCCGCACTGGAACACGGCAAGTCGGTGGTGACTGCTAACAAGGCACTGCTGGCGCAGTCCACCGGAGAATTGGCTCAGGCCGCCGAACACGCCCACGTCGACCTGTACTTCGAGGCAGCGGTAGCCGGCGCCATCCCGGTGATACGGCCGCTCACCCAATCCCTGGCCGGTGACACGGTCTTGCGGGTCGCCGGCATCGTCAACGGCACCACCAACTACATCCTGTCCGAAATGGCCTCTACGGGAGCCGATTACGACAGCGCGCTGGCCGACGCGAGCGCATTGGGATACGCCGAGGCCGACCCGACCGCTGATGTAGAGGGTTACGACGCCGCTGCCAAGGCGGCGATTCTGGCGTCCATCGCGTTCCACACCCGGGTCACCGCCGACGACGTGTACCGGGAGGGCATCACCAAGGTGAGCCCTGCCGACTTCGACGCCGCCCGCGGGCTCGGCTGCACGATCAAACTGCTGGCTATCTGCGAACGCATCGAAACCCCCAGTGGCCAGCGGGTGTCGGCACGGGTCTACCCGGCGCTGGTGCCCCTGAGTCATCCACTGGCCACCGTCAACGGCGCGTTCAACGCCGTCGTAGTTGAAGCCGAGGCGGCCGGGCGGCTGATGTTCTACGGTCAGGGCGCGGGCGGCAACCCGACCGCGTCGGCGGTGATGGGTGATGTGGTGATGGCTGCGCGCAACCGGGTGCACGGCGGTAGGGGGCCTCGGGAGTCGAAGTACGCGCAGCTGCCGATCGCACCGATGGGCATCGTCTCCACTCGCTATTACGTGAGCATGACAGTTAAGGATCGTCCAGGTGTATTGGCCTCGGTGGCAACGGAATTCGGCAGGCGTGATGTCAGTATCGCCGAGGTCCGCCAAGAGGGTATTCTCGACTCCCACGGTCAGCCCAACGGAGCGCGGATCGTAGTGGTCACGCACCGCGCAGCCGACGCCGCGCTGTCCGAAACTGTTGCCGCGCTGTCCGAGCTCGATGTCGTCCAGGAGGTCAACAGCGTGCTGCGCCTGGAGGGAACCAGCGAATGAGTAAAACCTCTACCCGTATTCACACACCGTGGCCCGGTCTGATCGAGGCCTATCGGGATCGTTTGCCGATGGCAGCCGGATGGACGCCGGTGACCCTGCTGGAGGGCGCCACACCGCTGGTGCCTGCACCTCGACTGTCAGAGCGGACCGGTTGCACGGTTCATCTCAAGGTCGAGGGCCTCAACCCCACCGGGTCGTTCAAGGACCGCGGCATGACGATGGCGGTCACCGAGGCCGTCGCGCATGGACGTCAGGCGGTGCTGTGCGCGTCGACCGGTAACACCTCGGCGTCAGCGGCGGCCTATGCCGCGCGGGCCGGGATCACCTGTGCGGTGTTGATCCCGCAGGGCAAGATCGCGATGGGCAAGCTGGCCCAGGCGGTCATGCACGGCGCCAAGATCATTCAAGTCGACGGCAACTTCGATGACTGCCTGGACCTGGCCCGCAAGCTCACCGCCGACTACCCGACCATCTCACTGGTCAACAGCGTCAACCCGGTCCGCATCGAGGGGCAGAAGACCGCGGCCTTCGAGATCGTCGACGCGCTGGGTACCGCGCCGGATGTGCACGCGCTTCCGGTGGGTAATGCCGGCAACATCACCGCCTATTGGAAGGGCTACACCGAGTACCACCGGGACGGCCTGACCGACAAGCTGCCCCGCATGCTGGGCACCCAGGCCGCCGGCGCGGCGCCACTGGTACTCGGCAAGCCGGTGAGCAATCCCGAGACCCTGGCTACCGCCATCCGGATCGGCTCCCCGGCGTCATGGGACGGCGCGATGGCCGCACGCGAAGAGTCCGGCGGCAGATTCCTGGCGGCCACCGACACCGAACTGCTCAGCGCCTACCGTCTGCTGGCCCGCGAGGAGGGCGTATTCGTGGAGCCGGCATCGGCGGCAAGTGTCGCTGGCCTGCTCAAGGCGGCCGAGGACGGCTGGGTGCGTCCCGGTTCGACGGTGGTCTGCACCGTCACCGGGCACGGCCTGAAGGACCCCGACACCGCGCTGCGGGATATGCCATCCGTCACCCCGGTCCCGGTCGACCCGAGTGCCGTTGTCGCCGCCCTCGGGTTGGGCTGAAGAACAGTGAGCCGTCGGTGACCGTTCTGCTACCCGCTGGGCTGACCGGCACCGCCGAGGTGGCAGCGTCCAGCGCCAACCTCGGCCCCGGCTTCGACAGCATGGGGCTGGCGCTGGGGCTCTATGACCAGATCGTGGTCGAGACCACCGACGTCGGCCTGATCGTCGAGGTCTCCGGAGAGGGCGCCGGGCAGGTGCCGGCGAGCCCCGAACATCTGGTGGTCGCGGCCATCCACCGTGGTCTTGAGGCCGCGGGTTTTCACGCCGCCGGCCTGGTGGTCCGTTGTCGTAACGCCATCCCGCACTCCCGCGGCCTCGGTTCCTCGGCCGCGGCCGTCGTGGGTGGGTTGGCGGTCGCCAATGCCCTTGTGGCACAAGTGAATAGCGAACCGTTGACCGACGCGCAGTTGATTCAGCTATCCTCGGAATTCGAAGGTCACCCGGACAACGCCTCAGCGGCGGTGCTGGGCGGGGCAGTGGTGTCTTGGACCGAGGTCGATACCGGCACGCCCGGCTATGCTGCGGTCCGATTGCGCCTGCACCCCGATATCCGGCTGTTCCCCGGAATCCCCGAGGTGCGGTCCTCCACTGCGGAGACGCGGGTGCTGTTGCCGCCGCAGATCAGCCATGAAGCTGCGCGGTTCAACGTCAGCCGGGCCGCGTTGCTGGTGGTGGCGCTGACTGAACGCCCGGACTTGCTGATGGCGGCCACCGAAGACGCGCTGCACCAGCCGCAGCGCGCTGCGGCGATGCCGGCCAGTGCGGAATACCTTCGGGTCCTGCGGGCCTGCGGGGTACCGGCGGTGCTCTCCGGAGCCGGTCCGGCCGTTCTGGCGCTCACCACCCGCACCGAGTTGCCGGCGGAGGCGCTCGACTTCGGCACGGCTAACGGGTTCGCTATCGGCGAGATGGCCGTCGGTGGACCGATACGCTGGGATTCGGGTGTCGCGACGACGGTTCCACGCCCCCACGGGTGAGCTTTGTTGCTTCGGGCAGCAAAGGCGGCTATCCTCAGTGAGTCCGGCAACCGCAGCGTGTTCACCTGCGCCGAAACTAGGACTATCACCAAAATCTTCGCACTGCAGTCAGTGGACTCACGGTTGGCCGTCACGCGCCGACCGCCGCATCCACCCAGTCGACACCGATGACTGGTGATGTGCCGCGTACAGCGAATCAGCTGAACGCCAGAAACCCCCGCACCATGTAGGACGCGAGGGAAAGAAAGGAAATCCGTGACCGATACGGACCTCATCACGGCCGAAGACCGCACTCCACCGACGGAGTCGCCGGCCGCCGTGAAATCCGAAAGCTCCGACTCCGCCGACGGTTCGCTGGCGACCATGGTGTTGCCGGAACTGCGCGCGCTGGCCAACAGCGTCGGTGTCAAGGCGACCTCGGGGATGCGTAAAAACGAGCTGATCTCCGCAATCCAGGAAACCCAGAACGGCGGCGGTACCCAGGGCAGCGATGGCAGCCGCAGGCAAGCCACTGGTTCCGACGAAGCCCCCCGGGCCGATACGGAGGCCTCGCGGCCCGAGTCGAGCGGCGACGACAACCGTCGTCCCGAGCGCAACGAACGCAGAGGCGACGGCACCGAGCGACGAGCCGACAACCGCAGCGACAACCGGGATTCTGCCGACCAGGGTGGGGAGCCGAGCGGTCAGCAAAACCGTGATGACGACGGTGATGGCCGCGGCGGGCGCCGCGGGCGGCGGTTCCGCGATCGGCGTCGGCGCAGTGAACGCCCCGGCGGCGAAGGTGGTGCCGGCGGCGGCGAGGCTGAGCTGCGTGAGGACGACGTCGTCCAGCCGGTCGCCGGGATCCTCGACGTTCTCGACAACTACGCCTTCGTGCGGACCTCCGGTTATCTGGCCGGGCCCAACGATGTGTACGTGTCGATGAACATGGTCCGCAAGAACGGCCTCCGCCGTGGCGACGCCGTCACCGGTGCGGTGCGGGTGGCCCGTGAAGGTGAGGGCGCCGGCCAGAACCAGCGCCAGAAGTTCAACCCCCTGGTGCGCCTGGACAGCGTCAACGGCGGCCCGGTCGAGGACGCCCGCAAGCGTCCCGAGTTCGGCAAGCTGACCCCGCTGTACCCCAATCAGCGGCTGCGCCTGGAGACCACGCCGGAGAAGCTGACGACTCGCGTCATCGATCTGATCATGCCGATCGGCAAGGGCCAGCGCGCCCTGATCGTCTCGCCGCCCAAGGCCGGCAAGACCACGATCATGCAGGACATCGCCAACGCGATCACCAAGAACAATCCGGAATGCCACCTGATGGTTGTGCTCGTCGACGAGCGGCCTGAAGAGGTCACCGATATGCAGCGCTCGGTCAAGGGTGAGGTCATCGCCTCCACCTTCGACCGACCGCCGTCAGACCACACCCAGGCCGCCGAACTCGCCATCGAGCGGGCCAAGCGACTGGTGGAGCAGGGTAAGGACGTGGTGGTGCTGCTCGACTCGATCACCCGCCTGGGCCGCGCCTACAACAACGCTTCGCCGGCCTCGGGGCGCATCCTGTCCGGTGGCGTCGACTCGACCGCGCTGTACCCGCCGAAGCGCTTCCTCGGCGCGGCGCGCAATATCGAGCACGGTGGTTCGTTGACCATCATTGCCACCGCCATGGTCGAGACCGGATCCACCGGCGACACGGTGATCTTCGAGGAATTCAAGGGCACCGGCAACGCCGAACTCAAGCTCGATCGCAAGATCGCCGAGCGTCGGGTGTTCCCGGCGGTTGATGTCAATCCGTCCGGTACCCGCAAGGATGAGTTGCTGCTCTCGACCGACGAGTTCGCGGTCGTGCACAAGTTGCGCCGGGTATTGAGCGGTCTGGATTCGCATCAGGCGATCGACCTGCTGATGAGCCAGCTGCGCAAAACCAAGACCAACTACGAGTTCCTGGTGCAGGTGTCCAAGACGGCGCCGGGCTCGATGGACTCCGACTGACCGCTGACGCCTACTTTGGCTGAAGCTCTCTGACGTGGCGGACACCGTCCAGCAGTTGCTGCGCGACCGTTCTGGTGACCCCGGCCCCGCGGTGAAGTATGGCGACCGGGTGTGGAGTTGGCGTGAACACACTGGCGAGGCCGCGCGCCACGCCGCCACCCTGATCGCTCTGTCCGACCCTGACCGGCCACTGCATATCGGGACATTGCTGGGTAACACCCCTCAGATGCTCACCGCGATGGCCGCTGCGGGTCTGGGCGGCTACGTGCTGTGCGGGATTAATACCACCCGGCGCGGGGACGAACTGGCGCGCGATATCACCCGGGCGGATTGCCAGGTGCTGCTCACCGACGAAGCCCACCGCGGCCTGCTCGATGGGCTCGATCTTCCGGATGTGCGAGTGATCGACGTCGACTCCACCGAGTGGGTCGCACTGGTGGCGTGCGCGGGCGCCCTGACGCCACACCGCGAAGTGGGCTCAGGCGACACCTTCATGTTGATCTTCACCTCTGGTACCAGCGGTGAGCCGAAGGCGGTCCAGGTTGCCCACATGATGGTGCCGTTCTCCGGAGTGTCTCTGGTACAACGGTTTTCGATCACCGCGTCCGACGTCTGTTACCTGTCGATGCCGCTGTTTCATTCCAATGCACTGATGGCCGGTTGGTCGGTGGCTCTGACCGCCGGGGCGGCCATGGCGCCGGCAGCATTCTCGGCCTCGGGTCTGCTGGGCGACCTTCGCCGCTACGGCGTGACCTATATGAACTACGTCGGCAAACCGTTGGCCTACGTCCTGGCGACACCTGAGGAAGCCGACGACGCCGATAACCCGCTGCGCGTCGCCTTCGGCAACGAGGCCGCTGAGCGCGATATCACCGAATTCGGCAGACGCTTCGGCTGCACGGTGTGGGACGGCTTCGGCTCCACCGAGGGCGCGGTGATCATCACCCGTGACGGCCAGTGCCCACCCGGCTCGGTCGGTCGCGGATTTCCCGGTGTGGCGATCTACAACGTCGATACCGTCACGGAGTGCCCGCCGGCGGTATTCGACGATTCCGGCGCGCTGGTCAACGGCGACGAGGCGATCGGCGAGATCGTCAACACAACCGGCGCCGGGCTGTTCGGCGGCTATTACAACGACGCGCAGGCCACCAGCGATCGGCTGCGCCATGGCATGTATTGGTCTGGTGATCTTGCTTACCGCGATGTCGAGGGCTGGATCTACCTCGCCGGGCGCACCGGAGACTGGCTGCGGGTGGACGGCGAGAACCTCACGACCGCGCCGATCGAACGAGTCCTGCACCGGTTGCCGCCGATCAACCGGGTGGCCGTCTATGCCGTTCCAGACCAGCAGGTGGGGGATGCGGTGATGGCGGCGATAGTGCTGGCCGACGACGCGGGCCTGACACCCGAGGAGTTCGGCACCTTTCTTGCCGAGCAACCGGACTTATCACCCAAGGCGTGGCCGAGGTACGTGTGGATCGCCGATGATCTGCCGGCCACAGCGACCAACAAGATCGTCAAGCGCACGCTGAGCGCCCAGGGCCTTGACGTGCCCGGTGGCGTGCTGTGGCACCGCCAGGGTCGCGGCGGGCAATACCGGCCGTTTGGGCCAGTGGCATCCGAACTGGCATAATTGCCGTTGATAGACCTCAGGTACCGGTTCACGCCCCCGGGAATTCCATCCAGTCGGCGACCCGGCGACACAATGCAGAGGACACCATGAAGACCGGCATTCACCCCGCCTACGGCGAGACCACCGTGGTCTGCGGCTGTGGCAACAGTTTCACGACTCGCAGCACCAAGGAGAGCGGCCACATCGTGGTCGAGGTCTGCTCCCAGTGCCACCCCTTCTACACCGGCAAGCAGAAGATCCTCGACAGCGGCGGCCGGGTCGCCCGTTTCGAGAAGCGCTACGGCAAGCGGCCGGGGTCGAAGCAGACCGTCGAAACGCCTGAGGCCGACGCGACGCCTGCCGACAGCTAGCAACACCGCCGACGCCTGAACTTTCGCGGACGCGAGAGGCCGGGCGTCGGTTTGCGTTTCAGGCCCCCGCGAAGTGAGGACGGATGATGACGCACAGCGCTCCCGCTGACGCCGTCGATACCGTGCTGGCCGAGCATGCCGATCTGGAACGACAGCTGTCCGATCCGGAGTTGCACAATGACACCGTCAATGCCCGGCGGGTAGGCAAGCGGTTTGCGCAGCTGGCGCCGATCGCGGCGACCTACCGCAAATTGGAGGCCGCCCGCGGCGACTTGGAGGCGGCTCGCGAACTCGCCGCCGACGATTCATCATTCGCCGCTGAAGTGATCGAGTTGGAGACCACGGTCGCCGAACTCGACGATCAGCTGACTGACATGCTGGCACCGCGCGATCCGCACGACTCCGATGACATCGTCCTCGAGGTGAAATCCGGTGAGGGCGGGGAGGAGTCGGCGTTGTTCGCCGCCGATCTGGCCCGGATGTACATCCGATATGCCGAGCGCCACGGCTGGACGGTGACTGTCCTTGACGAGACGTTCTCCGATCTCGGCGGATACAAGGAAGCAACCATCTCGATCGCTAGCAAGGGCGACTCGAGCGATGGCGTCTGGTCACGGCTGAAGTGGGAGGGCGGTGTGCACCGCGTGCAACGGGTACCGGTCACCGAATCACAGGGCCGCGTGCACACCTCCGCGGCGGGCGTCCTGGTCTATCCCGAACCCGACGAGGTCGAGCAGGTGCAGATCGACGAATCTGATCTGCGCATCGATGTCTACCGCTCCTCGGGCAAGGGTGGGCAGGGCGTCAACACCACCGACTCGGCGGTGCGTATCACCCACCTGCCCACCGGGATCGTCGTCACCTGTCAGAACGAGCGTTCGCAGTTGCAGAACAAGGCGCGCGCCATGCAGGTGTTGGCCGCGCGACTGCAGGTGCTGGCCGAGGAGCAGGCCTCGGCGGATGCCTCGGCCGACCGGGCCAGCCAGATCCGCACCGTGGATCGCAGTGAGCGGATCCGCACCTATAACTTCCCGGAGAACCGGATTGCCGACCACCGGATCAATTTCAAGTCGCACAACCTCGATCAGGTTCTTGAAGGTGATCTCGATGACCTGCTTGATGCCCTTATCGCCGCGGACAAGCAAACCCGGTTGCAGCAGGCATGACACCCCTCCGTGAGGCGATCCTCGCCGCAACCGCGACGCTGTCCCGTGCCGGAATCGACTCGGCCCGAACCGATGCAGAGCTGCTCGCCGCACATGTCGCCGGCACCGACCGCGGTCGGCTGGCACTTCTCGATGCTCCCGGTCCGGAATTCTTCGACCGTTTTGACCAAGCGATTGTGGCGCGTGCTCAGCGCACTCCGTTACAACACATCACCGGAACCGCGCCATTCGGCCCGGTGCAACTGCATGTCGGCCCCGGGGTGTTCACCCCGCGCCCGGAGACCGAGGCACTGCTGGAATGGGCTCTGGTGCAATCACTTCCGCACGATGCGGTGATTCTGGATCTGTGCACCGGATCGGGTGCGCTCGCGATCGCACTGGCATCGCAGCGGCCACGGGCCCGGGTTATCGCAGTCGACGATGACACCGAAGCCTTGGATTACGCGCGGCGCAATGCGGTCGGTACCACGGTCCGCCTTGTGTGCGGCGATGTGACGGACGTCGGCCTACTGCCTGAACTCATCGGCAGCGTCGACCTGGTGGTGGCTAATCCGCCTTACCTACCCACCGGCAGCCCGCTGGAACCCGAAGTGGCCCGACATGACCCGGCCCATGCGCTGTTCGGCGGGGCCGACGGAATGTCGGTAATCACACCCCTCATTGCTCGCGCGGCCGACTGGCTTAAACCCGGCGGCCTGCTGGCGGTGGAACACGATGACACGACATCGGAGGCCACCGCCCGGATAATGATCAGTGTCGGGGTTTTCGGTGACATCACAGCGCACCGCGATCTGACCGGTCGACCCCGTTTCGTGACGGCGCGTGCACTGCAGCGAGGTGATCCATAGTGGCCCGGATGTTTGACTGCCGCGACCCGCAGAACCGCAGCGAGGCCATCACAGCGGCGATAGACACCGTCAAGAGTGGGCGGCTGGTGGTCATGCCCACCGACACGGTGTACGGCATCGGGGCCGACGCCTTCGATAGTCGCGCGGTGGCGAGCCTGCTGGCGGCCAAGGGCCGGGGCCGCGATATGCCCGTCGGGGTTCTCGTCGGCTCCTGGCACACCATCTCCGGACTTGTCTACTCCGTACCGGATGCGGCACACGAGTTGATCCGCGCCTTCTGGCCCGGTGCTTTAAGTCTGGTGGTGCAGCAGGCACCGTCGCTGCAGTGGGACCTTGGCGACGCCCGCGGCACGGTGATGCTTCGCATGCCGTTGCAGCCGGTCGCCCTGGAAGTACTGCGCGAGATCGGACCGATGGCGGTCTCCAGCGCGAATATCTCCGGACAACCCGCGGCCGCCACGGCTGAAGAGGCTCAACGTCAACTCGGGGACCTGGTCGACGTCTATCTCAACGGTGGACCCTCCGAGCGGCAGGCCGCCTCGACAATCGTCGACCTCACCGGCGAGGCGCCCAAGATCCTGCGGGAGGGACCGATCAGCGCCCAGGCCGTCGCCACTGTGCTCAATGCCGACGTCGCTTCGCTGACTGCCTGATCGCACGGTCGTGCGATACGGTTTGTTGCAATGGTCGATCCAATGACCGACTCCGTTGTCACCCTGCTGGCGCTCTCGGACCACGGCGGCAGCACCCTGCTGGCGCTCTCGGACCACGGCGGCAGCACGCTGCTGGCGCTCTCGGAC
>JBMOKE010000007.1:0-46432 GCA_049315425.1 Mycobacterium sp. | reverse complement strand
GTGGTGTGTTGAAAGCCCTTGATGTTCTCCTCGACCTTGTCGAACACGATGACCGTGTCGTAGAGCGAGAAGCCGAGAATGGTCAGCAGGCCAATCACCGTCGCAGGTGTGACTTCGAAGCCCACCAGTGAATACACCCCGGCGGTGGTGATCAGGTCGAAGCCCAGCGCGGCCAGGGCCGCCAGCGCCATGTATTTCTCGTAGCGCAGGGTGATGTAGATGGTGACCAGCACCAGGAACACCGCCAGCGCGATGAGCGCCTTCTTGGTGATCTGACCGCCCCAGGTCTCCGACACCGCCGAATCGCTGATGGCTTGCTTGCTGGGCTTGCCGTCCTGGCCCTTGGGCTGGAACCTGGCGAACAGGGCCTCGCGCAGCTTGGCGGTCTGATCGTTGGTCAGCGTCTCCGACCGGATCTGAACGGTGGAGGTCGATCCGTTGCCGACCACCACCACCGCCTCAGCACTCTTACCGATGGTTTGAGCGAAAGTCTCCTCGACCTGGGTGACGCTGGCATCACCACGGGGGAACGACATCTTGGTGCCGCCCTGGAAGTCGATGCCAAAGGTGAAGCCCCGCAACACAATGCTGGCGATCGCGATGCCGACAATCAGCAGGCTGATCCCGAACCACAGCTTGCGGCGGCCAACCACCTCGAAGGCCCCGGTCCCGGTGTAGAGCCGGGTGAAGAAACTGTGCCGGGGCACCGCAGTACCGGCGTCCGCAGCCATGGAGATCGGTTCGAGTTCGATGGCCTCGAATTCGCCTGCCTTCAGGTCAGTCGTCTCTGAGACGTCGACGTCGTCGGTGTTCTCGGTCATCGGACTACCCCCGTCCCGTCGCAGCGACAGTTTCGGATTCCCCGGACGCCCGGCGTTCCCGAGCGATCTGCTGGACGGCGCCCAGACCGTTGAACACGGGCTTGGCCATAGTGGTTGACTTCGAGGCCAGGTACACCAGCGGCCACGTCACCAGGAACACCACCACCACGTCGAGGATGGTGGTCAGACCCAGGGTGAACGCGAATCCCTTCACCTGACCGACGGCCAGGAAGTAGAGCACCGCCGCGGCCAGGAAACTGACGGCGTTACCCGACAGGATCGTCTTACGGGCGCGCACCCAGCCCCGAGGCACCGCCGACCGGAACGATCGGCCCTCGCGGATCTCGTCCTTAATGCGTTCGAAGAACACCACGAACGAGTCGGCTGTGGTGCCGATGCCGATGATCAAGCCTGCGATGCCGGCCAGGTCGAGGGTGTAGTTGATGTATCTACCGAGCAGCACCAGGATGGCGAACACCATGGCTCCGGAGGCCACCAGAGATAGTGCGGTGAGCAGACCCAGCACCCGGTAGTAGAGCAGCGAGTACAACAACACCATCGCAAGCCCGATCGCACCGGCGATCAACCCAGCACGCAGAGATGTCAATCCCAGTGTGGCCGAGACGGTTTCAGCTTCCGACGATTCGAAGGAGAGCGGCAGCGAGCCATACTTGAGGACGTTCGCCAACTGCCGGGAGCTGTCAACGGTGAACGGCGGATCGCCGCCGCTGATCTGGGTGCGCCCGCCGGGGATGGCTTCCCGGATCTGCGGGGCGCTGACCACTGCGGAGTCGAGCGTGAAGGCGGTCTGGGTACCGATATTGGCTGCGGTGAAATCACCCCAGGTGGTACTGGCGTCGTCTTTGAACTCCAGATCGACGACATAGGCCCCGCTCTGCTGGTCAAAGCCGGACGTGGCGTCCTTGATCTGGTCACCGCTGATGATCGACTTGTCCAGCAGGTAGATGTACTTGTGGTCTTGCGAGCAGGTGACCAGGGGCAGGTTCGGGTCGTCGTTGCCGGCCAGGATGTCTTCCTGGTCGCAGCGGCTGGCCATGTACTGCACCGAGATCAGCAACAGGTTCTGGTTGGTGCTCTGCCGCAGTTCCTTCTCGAACTTGATCCGTGCGGCCAGGTCCTGCCGCGGATCCGGAGGCCCGGGCAGCGGCGCGGGCGCCCCGGGCGTGGACGTGGGCGCCGGGGTGGGCGCGGGCGACGATGCCGGCGCCGGGGTGGGCGCGGACGGTGTGGGCGCGGGCGTGGGCTCGAGCGGGTACGGACGTGGCTGCGGTGCCGGACTTGCCGGTGCCGCTGACGGCGCAGGCGCGGGTGCCGATGACGGCGGAACTGGAGCGGCGCCCGGTGGCGCCGACGGCGCTCCGGGTGCACCGGTTGGCGGTCCGCCCGCCCCCGGCGCGCCGGGGGCGCCGGGAGGCTGCTTTGTGACCGCCTCGACGGGGATCGGCTGGCCGATCACCGGCCTGATGAATAACCGGGCAGTTTGGCCGAGATTGCGCGCCTCGTTGCCGTCGTTGCCGGGAACGGTGATGACCAGGTTGTCACCGTCGATAACCACTTCCGATCCCGACACGCCAAGGCCGTTGACGCGGGCACTGATGATCTGCAGAGCCTGATCGAGTGCATCGCGCGTCGGCTTGGAGCCGTCCGGAGTGCGGGCGGTCAGCGTCACCCGGGTGCCGCCTTGGAGGTCGATACCGAGTTTGGGCTTGGCTTCCTTGTTGCCGGTCAGGAACACCAGCAGGTACACGCCCACCAGAGCTGACAGGAACAGCGCGAGGTAGCGGTACGGATGCACCGGCGCCGAAGACGATGCCACGTTGTTGATTCTCCTAGGTGTATGCCGCGTTGTACGGCGTGAAACCGCCAGGCGGTCGTCCGCGTCCCCGCAAAGGGTACGTGGCGCGACGGGTGATCAGTCTCGGGACAGGCGGTCCCCGTCGGTCTCGCTGAGTTCGAAGGCCTGTTCAGTGGCGTTCTCCCCGCCGATCTCCGGTGCGGCCGGCACGATCCGGTCGCGGACCGCCAACTTCATCCACGTGGTCACCACGCCCGGCGCAATCTCGAGGTCCACGGTGTCCTCACCGAGCCCGGCAATGGTCGCCTGCAGGCCGGAAGTCGTATGCACCCGGTCCCCCACCCGCAATGATTCCTGCAGGTCAATGGTGGCCTTCACAGCCTTGCGCTGGCGACGCGAGGCAAAGAACATGAATGCCCCCATGATGATGATCAGGGGCAGGAAACTGAGCAGCTCCATGGCGGCACGCATCTTTCGTCTCGGGTGCAGATGGTCGATGCGAGACTGGCGACAACCGGTCCCACGACTGACCAGTGTGCCAGTTGCCAGGGCGGCACTGTTCCTGCACCGCCCAACCGTCGCATTGCCCGCACCGGGAACCCCCGACGACAATGGTCTTCATGGAGGCCCGATGGACCTGATCGACACCTTGCGAACCACCGGCACAGTGCGTGAATTCACCGACGAGCAGGTCCCCGACGATGTCGTGGTGCGTGTTCTAGATACCGCGCGGTTCGCCCCCAGCGGTGCCAACGCCCAGGCCTGGCACGTTGTGCTGGTCAAGGATCCGGAGACTAGGACGAGGCTTCGTGACCTGTACCTGCCGGGCTGGCGCGACTACTTGGCGATGGGCGCTGCCGGCCTGCGGCCGTGGGCACCGGGCAACGACCGCGCCGCCGAGGCGGCGGCGGTGGCGGCAGCCCCGGACGCTGTCCTCGCCGCGGCTGCTCAGGGGTTCGCCGCTGACTTCGACCAGGTTCCGGTGCTGCTGGTCGTCTTCGCCGATCTGACGGCACTGGCCGCGGTCGATCGCGACCTTGAGCGCTATTCCTTCGCCGGCGGAGCGTCGATCTACCCATTCGCATGGAGCATCCTGCTCGCGGCCCAGGCCGAGGGTCTGGGCGGCGTTCTCACCACGATGCTGGTCCGCCAGGAGGACGCGGTCAAGCGACTGCTCGGCGCCCCGGAGCAGTATGCGCTGGCCGCAGCGATCGCCCTGGGCCATCCGGTGCGACAACCCCGGCGGTTGCGCCGTGCAGCCGTCGGTTCCTTCGCCACCGTGGATCGCGTCGGCGGGACTGCCGTGTGATCTGCCCGCGCGGCCTTGTCGCACCGGGTTTTCTGTTGCGTCACGTTGTCGGCCGACTACGCTCCTAACTGGAGAGAAAGTCAGGAGAACACCTGTGAGCACCATCGAACTCAGCGCCGTTGAGCAGAGTCGCAAACTCATCACCGCGATACCCGGACCGGTCTCGGCCGAACTGTCCAAGCGACGGGTGGCCGCGGTCTCCCGCGGCGTCGGCGTCACCATGCCGGTATTCGTCGCACGCGCCGGCGGCGGGATCATCGAGGATGTCGACGGCAACCGGTTCATCGACCTGGGCTCGGGCATCGCCGTCACCACAATCGGCAACTCCTCGCCGCGGGTGGTAGACGCGGTCCGCGAGCAGGTCGCCGACTTCACCCATACCTGCTTCATGGTCACGCCCTACGAGGAGTACGTCGCGGTGGCCGAACACCTCAACCGGCTGACACCGGGGTCGGGTGAGAAGCGCACCGCGCTGTTCAACTCCGGAGCCGAAGCGGTCGAGAATGCCGTCAAGATCGCTCGCTCCTATACCGGCCGCAGCGCGGTGGTCGCCTTCGATCACGCCTACCACGGCCGGACTAACCTGACGATGGGGCTCACGGCGAAGTCGATGCCCTACAAGAGCGGTTTCGGTCCGTTCGCACCCGAGATCTATCGCGCCCCGATGTCCTACCCCTACCGCGACGGTCTGATCGACAAGGAGTGGGCCACCAACGGCGAACTGGCCGCCGAGCGGGCGCTGACGGTGATCGACAAGCAGATCGGCGCAGCCAATCTGGCTGCCATCATCATCGAGCCCATCCAGGGCGAGGGCGGATTCATCGTTCCCGCACCGGGATTCCTGCCCGCGTTGCGCCAGTGGTGCACCGACAACGACGTGGTGTTCATCGCTGATGAGGTGCAGAGCGGTTTCGCCCGCACCGGAGCGATGTTCGCCTGCGAGGACGAGGGGATCGAGCCGGATCTGATCGTCACGGCCAAGGGCATCGCCGACGGCCTGCCACTCTCGGCGGTGACCGGCAAGGCCGAGATCATGGACGCCCCTCATGTCAGCGGTCTGGGCGGCACCTACGGCGGCAATCCGCTGGCATGCGCTGCCGCGCTGGCGACCATCGAGACCATCGAACTCGACGGCATGCTCGATCGCGCCAAGCGGATCGAGACGTTGATGAAGGACAAGCTGAATCGGATGCAGGCCGACGACGACCGCATCGGCGACGTTCGTGGACGCGGCGCCATGATCGCAGTCGAGTTGGTGAAATCGGGCTCGGCGGAACCTGATCCGGATCTCACCAAGGCGTTGACCACGCTGGCGCACGCACAGGGCGTGTTGGCGCTCAGCTGCGGAACCTTCGGCAACGTGCTGCGTTTCCTGCCGCCGCTGACCATCAGCGATGAGTTGCTTCTCGAGGGCCTCGACGTGCTGGCGGAGATTCTCGCCGGCATCTGAGGGCGGTTCTGGGCGCCGGTCCCCTATTCGAACAACACCGGCTGCCCGAATCCGCCTGCCCCGGGTGGTGGCGTCATTCCGAGGTGCGTCCAGGCCTGCGGGGTGGCAACCCGGCCACGAGGTGTCCGCGCGATCATGCCGGCGCGCACGAGGAACGGCTCGCATACCTCCTCGACGGTGGCAGCCTCCTCACCGACCGCCACGGCCAAGGTGGATACCCCGACCGGCCCGCCACCGAAGCTGCGGGTCAGTGCCGACAGCACCGCCCGGTCCAGCCGGTCCAGGCCGAGTTCATCGACGTCGTACACGGCCAGCGCCGACTTGGCGATATCGCGGGTGATCACCCCGTCTGCGCGAACCTCGGCGAAGTCGCGCACCCGGCGCAGCAACCGGTTGGCGATCCGGGGCGTGCCGCGCGAGCGACGGGCAATCTCAGAACCGGCATCCGCACCGAGTTCGATGCCCAGGATGCCCGCCGAGCGGGACAGCACCCGCTCCAGTTCGCCCGCCTCGTAGAAGTCCATGTGCGCGGTGAACCCGAAGCGGTCGCGCAGCGGTCCGGTCAACGCACCGGATCGGGTCGTGGCACCGACAAGGGTGAACGGAGCGACCTCCAACGGAATTGACGTCGCCCCGGGGCCCTTGCCCACCACCACGTCGACCCGGAAGTCCTCCATCGCCAGATACAGCATCTCCTCGGCGGGCCGGGCGATGCGATGGATCTCGTCGATGAACAACACATCACCCTCGACGAGATTGGACAGCATCGCAGCGAGGTCGCCCGCGCGCTCCAGTGCCGGGCCGGAGGTGACCCGCAGTGCCGAACCGAGTTCAGTGGCGATGATCATCGCCAGCGAGGTCTTGCCCAGCCCGGGTGGCCCCGAGAGCAGGATGTGATCCGGTGTGCCGCCACGGTTCTTGGCGCCTTCAAGCACCAATTGGAGTTGCTCGCGCACCCGAGGTTGACCGATGAACTCCCCCAGCGAGCGCGGCCGCAGGCTGGCGTCGATATCGCCCTCGCCGACGGTCAGCGCCGGCGAGACATCCCGTTCGGGTTCGTCGACATCGTCGTCCTCGAAGCGGCCCATCAGTTGCCCACGCTTACTTCTTCCCGAGCAGAGACAGCGCGGCGCGCAGCGCAATCGATGTCGTGGCATCGGGCTCATCGGCCAGTACCTTGTCGCAGGCGTCCTCGGCTTGTTTCAGCGCAAAGCCAAGTCCCACAAGAGCTTCCACAACCGGCGTTCGCACCGCGTGCCCGACTGCTGCTACCGTACCGCCGGCACCAGGCAGGGAGCCGATCTTGTCTCGCAGTTCCAGCACCAAGCGTTCCGCACCGCGCTTGCCGATCCCGGGTACCCGGGTCAGCGCGGCAACATCACCGTCGCCCAGTGCCCGGCGCAGCGCGGTGGCGTCGTAGACCGCCAGGGTGGCCAACGCGATCTTCGGCCCCACTCCGGATACTCCGAGCAGTGTCAGGAAGAGATCCCGTGCGTCGTTATCGGCGAACCCGTACAGCGTCTGGGAGTCTTCACGCACGATCATCGCGGTGATCAGGCGAGCCTCGGTGCCCCGGCGCAGCGTGGCCAACGTCGAAGGGGATGCCATCACCCTGTAGCCGACCCCGGCGGCCTCAATAACGGCATGGTCGAGGGCGACCTCGAGCACCTCGCCCCGCACCGAGGCGATCACCTCACACCCCGCGATGCCTGCCGGGGCGCCATCTTGATTTTGGCCTTGTAGGCCCGCTGTTGCTCGGCGGCAATCGCCTCGGCTTTGGCCATCCGGGCGATCATCGGCGCGCGCCAGCAGTGGCAGATCGCCAGCGCCAGTGCGTCCGCGGCGTCGGCAGGAGTCGGTTTTTGTTGCAGCTGCAGGATCCTGGTGACCATTGCGGTGACCTGGGCCTTATCGGCGTTGCCGTTGCCGGTGACGGCCGCCTTGACCTCGCTGGGGGTGTGGAAGTGGACGTCGATATTGCGGCGGGCAGCTGCGAGCGCGATCACCCCGCCGGCCTGCGCGGTACCCATTGCCGTGTTGGCGTTGTGGTTGGCGAACACCCGCTCGATGGCGATGACGTCCGGGCAGTGGGTGTCCAGCCAGTGCTCGACCACGTCGCTGATTGCCAGCAGCCGCAGTTGCAACGGGTCACCGGCCGGGGTCCGCACGACGTCGACGTCTAACGCGGTGACCTGGCGGCCACCGCGGCTCTCGATCACCGACAGGCCGCACCGGGTCAACCCGGGGTCGACTCCCATCACCCGCACGGATCACCTCTCGCCTACGAACAGTTGTTCGATAGCCTAGCGGCGGGTGGGGACGACAGGCGCGAAAGACACGCCCGGCTGATCAGTCCTCGTCGAGCTGGGTCGCGACGTCGTCGGGGATGTCGATATTGGTGTAAACGTCCTGAACGTCGTCGCTGTCCTCGAGGGCGTCGACGAGCTTGAGCACCTTGCGGGCGGTCTCCAAGTCGACCTCCACGCTCATCGACGGCTGGAAGGTGGCGTCGGCGGAGTCGTACTCGATACCGGCGTCCTTCAGTGCGGTGCGCACGGTGATCAGGTCGGTCGGCTCGCAGATGATTTCGAAGCTGTCGCCCAGGTCGTTGACGTCCTCGGCACCGGCCTCGAGCACCGCCAACAGGACGTCGTCCTCGCTCAGCCCGTTTTTTTCGAGGATCACGACACCTTTGCGATGGAACAGGTAGGCCACCGAACCGGGGTCGGCCATATTGCCGCCGTTGCGGGTCATCGCGACCCGGACCTCGCCGGCGGCCCGGTTGCGGTTGTCAGTCAGGCACTCGATCAGGACAGCCACCCCGTTGGGCCCGTAACCCTCGTAGGTGATGTTCTGCCAGTCGGCGCCGCCGGCCTCCTCACCGGCACCGCGCTTGCGGGCGCGCTCGATGTTGTCATTGGGCACCGAGGTCTTCTTGGCCTTCTGGATGGCGTCCCAGAGGGTGGGGTTACCGTTCGGGTCACCGCCGCCGGTGCGGGCCGCGACCTCGATGTTCTTGATCAGCTTGGCGAATTCCTTGCCACGGCGCGCATCCTTGACTGCCTTCTGATGCTTGGTGGTAGCCCACTTGGAATGGCCGCTCATGGTCTCCCGCTCATCTTTCCCGGGTTCTCTTTCCCGCCCGGATCGTGACGTGATGAGTTTACGTGGCTCTGCCGCGCCGCTATGCCGGGCCGGTAACCATGTCGACAAATAGCCTGTGGACGCGGAGGTCGCCGGTCATCTCGGGGTGGAAGGCGGTGGCGAGCATCGGGCCCTGTCGTACCGCGACGATGTGTTCACCGGCCCGGGCCAGCACCTCCACACCGGGCCCGATCCGCTCGACCCAGGGTGCGCGGATAAACACCGCCCGGATCGGACCGTCGAGGCCGCCGAACTCGATATCGTCTTCGAAGGAGTCGACCTGGCGGCCGAAGGCGTTGCGTCGCACGGTCATGTCGATCGCTCCCAGTGCGGACGCCTGCCTGCCGGGCTCACCGGCGTCGAGGATCTCGCTGGCCAGCAGGATCATTCCGGCACACGAACCATAGGCGGGCATGCCGTCGGCGAGGCGCTGCCGCAGGGGTTCCAGCAGATCGAATTCCCGCAGTAGCAGGCTCATGGTGGTGGACTCACCGCCGGGAATGACGAGTGCCTCAATGGAGTCGAGTTCGGCGCGGCGGCGCACGGTGGAGGCCTGCGCACCGGCCGCGCGCAGTGCGGCGAGGTGTTCGCGGGTGTCGCCCTGAAGGGCCAGCACACCGACTTTCGCACCACTCACGTCGCGGGCGGGGTGTACCCGCGCTTGTAGCGCGTCAAACCCTCCTGCATGACCGCGGCCACCATGTCGCCGCGTTGGTTGAAGATCTTGCCCTGGGTCAACGACCGGCCACCGCATGCCGATGGCGAGGACTGGTCGTAGAGCAGCCACTCGTCGGCCCGGAACGGCCGCAGGAACCAGATCGCATGGTCCAGCGAGGCAACCATCAGATGCGGGCGCTCCTCGGGATGGGTCGTCTGTGCCGACCCGAGGAGAGTGAGGTCGCTCATATAGGTCAGCGCACAGATGTGCAGCACCGGATCATCAGGCAACGGGTCGCGGTGTTTGAACCACACCTGCTGCTGGGAGGCTTTCCCCGGCACCAATGCCAGTTCATCCCTGGGCACCATCCGGATGTCCCATTCGGCGAATTGCGCGAATCCGGCATCGTCGAAAACCCTTCCCGACGAACGAAATCCGGGCGTGTCTTCGGGGCGCGGGGCTCCAGGCATCTCGTCTTGATGTTGGATGCCGTCCTGCTCGGTTTGAAATGAGACGCCCATCGAGAATATGACCTCACCATGCTGAACGGCACTGACCTGACGGGTGCAGAACGATCCGCCGTCGCGTGGGCGATCCACCAGGTAGATGGCTGGCTTGGTCGCATCGCCGGGACGCAGGAAGTACCCGTGCAGCGAATGCACTCCAAACTCGGGTTCCACGGTGCGAATAGCGGACACCAGAGATTGGCCGAGAATGTGGCCGCCGAAAGTCCTTTGCAGGAAACCGGATTCCGGGCTGAATACCGCACCGCGGTAGATATTGACCTCAAGCTGCTCGAGGTCGAGGATTTCCTCGATCGCCATATACGACTATTCGGTGCGCTACCAGCCGCGCTGGGCCAGCCGGTGCGGTTGGGGAATGTCGTCGACGTTGATTCCGACCATGGCCTCGCCCAGCCCGCGCGACACCTTCGCCAACACATCGGGGTCGTCATAGAACGTGGTGGCCTTGACAATGGCCGCCGCCCGCGCCGCGGGGTCACCGGACTTGAAAATGCCCGACCCGACGAAAACCCCGTCGGCGCCGAGTTGCATCATCATCGCCGCATCCGCCGGCGTGGCGATACCACCGGCAGTGAACAACGTGACCGGCAACTTGCCAGCCCGGGCCACTTCGACCACCAGGTCATAGGGCGCCTGCAGCTCCTTGGCTGCCACAAACAACTCATCCTCGGCCATCGACGACAGCCGGCGGATCTCGCCGCCGATGGTGCGCATATGACCGGTCGCATTTGAGACATCACCGGTGCCGGCCTCACCCTTGGAACGGATCATCGCTGCGCCCTCGGTGATCCGGCGCAATGCCTCACCGAGATTGGTGGCACCGCACACGAACGGCACCGTGAACTTCCACTTATCGATGTGATGGCTGTAATCCGCCGGCGTCAACACCTCCGACTCATCGACATAGTCCACCCCGAGGCTGGTCAGGATCTGTGCTTCGACGAAGTGTCCGATCCGGGCCTTGGCCATCACCGGGATGCTGACCGCAGAGATGATGCCCTCGATCAAATCCGGATCACTCATCCGCGCCACCCCACCCTGGGCCCGGATATCGGCCGGCACCCGCTCCAACGCCATCACCGCCACCGCACCGGCGGCCTCGGCGATGCGCGCCTGCTCGGACGTGACCACGTCCATGATCACGCCGCCCTTGAGCATCTCGGCCATTCCGCGCTTGACCCGCGCCGTCCCGATCTGGGCGTGGTTCGACGAGCCGTTGGCTGAAGCTGCGGTGTCCACGTGCACTCCTTCGCTAGCTGATGTAGCTGAGTCTAGAGGGCTGCCGTTGGCCGGAAATCCCGGCTGGTCACAGGATCGATTGCGGATCTGTCGGCGGATCTCCCGACCCAGCGGCCAATTGGTTGGCCGCAGCCAGCAACTGGCCCAACTGGCGGGGGTACACCGTCTGCCCACCGAGGTTCAATTCCTCGATAACGCGGACGTCGCACCATCGGTGGGCATGGATGTAACGCAGTTCCAACGGGGTCCGGGTGGCCGCAGATGGTTCGAATCGACGCGTGCGGTGCACGAAGTAGAACTCCTCGCTGGCGATCACGGTGCCGTTGAAGTCGATGACCGAATCGCGGCGCCAAACCGGTCCCACCAAGTGCCGGGGATCCACCCGCAGACCCGTCTCCTCGGCGAGCTCGCGGGCCGCCGCCTCGGCAAGCGTCTCCCCTGCCTCGATCTGGCCGCCGACGGTGAACCACCACCGCGGAGCCGTGCCGTCGATAATCGCCGGATCCGACCCGCACAGCAGCAGGACCGCACCATCGTCATCGAGCAGGACCACCCGAGCCGAGGTGCGTGCCGCAGTCATCGTTGCGCGGACTCAGCGATCTCGAAATAGCTTGGTACCGCCGCGGTTCCGCCGAGCTTCAACCACCGCACCGCGGGCCGCTCGCGTAGCGCCAGGGTGTCGCGCACCGCGTCGTTGTGAAAGCGCCGGGCCAGCAGCACCCGCGCCTCGGCATCGGCAAGCTCGGCGACCAGTCCCACCGGGATGGTTGCCGGGTCAACCTGCTCCAGCGCCGTGGACAGCTCGTTTTCCGAAGACTCGCGAGTGGACCGCGGTGCCCGCTCGGCGGCTAAGGCGAAACCGACGAGCCGTTTTCCCTCAGCACTGCCGCCGTAAGCGTCGGCGGCGACCGCCCGGGCCACGACCGCGCGACGGGCCAGTGCGGCATCCAGTGCGAGCCAGGACAGGTCGTAGCGGACATGGAGGCGGTCCAGCCGATTGGCGGTCTGGAAAGCCCACACCCCTACAGCCAGAAGCACCACGGCCAACACGGCGGTCAGAGACCAGTACAACGTCGGCGCCATCGTCTAGGTACCCACCGTCTACGTACCCACCGTCACCCGGGCACCAGAGCCCGCCACTGTCTCATAGACCATCAAGATGTCGTCGGCGACGACGTGCCAGTCGTACTGTTTCACGGCCGCCGACGCGGCATCGACGTAGCGGGTCCGGAGCTCTTGGTCGCACAGCACCGTGATCAACGCCTGAGCTAGTGCCGCAGGGTCTTCTATCGGCACCAGCATGCCGGCGGAACCGTCTTCGAGCACCCGGCGGAAGGCATCGAGGTTGCTCGCCACCACCGGGGTACCGGCGGCCATCGCCTCCACCAATACGATGCCGAAGCTCTCTCCGCCGGTATGGGGTGCGCAGTAGACGTCGGCGCTGCGCAGCGCTGAAGCCTTCTCCGCATCGTCGACCTGACCCAGGAGCCTCAGATGCCCGGCCAGTTCCCCGGCCTCTTGACGCAGTTCATCCTCATCGCCTCGGCCGACAATCAGAATCTCGATCTCGGGAAAGCGTTCCACCAGTGCGGGTAGCGCCGCCAGCAGCACGGCCATTCCTTTGCGTGGTTCGTCAAAACGGCCGAGGAACAACACGGTCTTACCGGGCCGCGGGTAGCCCGGGAGCACCGGCGCGGCGGCGAATGACGCCACATCGACACCGTTCGGGATCTGGACGGCATCGGATCCCAGTGCCTCGATCTGCCAGCGCCGGGCCAGATCCGAGACCGCGATACGGCCCATGATCTTCTCGTTCCAAGGGCGCAGGATTCCCTGGAATACACTGAGCGACAACGACTTTGTCGTCGAGGTGTGGAAGGTCGCCACGATCGGACCCTCGGCGATCATCAGTGCGAGCAGCGACAGGCTGGGGGCGTTTGGCTCATGAAGATGCAGGACGTCGAAATCGCCCGCCGCGAGCCAGCGCTTAACCATGCGGTGGGTGGCTGGACCGAAGCGTAACCGTGCGACTGATCCGTTGTAGGGGATGGGAACCGCCTTGCCGCCGGAGACCACGTAGTCGGGCAACTTCACGTGCGGCGAGGATGGCGCCAGCACGCTGACATCGTGGCCGCGCCCGCGCATCACCTCGGCCAGTTGCAGTACCTGCGACTGCACCCCACCGTTGACGTCGAAGGAGTACGGGCACACCATGCCAATGCGCATCAGCGGTCGTCTTTCCCTTCGAGTCGGGTTCGGCGTTCCTCACTCAGATCGGCCACCCACTGCGGCTGCAACATATGCCAATCCTGCGGATGAGCGGCGATATTCACCGCGAATCGGTCCGCGAGGGCCTGGGTGATGACACCCACATCACCGGAGCTGGTGTCCAGGGCGTCATCGATCTGAACCACGCAATCGTCACCGTCGTAATAGACGTGCGCCGGATGCAGGGGCGAACCGGTCTCGATCGCCAGTTTCGCCGGCCCGGCCGGCAGCCGGGTCACCTCACCGAAAAAGTCCACTGGCACACCTGAGCGGGTGAGATCGCGGTCCGCCATCAGACACACGAATCTATTGGCCCGCAACCGCTCGGCCAACACCTCCAGGGGTGAGCGCTCGCCTCCCGTCAACGGCAGCACCTCGAAGCCCAGGCTTTCTCGGTAGGCGATAAATCGGTCATAGAGCGACTCCGGCCTGAGCCGTTCGGCGACGGTGGTGAAGGTTCCGTAGTTCTGCGCCAGCCACACTCCTGCCATATCCCAGTTTCCGCTGTGCGGCAAAGCCATTACCGCCCCCCGGCCACCTTCACGTGCGATGGCGAATTTCTCCGCGCCGATAAACACCCGGTCCAGACGCTTGGCCAACTCGGCCCGGTTCATCGTCGGTAGACGGAACGCCTCCCGCCAATACCGGGCATAGGACGCAACCGAAGCGCGCATCAGTGAATCGGGCACCTCAGCGGGCGTCGTACCGAGAACCCTGGCCAGGTTTTTTCGAAGCTGGTCTGGCCCGCCGTCGCGTGCTGCGTACCGGGCTCCGACATCGAAGACGTTGCGAGCCAATACGTCCGGCATTGCGCGGACCATCAGCCACCCGCCGGCATAGCCCCAATCGGTGAGAGTCTCGCCAAAGGGCAACTTGGTCACCGTGCGCCGCTCCCCGGATCGCCGCCGGGTTGCTCGATCTTGTCCACCGCGCCGGGCGAGCTACGCACGGCATGCACACGCTGCCCAACAGTCACCAGGCTGGCGATTGCCAGCAGCCACATGGCCACGGGCAGCGCCATCGGGATCGGGAACACTGGCAGGTCGGAAAGACCCGCTCCCAACAGCACGATGATCAGGCGTTCCGGGCGCTCGATCAACCCGCCGCCGCCGTTGAGGCCACTGGCTTCGGCGCGGGCCTTGATGTAGGAGATGACTTGGGAGGTCACCAGGCAGATCAGGGTGGCGATCATCAGCGACGAACTGCGCAACCCGAACGCGGCCCACCACAGCAGCCCACAGAAAATCGCGCCGTCGCTGATCCGGTCACACGTCGCATCGAGCACCGATCCGAATCGGGTTCCGCCGCCACGTTGCCGGGCCATCGCACCGTCGAGCATGTCGGCCAAAACGAAGAACCAGATCACCAGCCAGCCGACGAATAGCTGCCCGGCGGGGAAAAGGATGAGTGCCGCCGCCACCGTGCCCGCGGTACCGATGATGGTGACCATGTCGGGAGTCAGCCCGATCCGTAACGCGGCGCGGGCCAACGGAGCGCTCAGCTTGGTGTAGGCCGCCCGCGTCATCAGATAGAAATCGCTCACGGCTGCAGCGCCCATTCGTCGGCCAGCAGCACCCGGGTGTCACGCAATAACTGCGGGACCACCTTGGTTTCACCGACAATGGTGATGAAGTTGGCGTCGCCTGCCCACCGGGGTACCACATGCATGTGGAGATGATCGGCCAGTGAACCGCCAGCCGACTTACCGAGATTCAGACCGACATTGAATCCGTCGGGCCGCGATACGGACTTCATCACCCGGATCGCCTGTTGCACGAACTTCATCAGCTCGGCGGTCTCAGCGTCGGTGAGGTCTTCGAGCTCCGACACCCGGCGGTAGGGCACCACCATCAGATGTCCCGGGTTGTACGGATATAGGTTCAGTACCGCGTAGACCAGGTCCCCGCGGGCGACCACCAGTCCGTCCTCATCCGACAGGTTCGGAATGTCGGTGAATGGCTGATGGGGCTGCGACGGATCACGGCGAACCGGCGACTCCACGATGTAACTCATCCGGTGCGGGGTCCACAGCCGCTGCAGTCGGTCCGGATCCCCCGCGCCCCGATCCGTAATCCGATCAGTCACCGCTGACCTTCATCGTTTCCGCGTTCGGAACCGTGTTCTCGCGCCCGGCTATCCAGGCACCGATCGTGGCGATCGCCTTATCCCGGGGCACGCCGTTGATCTGGGTGCGGTCGGCGAACCGGAAGCTCACCGCGCCCGCTTCCACGTCACGGTCTCCGGCCAGCAGCATGAACGGCACCTTCTGGTTGGTGTGGTTCACGATCTTCTTCGCCATCCGGTCATCACTGGCGTCCACCTCGACGCGTACCCCGTTCGACTTGAGTTCTGCAGCAACGTCATTGAGATAGTTGACGTGTTCGGCAGCCACCGGGATACCGACCACCTGAACCGGGGCGAGCCAGGCCGGGAATGCACCGGCGTAATGCTCGGTGAGGATGCCGAAGAACCGTTCGATCGAACCGAACAGCGCGCGATGGATGAGGACGGGGCGCTTACGGGTGCCGTCGGCGGCGGTGTATTCGAGTTCGAAGCGCTCCGGCATGTTGAAGTCGAGCTGAATGGTGGACATCTGCCAGCTGCGGCCCAGGGCATCGCGCACCTGCACGGAGATCTTGGGTCCGTAGAAGGCCGCCCCGCCCGGATCGGGGACCAGGGCGAGGCCGCTGGATTCGGCGACTTCCCGCAGTGTCTCGGTGGCCTCCTCCCACATCTCGTCGGAGCCGACGTATTTCTCCGGGTCCTTGGTGGACAGCTCCAGGAAGAAGTCGTTGAGGCCGTAGTCGCCGAGCAGTTCCAGCACGAAACGCAGCAGGGAGGTCAGTTCGTCACGCATCTGCTCACGGGTGCAGTAGATATGCGAGTCGTCCTGGGTCATGCCGCGCACCCGGGTCAGACCGTGGATCACGCCGGACTTCTCGTAGCGGTATACCGTGCCGAATTCGAAGAGCCGCAGGGGAAGTTCGCGGTAGGACCGGCCCCGTGACCGGTAGATCAGATGGTGCATGGGGCAGTTCATCGGCTTGAGGTAGTAGTCCTGCCCGGGCTTGCGCAGTGTGCCGTCTTCGGCGTATTCGGCGTCGATGTGCATGGGCGGGAACATGCCGTCGGCGTACCACTCCAGGTGCCCTGAGGTGATGTAGAGCTGTTCTTTGGTGATATGCGGGGTGTTGACGAACTCGTAGCCGGCCTCGATGTGCTTGCGCCGCGAGTACTCCTCCAACTCCCGGCGCACGATGCCGCCCCTGGGGTGGAATACCGGCAGCCCCGAGCCCAATTCGTCGGGGAAGCTGAACAGGTCGAGTTCGACACCGAGGCGGCGGTGGTCACGCTTCTGTGCCTCCTCCAGCAGTTCGAGGTGGCGGTCCAGTGCCTCCTGCGATTCCCACGCGGTCCCGTATATCCGCTGCAGGCTTGCGTTGTTCTGGTTGCCACGCCAGTACGCGGCCGAACTTCGGGTCAGCTTGAACGCCGGAATGTATTTGGTGGTCGGGGCGTGCGGGCCACGGCACAGATCACCCCAGATGCGTTCCCGGGTGCGCGGATTGAGGTTGTCGTAGGCGGTCAGCTCGTCGCCACCGACCTCCATCACATCCGGGTCGCCGGACTTGTCGTCGACCAATTCGAGTTTGTAGGGCTCATGGGCAAGCTCGGCACGGGCCGCTTCCTTGGACTCATAGACCCGCCTGGAGAACAGCTGACCGTCTTTGATGATGGCCTTCATCCGTTTCTCGAGCTTCTCAAGGTCCTCCGGCGTGAAGGCCTCCGACACATCGAAGTCGTAGTAGAAGCCGTCGGTGATCGGCGGGCCGATGCCCAGCTTGGCCGCCGGGAACAATTCCTGCACGGCCTGAGCCAGAACGTGGGCGGCCGAATGCCGAATCACGCTGCGGCCCTCGTCGCTATCGGCGCCCACCGGGGTCACGTCGGTGTCGGCATCCGGCGCCCAGCTCAGGTCGCGCAGTGTGCCGTCGGCGTCACGGACCACCACGATCGCGGCGGGTTCACCGCGACCCGGCAGACCGGCGTCGCGTACTGCGGCTCCCGCGGTGGTCCCGGCCGCAACCCGAAGCGGGCTGAACAGGGCGGGTTGTGCGGGCGCGCTCATCAAGGGTCTCTTTCCGTATGCCTCGGGACGGCATGGACCAGCGCGCCGGGTCGGCGACGGTCGTGACCATGCTATCCAGGCGGGTGATCAGGCTCCGAGGCCGATCGGACTGCGCAGCATCGGGTGTTCCAGACCCACCAGCCTGGCCGACCAGGCGATCACCCCGAAGATCCACAACGTGGCCACCACGACAGCCCCGGTCAGTACCGCTGCAATCGTCTGAACCCACCAGGGACGCCCGCGCAACCACGCCATCGCAGAGTCGTAGCGCGCGCGGGTGAACGTCAGCGTGCGACGCGCCCAGTAGAACTCGGTGGCCAGAATCGCCAGACCGAGGAACACGATCGCCCACCCGGGTCCCGGATAGGGAATCGCCGCGATACCGACGAACAACACGCTCAACCCGACCACCGCCACGCCGACCCGATAGGAGAAGTCGACCAGTGGTCGCTCACGCAATCGGTTTCTACGCTGCAACCAGCGGTGTTTGATCCCGCGTCGATCGGCAGGGGCAGCCGACGTCGTCTCGTCTGTCATCCAGTCACCGTGCTTGTCGGGGTCGCTGCATTGGAGTGTACGTGCGGTGGTGGCATGGTGGGGCCATGCAGGTGAACGATCTTGCCGACTTGGCGTTGACCTATCCAGAGGTGGGCGCGACAGCGACGACGCTGCCTGCGGGCTACCGGTACGTCCGGTTGACGCATCGGATTGGGACCGGCCGCGACCGATTCGAGCTGGCCTCCGAGTCCGTGATGCGCTACGGCATGCTCCGCGGGGCCGGGGTGCGCGTCACCGCGACCACCGAGGTGGCCCAGGTTGGCACCGACGTGCTGGGCCGTCTCGGGCCGTTCGCCGCGCCCTGCCGGGTGGTCTACGTGACCAACGAACCCAATCGCCGCGGCTTCGCGTACGGCAGCCTGCCGGGGCACGCGGTCTGTGGCGAGGAGATGTTCGGGGTGCGCTATGACCCCGCCGACGAGGGCGTCTACAGCGAGGTGGTGGCGTTCTCGCGGCCGGCCACGTGGTGGAGCCGGCTGGGCACCCCGGTCTTGTCGATGGCCCAGCGGGTCGTCACCGCTCGCTATTTGAACGCGGTGTAGCCACTCTGCAGTCCCAACGCGACGGTCAGCCCGGGAGCGGACCGCATCGATTGCTGCGTAGGCCGGATTCAGGCGCGACTGCGCGCCACCACACCGTCGATGACCGCGACGATGTCGTCGGGGCAATCTTCCTGAAGAAAATGCGCGCCCTTGAGCGTGACGTGGGGTTGGTCCTTGGCACCGGGGATCAGCTTCTGGAACACCGCTTCCCCACCGCCGGTGATGGGATCGGCATCGCTGAATGCGGTGACGAAGGGCTTGTCGAATTGGGTCAGCACTGCCCACGCGGCCTTGTTCTCCTCGACGGAACCGTGTTCGGGTGTGATGGGAACCAGCGTCGGGAACTGGCAGGCGCCGCCTTTGTAACTGGCGTCGGGGAATGGCGCGTCGTAGGCCGCCACCTCGGCGTCGCTCAGGTCACGAGCGGTGCCCCCATTGACGATCATGCCGATCGGCAGATCCGGGGTGCTCTGGCTGAACGCCAGCCACTGGTTGAATCCCTCAGAGAACCCGGTTCCGATCGGCAGTCCGGTGTTGGCGACGACGACCCCGGCGAATCGCTTTGGGAACGCGGCCACCAGTCGCAGGCCCAGAAGCCCACCCCAGTCCTGGCAGAACAGTGTCACGTCGGTGGTGTCCATGGCGGTGAACCACTGGCTCAACCAAGCGACGTGGCGTTCGTAGGTGTAGTCGTTGCGGTCGGCCGGCTTGTCGGAGCGACCAAACCCGATCAGATCCGGCGCCAATACCCGGTGGCCCGAGGCGACGAGTGCCGGGATCATGTGCCGGTAAAGGTAGGACCAACTGGGCTCACCGTGCAGCAGCAGCACCGTGGCGCCGTCCCGTGGGCCCTCGTCCACATAGGCCATCCGCAGCTCCTGACCGGTAGCGGCGTCGGTGATATCCGCGTAGTGGGATGTATAGGACCACCCGGGCAGGTTGGCGAAACGGCTGTCGGGGGTGCGCAGAATTTGCATGGCGTTCTCCAATGAATTACTTCCTCGGTTCCCCGAACTGGTGGTCCCGGCTGGGATCGAACCAGCGACCTTCCGCGTGTGAAGCGGACGCTCTCCCACTGAGCCACGGGACCGGCGGGCACACCCCTGGGTGGCCACTTACCGAGGTCGAAGATTAACACGGGGGTGTATTTCCGCTGAATACGGTCACCACGGCAAAGGACCCCGGGATTTGTGCGGGTTCGCGTCGGTGGACTATTGTCAGTGTTCGCAACGGGCGACGATCTCGCCCGTGGCTCGCGGATGTAGCGCAGTTGGTAGCGCATCACCTTGCCAAGGTGAGGGTCGCGGGTTCGAATCCCGTCATCCGCTCGAAAGGTGCAACAGGCATCAAACCCCAACGGTGGAGTGGCCGAGTGGTGAGGCAACGGCCTGCAAAGCCGTGCACACGGGTTCGATTCCCGTCTCCACCTCCATTGATCGACCCGCGCGATTAGCTCAGCGGGAGAGCGCTTCCCTGACACGGAAGAGGTCACTGGTTCAATCCCAGTATCGCGCACCACAGTCCGCGGATTTCAGAGGACGTTTACCGCCCAAAAGCGGGCCGCGTGAACTAGACGTGAACTAGGCACTTCGCGCGTACAACGAGACGATTCCCGACGATCAGTTGATCTCGGAGGCGTCGCTGTTGTCGTCGTCGCAGCCTTCACGCTCCTCACTCTGAGTCGATACCGCGATCAGTCGTCATCATCGTCGTCATCTCCCGCCACGAAGTCGATCAACTCCGGGGGCTCACCCCACGTACCCGGCGCGCCAGGGTCGTAGTCATCACTCGGTTGACGTCCCACTGCCAATCACCTCCCTCACCTGCGGGCCAGCCAAGGCAGACGGTGCCCACTGCTTGAACCATGGTCGGGCCATGCTCCCAGCGCGCACCGACAAATCACGCAAAGTTCGACGAATCCGCCGACCTTGGTGGGGCCGAAAGTCTCTGCTCACGCACCCCTAAAGGCCCTGTTCCCGCGAAACGGTGTGGCCGATGCTGAGGACAGACGCAGTGGCCATCGATGGGTCACACCTAAGAGTCGGACAATCCGATGCGCCTGAACAGGTCAGGGATGATCACGATGAGCCGATCACAATGAGTAAGCGGGAGGCAGCCCTACTGGCGGCCAAACTGCGCCACCCGGCCGGCAAGGCGATTCCGCCCAGTCCGGAAGTGCAGCGATGGGCTGACCAGGAATCACGCGACCGGCTTCGAGCGGAGTACGACGCTAACGGCTGGAACTAGGCAACCAACGCGGTCAGTCACCAGAACCGGCGGCGACGCGCCGGGATCGCCTTCCGCACATCCGCGGCGACAGGGTGGATCATTGAAAAATGGCCGGCAGCACCGCGGCTCTATTCGCCGTAGACGAGGGCAACCAGGTCCCCGCCCTCGGAGCCACGTCCAGCGTCACCAAGGCCACTGATCCGATCATCGGGTGGAGCACATGAACATAGAACCGGAAGTTCGCGATTGGCTTGCCGCGTTGGAACTCGCCGAGGCCGTAGGCGAACGCAACACCGCGAAAGTGGCGGCGGTCTATACCGACGCGATGTCCAGTGATCCGCCGCGAATGGTCCAGCTCCTGCAGGCATTCGTCAACGTCGCCGCACCGGACCCGGACCGCATCGCCGAACTCCGACGCAAAGTCGATCTGGTGGTCTTCGAGCAGATCACCGAGGGCCTGAACCACTGATCTTGCGCATCGCGGTGTGCATACCGTTCATCGGTTGCACCGGTCCGAGAATCGCCTTCGGCACCTTGCAGACCACGGTGTAGTTGGTGTCGACGACATTGGCGATCGGCGTCAGCGCCGTTTGTGAAACCAGTTGATAGGCATCGATTACCGACTGCCCCGTCAGTTCGGCAACCCACAGGACCATCTGCTGATGCGCAATCCGGAAAGCGTCCTCCAGTGGCCGAGCTGAGCCCGTCGTCATGATGAACTCATCGCTCTCCAGACGCGGCCACGCGGTGGGTGTGGCCGGAATCAGATCGAGAACCAGCGTCGTGTCCATGGCGCACTCCACGGCGACCCCGCAGGTCTCGCCCTCACCCTGGCGGGCGTGGCCGTCACCGAGGCTGAACATGGCGCCTTCGACATTGACGCCGAGGTAACACGTCACGCCGGCGCGCATCTCCGGGGTGTCCATATTGCCGCCCCAGTCCCCCGGCGTGAGGGACGATCGCACTTCACCGAGTGCGGGGGCGACGCCGACGGTGCCGTGCATCGGATCCAACGGAAGAGCGGCGGTGAAGTCGGTGTCGGCGGCGGCGTATCGGACCACCGAATCCGCGCGATCGATCTCGTAGATCCACGTGCGTTCCAACAGCGACTCATGCAGCATCGCGGTGGTGGGGGTGGCGGTGAGTGAGCCGAAGAACGGCACGGTGCTGCTCACACCCCAGGCCTCCCGGGGTTGGATCGAGATGAAGTGCACCGCGAGGGTGTCCCCGGGCCGGGCACCTTCGATGTAAAAGGGACCGGACTGCGGATTGAGCATCCGCGGGTCGCACACCTGGCTGGCCATATCCGTGGTCGACCGAACTCGCCCGCCGAAGCAGTCGAACGTCCACGTGGACAGGACCGTCCCGGGCCGCACCGAGGCGACGGGAGCCACGCCCCCGAAGGTGTAGGTGTAGGTGGCGGGGTCGGCATCGGAGTCCGGTTCCCAGCTCAGGTGTTCGGTCATCAGTCGATCAGACGCGTTCGTGCGCCTCCGCAACGGTGGTTCGACCGATCTCCGCGTAGAGATCGGGTGCCTTGGCCCGCACGACGAGCGCGTAGATGATGCCGATGGCGAAGATGCCGATCACGTAATACGGCATCAACTGGAAGACCTGACTATCCGCGGCCAGGCCCGCTGCGAAGTTGCGGTTGGACCACAGCAGGTACAGGGCGTAGATCATGCCGACCGCGCCGATGATCGGGGCGATCAGCGACGTGATGACGTTGCCCTGGTGGACCTTCTTGACCCAGAAGTACCAGATCACCGCGAAGCACGTGATGGTCTGCACGATCAGAACCATCGCGGTGCCGATGAGCGCCAGCAGTCCGTAGACGTTGACGTAGGGAATCAGCTCCGGCGTGGCCACCGGGGTGCCACTGTCATCGGGCACATAAACGTTGGTGAAGAAGGCGAACAGGGTCATCAGCACGACGGTGATCACGGTCTGCACCAACGAGGCGTTGGCGGGAGAGCCGTGCTTGGCATTGACGGCGCCGAGTGACGATCGCACGAAGGGTGTCATGCTCTCCCGGCCCATCGCGTAGATGTAACGGCTGGCAGCGTTGTGGAACGCCATGGCACACGCAAAGGATCCGATGACAACCAGCAGCTTGTAGACGTTCTCCAGCAGCCCGCCCAGGTTCGCGTTGACGAGGTTCAGCCACAGGTCGATCGGAGTGGTGCCGGCAGAGACCGTGACAGACTGCTGAAAACCATTGCCCACCACAACCATCCACGACATGAATGTGTAGAACAGACCGAGACCCACTACGGCGATGATCGTGGCTCGGGGTACGTTGCGCTTCGGGTTCTTCGACTCCTCGCCATACACGGCGGTCGTCTCGTAGCCGATCCAGGACCAGAAGGCGAAGAAGATGCCGATGGCGGCGACGCCTGCGGTGACGCCACTGCCGAACGCATTCTCCGGAAGATTACTGAAGCCCGCTGCCGGGTTCACCGTCTTGCCGGCGGCGAAGCCATCGGGGCCACCCTTGAAGAGCACCGACACGCCTAAAGCGAAGAGCAACAGCACCTCTGCCACCAGGGTGACGCTGAGCAAACCGGCGGCCAGGGTGATTGAGTAGTAGGTCAAAAGCGCGATGATGACAGCCGCGACAATCCCAATGATCAGCCAGTTGACCGTTATCCCCAGAGGCTGGAAGACGTACTGCGCCGCGAAGTAGGCGAAGCCGCCGATTAACGATGCCTCAAAGATGACGTAGGCGACGGTGGCCAGTAAGCCTGAGGCCATGCCCCAGATCTGGCCGAGACCCTGAGAGATGAACCCGTAGAAGGCGCCGGCCGTGGTGACGTGGCGTGCCATCGCCACGAAGCCGAGGGTGAAGATCGTCAGGACGATCGTGGCGAACAGATAGCCGCCGGAGACGGCGATGCCGTTGCCGTAGCCGACGGCGATCGGGACGTTGAAGCTCATCGCCGTGATGGGTGCCGCATTAGCCACCGCCATGAACAGCACGCCGAATAAGCCGACGGCGCCGGCCTTCAACTTCGCGCTGTCGCGCTCCGTGGGCCGGTGGTCACCGGGGACGGCACCCGGGCTGTCCTCGAGATTGCTGCTCATCCATACCTCCTGAGGGATACCTGCACGGCGATCACAACACTTCTGCGTGTTTCTGCTGCGGTGATCGTAATCGTTGTAGCCCCGGCTAGCATCCGTTAATGAGTTACCCCGAACCCGTGTACCTCGGCGACACCGGTGAGGCCAGCGCCGTGCTTCACCCCGCCACCGCTGAGGCGAACATCGTCATGGAAAGCGGAGTCCGAGTTTCCTACCTCACAACGGCCGCACAGTCAGCCGGGGAATTCGGGCTGTACCGCTGGGATTTCGGCGATCAGGCGACGGGTCCCGCACCGCACTTCCACCGCTCGATCTCGGAGTCATTCTTCGTGCTGTCCGGGATCGTCACCCTGTTCGACGGGGCCAAGGAGCGCGAAACGGGGCCGGGTGACTTCCTGTTCGTGCCCAAGGGCGGCATTCACAGCTTTCGCAACGACCACGGCCCGGCGTCGATGCTGATTCTGTTCACCCCCGGCGCACCTCGGGAGGACTATTTCGAACTCCTCGGCGAACTCGCGGCGGGCCGACTGTCCTTCACCCCCGAGGAGTGGGTTGCGATCTGTAAAGACAACGACCAGTTCTATCCCGGTACCGCCCCCTGATGGGGCTGGCTAGCTAGGTCGCGCGCAGGATCACGATCGACTTATCGATTTTTTTGAAAGATTCGAAGGTCTCAGCGGGAACACCGAAGACGGCTGACAACACCCTGGGTGGAAGTCTGCTCAGCGATTCACCGATGCCGATGTTGTCTCTGTCTTCGGGGGCACTGGTGTTCTGGATGATCACGATCTTCATGTCGGCCGGGCCGCGGTTCTCGAAATAGTGGAATGAACCCTGCGGCGCGAATACGACGTCGCCGACATGTTGGTCGAAGCTCTCATGGTTGCCGTTCCCATCGATCACGACCCAGGCCGCAACGCCGCTGGTGACGATGTTGAGCTCCCAGGCACTGGGATGCCAGTGCGGCTCGCGGATTCCGCCGGGCTGCAACGTGAGCAACACGATGCTGGCCTCCTGGCCCTTCAGGATCGGGAAATTGTCCTGGGAGGCCTGCTGAAACGAGCCCCCGTCGTGCCTTTCGGGAGGCTCGGCCCCGAGATGGAACAGGTGGGACTGCGAGGTGATCGTCTCGGCCGGAATGCGCGGATTCGCAAAGCGTGCCGCGTCGTCGGCGAGGGACTCTCCCGTACCGGTGCGATAGCCCTCGGAGCTGCCGATGAGTAGCCGGTCGATACCGGCTCCGGTGGCAGCGGCCGCACCTACGACACCCGCTCCACCCAGTACCTTGCGACGATTGATCGACATTCGTGGAGATACCCTCTCGCTCAGGTTGATCGCAGGATGACGACGGCGTCGTTGATGTTCTTCAACGCGGTGAACGTCTCGGCGGAAACACCGAACACGGCCGACAACACCCGCGGTGGGATCTTGCTCAGGGATTGACCAATGCCGATGTTGTCCTTGTCCTCAGGCGCACTGGTGTTTTGGATGATCAGAACGTTGAGGTCTTCGGTGCCGCGGTTCTCGAAGTAGTGGAACGAACCCTGCGGCGCGAACACGACATCATCGACGCTGGCTTCGAAACTCTCGTTGTTGCCATTGCCGTCGATGAGAACCCAGGTGGCGACTCCACCGGTGACCAGATTGATCTCCCACGCGCTGGGATGCCAGTGCGGCTCCCGAATACCTCCGGGCTGCAAAGTGATTAACTGAATGCTGGCTTCCTGGCCCTTGAGGATCGGGAAGTTGTCCTCGTGTGCCTGCTGCAACGAACCGCCGTCATAGATGGTCGCGGGCACGGCGCTGAGATGAAACAGGTGCGACTGAGAGGTGATCGTCTCAGCCGGAATCCGGGGATCGCCAAAGCGTGCCGCATCATCGGTCATCCGCGCGTCCTTTCGGTGGGTGAAGAAGTTACCGCGACCGACAAATCCTGCCGGGGTCAGTCCTCGGTCCAGAGGCAGTCGCCGGAGAGTTCGACGTAGAACAGCTTCGGCAGCATCTCCACCGACAGCGGCTGGCCCGGCTCGCCCTGGAACACCTGCGGCGGCGCCAGCACCCCGGCTGCGACCACGGTCTGCTGCTGGGCGCGGCAAATGGTCTGAGGATCCTGAGGTGTGGCGGTCCATTGACCTGAGGACAGATTGGGGTTGCGCATTGCCTGGCCGTGCAGATTGATTCCCGGCCCGTAACTGAGCCACCTGGTGTTCGGCTCGAACGGCACTGGCGCCGCCTGCCAGGCGAAACCGGAGCCGAACTCCTCCTGGCAGACCACATAGGTCTGCCCATCCGGCAGCAGTGTCATGGTGCCGGCCAGATCAGCCGAGCATGGAACCTCCAGCTCGGGCGTGATCACGTCCGCGTAGGCGACCCCGGGCGAAAGCACGACCCCGACGGCGGCCAAGACCGACACCACGGTGCGATACCGCTTCATCCCGCACTCCCCAACTGTCACGCCAACCTCGTGCGTATCAACAGTACGATGCCGACGCCAGGACCGGAAGTCTCCGGGCAGAGCTAGGCGTAGAGCTTGTCGATGCTGTCGTGGAAGTTGTCCACGACGGACTTGCGCTTGAGCTTCAGGCTCGGCGTCAGGTCGCCGGCCTCGACCGTCAGCTCCCGGTCGATGATCGAGAACTTCTTGACCTGCTCCCAGCGGTTGAGGTGCTTGTTGAGCTGCTCGACATAGCCGTCGACCATCTCGCGGGTCTTCTCGTCATGCGCGATCTCGCTGAACGACTTGCCGCCCAGTCCATTGTCGGCAGCCCACTCCTGAATCGCCTCGGCCTCCAGGCTGACCAGCGCGACGCAGTACGGCTTGCCCTCGCCGTAGACGATGATCTCGCTGGCGTACGGGCAGACGGCCTTGAAGTTCGCCGAGATGGCCGACGGGGCGACGTACTTACCCTGCGAGGTCTTGAACATGTCCTTCTTGCGGTCGGTAATCCGCAGGAACCCCTCGGCATCAAGCTCGCCGATGTCACCGGTGTGGAACCAGCCTTGAGCGTCGATGGCCTCGGCGGTTGCCTCCGGCAGGTCGTGGTAGCCGTTCATCACGCCGGGACCCTTCAACAAGATCTCGCCGTCCTCGGCGATCTTGACGTCGGTCTGCGGGAGCGTCCACCCGACGGTGCCGAATCGGTAGGCGGCGGGCCGGTTGATCGTGGAGGCGGCCGACGTCTCGGTCAAACCGTAGCCCTCGAGCACGATGACGCCGACGGCGTCGAACCACTGGGCGATCTCTCGGTCGAGTGCGGCCGATCCGGAGATGAAGAACCGCATCCGACCGCCGAATCGATCCCGGATCGTCGACAACACCAGTCGATCGGCAAGTTTGTGCTGCGCCATCAGCAATGGCGACGGACGCTCACCGGCCTGTTTGACCCGTGACATCTGCACGCCCACACCGGTTGCCCAGTCGAAGAGGCGTTTCTTGACACCACCCTCCTTGGCCACCATCTCGTTGATCCGGCCATGCACCTTCTCAAAGATGCGCGGCACCGCGCCCATGATGGTCGGCTTGATGACGGTGAGGTTCTCGATGATCTTGTCCACCCGGCCGTCGATGACGGTGGTGAATCCGATCGCCAACGGCAACGACAGCATGACTTTGCCGAAGGCATGCGCCAGCGGCAGCCACAGGTAGTTCAGGTCTTTATCGGAGAGCACCCCGAGCGCATCCATGGCGGCTGCGGTGTAGGTCCAGGAGTCCTGGGTCAGCCGCACACCCTTGGGTTTTCCGGTGGTCCCAGAGGTGTAGATCAGGGTGGCCAGCTGATCGGGGCGAATCGCGGCGATGCGATCGGTCACCACCGACGGTGAGTCGGCGAGCAATTGCCTGCCTCGCTGCTCAAGCTCATCAAGGGTGATCACCCAGTCACCGTCACCGGAACCGTCGATCACCACGACCTTATCCACGGCGGGCAACTCGGCGCGGTGGGCGATGAGCTTATCGACCTGCTTCTGATCCTCCGCAACGACGATCCGGCTGCCCGAGTTGGCCACGATGAACGAGACGTCCTCGGCGTGGGTGGTCGGGTACACGGTCGTGGTCGCCGCTCCGGCCGCCAGGATGCCGAAGTCGACGACCACCCACTCGTACCGGGTGCCCGAGGCCAGCGCGACCCGCTCCTCGGGGTTGATACCCAGTGCGATCAGGCCCGCGGCAATCAGCTCGACCCGGTCGCCGACCTGCTGCCAGCTGACGCTGGTCCACCCGCCGTTCTCGGGATACCGGAACGCCTCGGCGGCCGGGGTGGCCGCGACACGATCAAGGAACATGCGGGGAACCGACGACGCCCGGCTATCGATCGTGCCGGTGTCGAGCCGTTCTTGGGATTTGCGCAGGCCTGCCATGGTTGGAGTCTATGAAACCCGAGCAGGGTCGGTACGGCGGATTGCCAAACGGGGGCTCGTCGTCAGGGAAGCGGTGGTGGCGGTAGACCCGGAGCGGCCACACACGTGCGCGTCAGCGCGTCGATCAGCATCCCAGGCGGGCAGGACGATATGCACTGGAAGCCCGGGGTGGAGGCATCCTCGACCTGCCCGACGGGGCAGGTCTGGCCGGCGCGAACCGGAGCCGCCGGGCCACCGACGAGGAGTGCTCCCGCGCCGAGGGCCGCACCGCACATGGCCACCCAGAATCTGCCGTGGCTCTGCATCCTCATCATCCCTCCGATCTGATAGCTGAGCTGCACCGTAACGTCGCTGAACACGGTTTTCCGGCAGCCGCGCCGAAGGGTGATTCAACCGATACATACCGTTTGACCTGGTCCTATCGACCCCACCATGATGGGGACAGGAGGGCATATGCCGATGCGGGTCGACGTCGCCGTGAGCACCGACGCTGCCGCATTGGCCGACGTCGCTGCAATCACCTTTCCGCTGGCCTGCCCCGCGTCGGTGGTCGCCGGCGATATCGAGGCCTTCATCACCGCCAACCTCTCGCCACAGTGCTTCGGTGAATATCTGGCCGACCCCGATCGTCTGGTGCTCACCGCCGTCGACGAGGGGCGCATCATCGGCTACGCCATGCTGGTTCGCGGTCTCGGCAACGATCCGGTCATCGCCGGCTGCAGCGGGCAGCAGTCCGCGGCGGAGGTGTCCAAGATGTACGTGCTGCCCGACTGGCATCGCCGCGGCGCGGCCGGGGACCTGATGGAAGCCGGGATCTCCTGGGCCTCCGCGCAGCACATGGGAGCCCTGTGGCTGGGGGTCAACCAGAACAACCCTCGCGCACAACGCTTTTATCGCAAGCATGGTTTCGAAGTCACCGGCACACGTACGTTCCGGGTGGGCGCGACATTGGAGAACGACTTCGTCATGGTGCGCGCGATCTAGTTCACATTCGTCAGGGCCAACAATCTCGAGGTGGCCCGGAGGTATTTCTTGCGGTATCCGCCCGCCAGCATGTCCGCCGAGAAGATCGTGTCGAGTTTGGCTCCGGAGGACACCACCGGGATGCCGGCGTCATAGAGCCGATCAGTCAGCGAGACCAGTCGCAGCGCGACGTTCTGGTCATCAATCGGATGCACACCGGTGATATGCACAACGGACACCCCTTCGATCAGAGTCAGATACCGCGACGGATGCATGGTGGCCAGGTGGGCGCACAAAGCGTCGAAGTCGTCGAGAGTCGCACCGGGGACCTGCGCGGCCCGCGATCGCACCTCGTCATCGGACAACGGCTCGGGTGACGGGGGCAGGTCGCGATGCCGGTAGTCCGGGCCTTCGATCCGAACAGTGGTGAAAATGCTTGCCAGCGTGTTGATTTCACGCAGGAAGTCCTGTGCGGCGAACCGGCCCTCGCCGAGTTGTTCGGGCAGGGTGTTCGACGTCGCGACGATCGAAACACCGCGCTGCACCAGTTGAGACAGCAGCCGCGAGATCAGCGTGGTGTTGCCCGGATCGTCGAGTTCGAATTCGTCGATACACACCATGGTGTAGTCGGCCAGCAACTCGATGCACTCGGCGAATCCGAAAACCCCTGCCAGTTGGGTCAGTTCACCGAAGGTGGCGAACGCCTTGAGGTGGGAGGCGGGAAGGCTGCGGTAGGCCGACGCCAGCAGGTGCGTTTTTCCGACCCCGAATCCGCCGTCGAGATACAGACCGACTCCGGGCAGTGTCTCGCGGCGGCCGAACAGCTTCTGGCGGCCGGCCCGGCGAAGGATCGCATCCGCGCAGAAGGCGCGGCAGGACGCCAGTGCCGCGGCCTGGGTGGGTTCGGCGGGATCGGGCTGGTAGCTGGCGAAGCTGACGTCGATGAAAGTCGGTGGCGGCACGAGTTGGGCGATCAGCCGCTCCGGCGACACCGTGGGGTGACGGTCCACCAGATGGCCAGTCTCCGGCGACGTCATAGCTGGCACTGTATCGACGCGACTCGCGAGGACGTGCTGCAATCATCGGCATGGATGACGCCGACGGGACACGCTTCACGCTGCTGGGTGACGGTGCACCGGTGGATGACGAGCGGCTGTATCAGCTGTACGCCTACCCCGAGTCACACCAATCGCTGGTGCGCGGCAACGCGATCAGCAGCCTCGACGGCGGCGCCACCACCGACGGCACCTCCGGCGGTCTCGGCGGGGCCGGTGATCGGCGCCTGTTCGCGGTGCAGCGCGAACTGGCCGACGTGATCGTGGTCGGGGCCGGTACCGCCAGAGCGGAGAACTACGGCGGAGCGCGGATGACCGCACCCCAGCGTCAGCGACGGCAACGCCGCGGCCAATCGGAGGTCCCTCCCATCGCGCTGGTTACCCGCTCCGGTGTTGTTGAACACGATCTAGCGGTACTGACCCTGTCCGAGGTTCCGCCGTTGGTCCTCACCTGTGCCGGCAATGCGGGCAATGCTCGCGCGCGACTGGGGTCCGCCGCCCAGGTCATCGAGTGCTCCGGTGCCGACCCGCATCGGGTCGACCTGGCCGTCGCCCTGGCCAGGCTGGCTGAGCTAGGCCTGCGGCGGGTGCTCAACGAGGGTGGACCGACTCTGCTTGGCGCCTTCGTCGAGGCGGATCTCCTCGATGAGATGTGCCTGACGTCGGCTCCGATGGTCGTGGGCGGGGGTGCGGTGCGCATCACCGCCGGAGCCGCCAACGTGCTCGTGCGCATGCGCCGCGCACATGTCATCGCCGACGCCGACGGTTATCTGTACACGCGCTACATCCGCGCCAACTGAGCGCGTATGCCGGGTCGCTACTGTGTTGGTCATGCGTCGGCATCGTCGGGTCAGGGCCGCGGTTGCCGTAGGCACCGTGATGTCGGGTTTGCTGAGCGGATGCGCGCCATGGCTGGCGGCCAATCCACAGTTCGCCAGTGATTCGGCCCGAAACCCCGATGCCGGTCCCACCACCAGCACGGGGGCCGGTGGGCCAACCCAGATCGTCGCGCCCAAAAACGATCTGGTGTGGAAGGACTGCACCGCCAAGGAATTCGGGGATGCCGGCACCCCGGCGATCCCCGGGGTCGCGCTGGAGTGCGCCCAGTACGACGCCGACCTGGACCCGGTCAGTGGGGCGACCGGCACGCTGAGCATCGGTGTCGTGCGGGCCCGGTCGGTGCAGACGCCTGCGGATGCGGGCCCACTGGTGTTCACCACCGGTTCCGATCTGCCGTCATCACTGCAGCTGCCCATATGGCTGTCGCGTTCGGGCGCCGACGTTCTCAAAACCCGGCCCATCGTGGCGGTGGACCGACGCGGGATGGGGATGTCGAGTCCGATCGATTGCCGAGATGAATTCGACCGCCAGGAGATGCGCGAACAGGCGCAGTTCACCTCCGGCGACGACCCGGTGGCCAGCCTCGGCGCGATCACGACGACTGCCACCACCGGGTGCACCGATGTGATCGCCCCCGGCGACTCGGCGTATGACAACGCCCGCGCCGCCGAGGACCTCGAGAGGTTGCGTAGCACCTGGGACGTGCCCGGGCTGGCGCTGATGGGTGTCGGTAACGGCGCGCAGGTGGCGTTGGCCTATGCCGGCTCGCACCCTGAGAAGGTCGCGCGACTGGTGCTCGACTCCCCCATTCCGCCCGGGGTCGCGGCCGAAGCCGCTGCGGAGGAGCAGGCGAAGGCCCAGCAGGGGGCCTTGGATGCCTTCGCCGTCCAATGCGTCGCGATCAATTGTGCGCTCGGACCCGACCCGAAGGGCGCCGTCGACGCGCTGCTGAACAGCGCGCGCGCCGGCCGCGGTCCGGCAGGCGCATCGGTTGCGGTCCTGGCCAATGCCATCATCACCGCGCTGGGCTACCCGAGTGGTGATCGCGTCGGTAGCACCGTCAAGCTGGCCAACACCCTTGCCGCCGCCCGCACCGGTGACACCAACCAGCTCAACAGCCTGATCAACCAGGCCGACGCCATCCGCGGTACAGACGGACAGTTCGTGAACACCTGCAGCGACGCGCTCAGCCGCCCCACCCCGGATCGAGTGCGCGAGCTCGTCGTCGCCTGGGGCAAGCTCTACCCGCAGTTCGGCACCGTCGCCGCGCTGAACATGGTCAAGTGCCTCAACTGGCCGAGTGGCTCCCCGCCCAAGGACCCCAAGGGCCTCAAAGTCGACGTGCTGCTGCTCGGCGTGCAAAACGATCCCATCGTGGGCGCACAGGGGGTACCGGCGACAGCGGCCACCGTCATCAACGCCGGTGCGACCAGCAAGCGGGTCATGTGGCAGGGAATCGGCCACGGCGCCAGCATCTACTCGGCGTGTGCGCTGCCGCCGGTTCTGGGTTATTTGGAGGCCGGCAAGCTCCCGCCAACCGACACCTTCTGCCCTGCCTGAGCGCCTCACGGACCGAACGATCCAACCGGTGTACCGTGCGGTCGTGGCAGTGCCCTCTCGTCTGCTGACCGCGTTTCGTCCGCGAACCAGCCCCCCCAGCACAGCGACTGTCGTACGCACAGCGCTCTGGCCGATCGCGATCATGTCGATCATTCACCGTAGTTATGTGCTGACGTCCAACGGCTATATCACCGACGACTGGGCACCGGTCTACCGCGCCGCCCGCAACTTCCGGGCCGGCGTTGCGATCTACAACGAGCATTTCGACCAGGTCGACCCGCACTACCTGTACCCACCGGGCGGCACCCTGCTGATGGCGCCGTTCGGCTACATCGACAGCGAGTTCGCCGCACGCAACTGGTTCATCCTCATCAACACCCTGGCCATCATCCTGGCAGCCTGCCTGCTGGTGCGGCTGGTTCAGTTTCCGCTGACCTCGGTGGCACTCCCGGCCCTGCTGGTGGCGATGTTCTGCACCGAGTCGGTCACCAACACCCTCGTATTCACCAATATCAACGGGTGCATCCTGCTGGCGGAGGTGCTGTTCCTGCGCTGGATGCTGGACGGCCGGGTGAGCCGACAATGGTTGGCGGGCATCGCGATTGGTCTCTCGTTGGTGGTCAAGCCGGTACTGGCGGTGCTGTTGCTGCTCCCCCTGCTCAACCGGCAGTGGCGCACCCTGATCGCAGCCGTCGGGGTGCCGGTGGCATTCAACGTGATGGCCTGGCCGCTGGTGAGCGACCGGATGAACTTCATCCATCGGACCCTGCCCTACATCCTGTCCACCCGCGACTACTTCAATAGCTCGGTGTTGGGCAACGGCGTGTACTACGGGCTGCCGATGTGGCTCATCACCGCACTGCGGGTCGGCTTCGTCGTGCTGGCCGCGCTCAGCCTCTGGCTACTCACTCGGTACTACCGCACCCGCGATCCGCTGTTCTGGATGCTGACCGCATCGGGGGTGTTGCTGATCGCCTCATGGCTGGTGCTGTCGCTGGCTCAGGGCTACTACTCGATGATGCTGTTCCCGTTCCTGATGACGGTGGTGCTGAGAAACTCGGTGCTGCGGAACTGGCCGGCCTGGCTGGCGACCTATGGATTTCTCACCATGGACCGCTGGCTGATGTGGCGCTGGCCCACCACCGGACGGTTCCTGGAGTACATGAAGATCACGTATGGCTGGTCGCTGATGCTGATCGTGGTGTTCTGCGTGCTGTACTTCCGCTATCTCGACGCCAAGGAAGACGGGCGTCTTGACGACGGTATCGACCCGGAGTGGATGACGCCGAAGTCCGGCCGCGCTACCGTGGACGCATGAGTTCGACTCCTCATCCCAAGCTCCAATTGACCGACGACGAATGGCGCACGCGGCTCAATGCCGAGGAATATCAGGTGCTGCGCAAAGCGGGCACCGAACGTGCCTTCACCGGTGAGTACACCGACACCAAGACCGAGGGTGTGTACGAGTGCCGTGGCTGCGGTACCGAGCTGTTCCGCAGCACCGAAAAATTCGAATCACACTGCGGCTGGCCGTCGTTCTTCGACCCGGCGGACTCCGACGCGGTGATTCTGCGGACCGACGACACACTGGGTATGCGGCGCGTCGAGGTGATCTGCGCGAACTGCCACGGCCACCTCGGTCACGTCTTCACCGGAGAGGGTTACCCCACACCCACCGACCAGCGGTACTGCATCAACTCGATCTCGTTGAAGCTGGTTCCTGCTAGCCCCTAACACTGCTGCAATCAGGGCAGGCTGGTGACGAGTTCCTCGACGCTGACCCGCGGGCCGGTGAAGAACGGGATCTCCTCGCGGACGTGCAGGCGGGCCTCGGTGGCCCGCAGATCGCGCATCAGGTCCACGATGCGGTGTAACTCCTGGGCCTCGAAGGCCAAGATCCACTCGTAGTCGCCCAGCGCGAAGGCGGGCACGGTGTTGGCGCGGACGTCCTTGTAGCTGCGGGCCGCCATGCCGTGGTCGGCCAGCATCTTGCGGCGGTCCTTGTCGGGCAGCAGGTACCACTCCAGCGAGCGCACGAACGGGTAGACGCAGACATAGTTTCCCGGCTCCTCGCCCGCCAGGAACGCCGGAACGTGGCTCTTGTTGAACTCGGCCGGCCGATGCAGGGCGACGCTGCTCCAGACCGGTGTGGCGGCCCGCCCCAGCGTGGTGGTGCGCCGGAAGTCGCTGTAGGTCGCCTGCAGTGCCTCGAGATGCTCGGCGTGGGTCCAGATCATGAAGTCGGCATCGGCCCGCATCCCGGCCACGTCGTACAGACCCCGGACCACCACACCGTTGTCCTCCTGCTGTTTGAGGAATGTGGCGGTTTCGTCGATCACCGCGGCCCGGGCACCCTCGTCGTAGCCCAGTACACCGGGCTGCACCGCAAACGCCGAGAACATGACGTAGCGGATCGTGGCGTTGAGTGTGTCGTAGTCCAGTTTCGCCATGGTCTTCATGGTGCCACGGGCGATCGCCGCCGGTCCTATGCGGTGGCGGCCACCACCGCCGCGGCTGCCCGACCTGCCGCGGCCACACACGCGGGTACCCCGACGCCGTCGAGGAAATTGCCCGCGATTGCAAGGGTGGGTGGCATGTCGGCCCGTATCTCGGCAACTAATTCGCCATGGCCTGGGGCGTACTGTGGCAATGCGTCGATCCAGCGGTGTACGAGAACGTCGACAGGGTCGACGGTGATACCAAACACCGTCGCCAAGTCTTCAACCGCCCATGCCTGCAGGTCGTGATCTGACGTGGCGCGAGCGATATCGTCGCCGAACCGGCCAAAGGACATCCGCACCAGTTCAGCGTCGCCGCGTGCGCCCCACTTACGGGTCGACAGTGTGATCGCCTTGGCGCGCAGGCTTTCTCCGGTCGCCACCAGCACGCCGGACTGTGATGGAAAGGGGGTTGCAGCCCCGACGGCCATCGCCAACACCGCGGCGGAGGCGACCCGGATGCGTGCCGCCGCCGACGCCGCCTGCGGTGCCGGATCGCCGAGTAATGCGGCCGCCTGCGGTGCCGGTACCGCGAGCACAACCGCATCGGCCTGCCAGGTTTGGCCGGTGTCATCCGCGAGATTCCAGCCCGAGCCCTCCGCGATGATGCGGCAGACCGGTGCCTGGACCCACCGCGCGCCGGTGCGGACAACGAGTTCGTCGAGCAGCACCTGATAGCCGTCGGCGATGGCACCGAAAACCGGCCCGGCGCCGGCGCCCGGCATCACCCGCCGGACTGCCTCGGTCACGCTTGTCGCTCCGGCATCCAGGGCGGCGGCCAGGGTGGGTACCGCCGAACGGGTGCCGATCCCGGCTGCCGACCCGGCGTACACCCCGGTCACCAGCGGATCGACCGAGCGGGCCACCACCTGCTCGCCGAAGCGGTCGGCCACAAGTGCACCGAGTGCCGGGTCCGCGCCGGGTCGCCAGCGCAGCGGACGGTCTGGCTCGGCGGCGATCTGGGCGCAGGTGGCCTCATCGACCAGACCGGCCATCGTGGCCGCCGAGGTGGGGATGCCATTGAAGGTGCCTGCCGGCAGCGGATGCAACCGGGCCTGGCTGTAGATCGTGGTCTGCACCCCGGTGGTGCCGATCTGCCGGTCTGCCAGACCGAGTTCGGCGAGCAGAGCGGGCACTTCGGGCCGGCGGGCGATGAACGCCTCGGCGCCGATATCGACCGGCACGCCGGCGAGTTTTTCGGTGCGCAGGACCCCGCCCAGCCGGTCGGCCGGATCGAAGACGGTGATATCGGCACCATCGCCGAGCGCACTCCGAATCCGATGGGCGGCCACGAGGCCTGATATTCCCCCGCCCACAACGCAATAGCGCAGCGTTGACCCCTGCCCGCCAGACCTCACAACGAATGCACCAAAGCCACCAGGTCGGTCAGCAGTTCAGGGTCTGTCGCCGGGAGCACGCCGTGACCCAGATTGAAGATATGCCCGCCGGCACCGGCACTCACGGCGCGACGACCGTCATCGACCACGGATCGCGCGGCCTTCTCGACAGCGGCCCATCCGGCCAGCAGGACGACTGGATCGAGATTGCCCTGCAACGCTTTTCCAGCACCAACCCGCCCGGTCGCGTCGGCCAGCGAGGTGCGCCAGTCGACGCCGACGACAGCCGGAGCGCCGTGGCCCGAAACCGCTTCAGCCATCGCACCCAGCAGTTCGGCGGTGCCGACCCCGAAATGCGTCATCGGCACACCGAAGCCGGCCAGTGCGGCGAACACGCGCGTGCTGTGCGGCAACACGTAGGTCCGGTAGTCGGCAAGCGACAAGGTTCCCGCCCAGGAGTCGAACAGTTGGACGGCATCCACTCCGGCATCCAACTGGACCCGCAGGAATTCGATGGTCACATCGGTCAGCGCCTGCATCAACGAGTGCCACATTGAAGGCTCGGCGAGCATCATCGTCTTGGTGCGCTCATGCAGCTTGCTCGGTCCGCCCTCCACCAGGTAGGAGGCCAGGGTGAACGGTGCGCCGGCGAAGCCGATGAGGGGAATCTCGCCCAATTCCGCGACAAGCATCCGCACGGCATCCGCGACGGCGCTGATCCGCTGCGGGTCAAGGGTTTTGATGGACTTGATGTCTGCCTCGGAGCGAATCGGATGGGTGATCACCGGCCCCACATCGGGGACGATATCCAGATCAATGCCCGCTCCACGCAGTGGGACGACGATGTCGGAGAACAGTATCGCCGCATCGACACCGTGCCGACGAACCGGCTGCAGGGTGATCTCGCAGATCAAGTCCGCGTCGAAACACGCCTCCATCATGGTGTTCTTCGCCCGTAGCGCGCGGTACTCCGGCAATGACCGGCCGGCCTGGCGCATGAACCAGACCGGGACCCGAGTGGGTGCCTGGCCGGTGGCGGCGGCCAGGTAGGGCGCCTCGGGCAGATGGCGGCGGGTACTCACTGCGACAATGCTGCCACGGCCCCGTCGGCCGGTTCACCACCCACGGCGCGCCTGCCTGCGCCCTCACCCGGAGGGGGCTAGCGTCAATCGGCGTGACCAGTGCGGAGCCGACACAGTTCCGCGAAGCGGTGGCGGCGATGAACGCCGCCGAGGTCCGGTCAGAGATCGAGCTCGGCCCGATCCGCCCACCTCAGCGCCTCGCGCCATTCAGCTACGCGCTGGGCGCGGAGGTCCGCCGGCCCGAGGGCGAGATCGTGCCGGAAAGCTCCGAAGGGGACGCGTTCGGCCGCCTGATCCTGCTGCACGACCCCGACGGTGCCGAAGCCTGGGACGGCACCATGCGATTGGTCGCCTTCATCCAGGCGGACCTGGACCCGGCGGAAGCCGTCGACCCCCTGCTGCCCGAGGTCGCCTGGAGCTGGCTGGTTGACGCCCTGGAATCACGCGCCGAACACGTCACCGCACTGGGCGGAACGGTCACCGCCACCACGTCGGTGCGTTATGGCGATATCTCCGGGCCACCGCGCGCCCACCAGCTGGAGATGCGGGCCTCGTGGACTGCCACCACGCTGGCGTTGGGGATCCATGTCGAGGCGTTCTGCGAGGTTCTCGAACACGCGGCGGGGCTGCCGCCGACCGGGGTGACCGATCTGAGCTCCCGCTCACGCGCCTGAAATGTCCGAACGCGACGATCCCGACATCGCAATCGATGAGGGAGTACCGGCTGAACCCGAACCCACCCCCCTGGCCAGCCCTTCTGAAGGCGTGCCGGCGGTGTCGGTCAGTGCTATCGAGATCGCAAGGGCCGCAGAGAAATTGGAGGCGGGCACCGGCCCGTTCGCTGTGGACGCCGAACGGGCTTCCGGTTTCCGGTATTCCAACCGCGCGTACCTGATACAGATCCGGCGCGCCGGTTCGGGAACGGTGCTGATCGACCCGGTCAACCACGGCGGCAGCCCGCTTGATGTCCTCAGACCGTTGGCCGATGTGCTGGCAACAGACGAGTGGATCCTGCACGCCGCCGACCAGGACCTGCCCTGCCTCGCTGAAGTCGGCCTACACCCACCCGCGCTCTACGACACCGAACTGGCGGGCCGACTGGCCGGCTTCGACCGAGTCAACCTCGCCGCCATGGTGCAACGTCTGCTCGGCCTGGGTCTGGCCAAAGGCCATGGAGCGGCTGACTGGTCCAAACGCCCACTGCCCGACGCCTGGCTGAACTATGCGGCACTCGACGTCGAGGTGTTAATCGAGTTGCGCTCTGAAGTCGCCGCCGTCCTTGCAGCTCAGAACAAAACCGATTGGGCGGCAGAGGAATTCGAATACCTGCGCCGTGCCGAAAGCACGCCGACCCGCCGCGATCGCTGGCGCCGCACATCGGGACTCAATAAGGTTCGAACAACTCAGGGACTTGCCGCGGTGCGCGAGATGTGGACCGCCCGCGATCGGATCGCACGCAACCGCGACATCGCCCCCGGACGCATCCTGCCCGACTCGGCCATCATCGCCGCCGCACTGGCAGACCCCAAGACCGTGGATGAACTCACCGCGCTGGCGATCTTCAGTGGCCCCAAACAGCGCCGCACCGCCGGCGTGTGGCTGGATGCCCTGGAAGCCGCCCGCCGCAACGACGACCCGCCGGAAGCCGCAGAAGCCATGAACGGACCCCCGCCGCCCGTTCGGTGGGCCAAGCGCAAACCGGAAGCTGTGGCGTACCTGGACGCGGCCCGGTCGGCGCTGGGTGAGCTGTCGAAGCGGGTTGGGGTGCCGACCGAGAACCTGGTAACGCCGGACCTGGTGCGCAGATTGTGCTGGGACTGGACCGACACCGCCGACGTCAGCGGCACCGTCGCGGAGTTTCTGAGTGTCGGCGGAGCGCGCAACTGGCAGCGGGAATTGGTAGTCCCTGCGCTATCTGGGGCGCTCTCCAGGGCCCTGATCCGCGACGATGACGAATCAGTCGACCTGCTCGGCGACTGACTCGGTGCGGGCACCCAGTGCGGCCACCCAACCGGTGACCTGACGGGCCACGTTCTGTTCAGTGAGCCCCGCCTCGGCGAGAACCTCGCTGCGGGTGGCATGGTCCAGGAAGCGTTGCGGCACACCGAGATCGCGGCACGGCACGTCGATATCCGCGGCACGCAGCGAGGCCGAAACCGCAGAGCCGACTCCCCCGCGCACACCGCCATCCTCCAGAGTGACCACCAGGCTGTGCCGCTGGGCAAGCGGGCGCAGTGCGTCAGACACCGGCAGCACCCACCGCGGATCCACGACCGTGACACCGATGCCTTGCTTGCGGAGTCGTTCGGAGACCTTGAGTGCCATCGCAGCAAAAGATCCCACCGAGACCATCAGGACGTCATCGCCGAGACCTTCAGCGGGCCGGGCCAGTATGTCGATCCCGTTGATCTGCTCGATGGCTGGAATATCTTGGCCCACTTCACCTTTGGGGAAGCGGATCGCCGTCGGTCCATCGTGGATATCAAGTGCTTCGCCAAGTTCTTCGCGCAACCGGGCACCGTCGCGCGGGGCGGCAACCCGGATGCCAGGCACGATACTGAGCACGGACAGATCCCACATACCGTTGTGGCTGGCACCGTCGTTTCCAGTGATCCCGGCACGATCCAAAACGATGGTGACCGGCAACCTGTGCAGCGCGACATCCATCATCACCTGGTCAAAGGCCCGGTTGAGGAATGTGGAGTAGATCGCCACCACCGGATGCATACCGGCCATGGCCAACCCGGCCGCCGAGGTCATCGCATGCTGTTCGGCGATACCGACATCGAAGAGTCGGTCTGTGAACCGCTCGCCGAAAGCCGCCAAGCCGGTCGGGCCCGGCATCGCGGCGGTAATGGCCACAATGTCCCGGCGCTTGGTCGCATAGGCGATCAGCGCATCGGAGAACACCGATGTCCACCCGGGCGCCGAGGCCGTGGTGGCCAAACCGGTGTGCGGATCGATGACGCCGCAGGCATGCATCAGTTCGGCCTCGTCGTTCTCAGCCGGCGGATACCCCATGCCCTTGCGGGTCACCACGTGAACGATCACCGGAGCGTTGAAGCCGCGGGCGTGACGCAGTGCGTTCTCCACCGCGTGCTCATCGTGTCCGTCGATCGGGCCGACGTACTTGATACCCAGATCGGTGAACATCACCTGCGGGGAGATCGCGTCTTTGAGCCCGGCCTTCACGCTGTGCACCGCGTGGTAACAGGCCTCGCCGATCACCGGCACGCCGCGCAGGGCTTCCCGGCCGCGTTCCAGGAGTCGCTCGTATCCCGGTTGCAGCCGAAGGCCGGCGAGATGGTCGGCGAAACCGCCGATGGTCGGCGCATAGCTGCGGCCGTTGTCGTTGACCACGATGACGACTGGGCGTTTGGCCGCCGCAATGTTATTGAGCGCCTCCCAGCACATGCCCCCGGTCAACGCGCCGTCGCCGACAACGGCAACCACGTGCCGGTTTCGCTGACCGGTCAGTTCGAAAGCCTTGGCCATACCGTCGGCGTAGGACAGCGCCGCCGAAGCGTGGCTCGACTCGACCCAGTCGTGATCACTCTCGGCGCGTGACGGGTAACCCGACAATCCACCCTTGGCCCGCAGAGTGTCGAAGTCGCCGGCACGCCCGGTCAACATCTTGTGCACGTACGCCTGATGGCCGGTGTCGAAGATGATCGGGTCGTGCGGCGAGTCGAACACGCGGTGCACCGCAAGGGTGAGTTCCACCACACCGAGATTGGGCCCCAGGTGGCCACCAGTTGCGGCGACCTTGTGGATCAGGAACTGGCGGATCTCCACTGCCAGTTCTGTCAGCTGGTCCTGTGAAAGGCGCTGCAGATCGGCAGGGCCGCGGACCTGTTCGAGCATCCCAGCAGTCTACCTACCGTTGCCGGATCCATCCGGCCCAGCCAGATAGACGTCCGGCACACCATCGCAGTCCGGATCGGCGGTCTCCAATTCGAATACCGAGCGATAGTGCCGGTTGCGGATGCGCAGCAGGATCCCGGCCAGAATCGCCGCCAGCACCGATCCGGTCAGCACCGCGACCTTCATGACGGCCAGCCGCGACGGGTCCTCTCCGTAGGCCAGGTCCCCGATCAGCAGCGATACCGTGAATCCGATCCCGGCCAGCATGGAGACGCCCAGGACGTCGATCCAGCGCAGTGAGGCGTCCAGGCTTGCGTGGGTGACCGCGGCGATCAGGCGGGTGGTGCCGAACACCCCGAGGGTCTTTCCGATGACGAGTCCGGCGATGACGCCGATAGCGATCGGGTCGCTCAGGGCTGTCACAAAACCGTCATAGCCGCCGAAGCCCACCCCCGCCGCGAAGAAGGCGAACACCGGGATCGCGAAACCGGCCGAGATGGGCCGCATCACATGCTCGAAGCGCTCCGCCAGACCTTCGCCGGCGGTCTTGCCGCGCAACACCGGGACGGTGAAGCCCAGCAGCACCCCGGCGACGGTGGCGTGCACGCCGGACTCGTGGACGAGCGCCCAGGTGAGTGCCGCCAGTGGGATCAGCAGCCACCAGGAGCTGATGCGGCGCTGCACGAGGAACGCGAACACCGCCAGCGGAACCAGCGCCAGCAGCAGCGCACTGAGGTTGATCTTGGCGGTGTAGAACACCGCGATCACAGTGATCGCGAGCAGATCGTCGACCACGGCCAAGGTCAGCAGGAAGGTGCGCAATGCCGCCGGCAGGTGCGTGGAGACCACCGCCAGCACCGCCACCGCAAACGCGATATCGGTGGCGGTCGGGATGGCCCACCCATCCGAGGCGCCGTCGTCACCGCCGGCGGTGAAGGCGAGGAAGATCAGCGCGGGAACGACCATGCCGCCCACCGCCGCGGCGATCGGAAGGGCGGCCCTGCCGGGATCGCGAAGATCCCCGGCGACAAACTCGCGTTTGAGTTCCAGTCCGACGACGAAGAAGAAGATCGCCAGTAATCCGTCAGCGGCCCAACCACCGAGACTCAGGTTCAGATGCAGGCCGAAGTCGTCGCTGCCCACCCGGAAATTGTTCAGCGCGTGATACGACGCCGCCCATGGCGAGTTCGCCCAAATCAGCGCGATGGCCGCGGCAGCGAGCAGGATCGCGCCACCTACGGTCTCCTTATGCAGGATCGTGATGATGCGGTGGGTCTCTGGCCATGACCCGCGGGTAAACAGCCTGGCCGGCAGGGACCGGCTGCCACGCGCCGAGTCAGCCACGGTCTGGCCTCGTCAGCAGCGCGATGCATTCGACATGATGGGTCAGCGGGAACGCGTCGAACACCCGGATATCTTCTACGTGATAGCCGTTTTGACGATAGAGGCCAATGTCGCGGGCGAAAGCCGCTGCCTCACAACCGATGTGGATGACCCGCGGTACGCCGGCACCCGCGAGCAGTTCGATGACCGGACGACCCGCACCCGCACGTGGCGGATCGAGGACGGCGATATCAGCACCGCCGGGCGCAGCGGACAGGACCCGGCGAACCGAATCGGAGACGACCTGAACCTGCGGCAGATCGGCCAGCGCGGAGCGCGCCACGTTCGAAGCCGCCCGAGAGGTGTCCACCGTCAACACCTGCCCGTCTTCGCCAACCACATCAGCCAGCGTCGCGGCGAACAGTCCGACCCCGCCGTAGAGATCCCAGGCCCGAACCGCGCCACAGTCCACCGCCCACTGTTTCACCAAGGAACTGTAGACCGCGGGCGCCTCGCGATGGGACTGCCAGAAGCCCGTCACGGGTAGCCGCCAGACCCGCTGCCCCACGCGCTGAACGGATTCGCCGGAGCCTTCCACTGCGGTACTGCCACGCCGTTCGCGGGAGGTTGCCACCACGTGTCTGGTGTCGTCGTCGTCGAGCACCACATGAAGGTGGTCGCCACTTTTCCAGCGCGGGCCCGCGAGGTCGGCGAGCATACCGTCGGGCAACTGTCCGCACCGCAGGTCTGCGACGAGCTCGCTGCTGTGATAGCGATGGAAGCCGGCGCGACCGTCAGCGCCGACATCCAGGCGCACCCGGGTGCGCCAGCCTTGCGCGTCGCCGATCGGCTCCGCCCCGCCTTCCCATGCGTAATCCCCCAGCCGCGCAAGTTGATTGGCCACCACCTGGCCCTTGATCTTGCGCGCAGCCTCCGGGTCGACAAAGGACATGTCACAGCAACCGGCGCCATCCACCCCGGCAATCGGACACAGCGGCGCCCTGCGGTCGCCTGACGGCTCAAGCACCTCGATCGCCTCGGCGTGCCAGTAGGCCCCGCGCTCAGAGGTCACTCGCGCCCGTACCAACTCCCCCGGCAGTGCATAACGCACAAACACCACCCGGCCATCATGGCGGGCCACACAACTGCCGCCGTTGGCTGCCGGTCCGGTGCGCAGCACCAACGCTTCCGGCTCCGTGCCGGTCACTCCACGAAGCCCCGCCGGACATCGCCCGGCGCGCTCTGTTCTTGAAGTTGGTTGAGTCGCTCAGACGAATTCAGCTGCCACGGAACCGAAGTCACCATCACGTTCGGGAGGAACAGAAGTCTGGTCTTGATTCGCAGTGCACTCTGGTTGTGCAGCAAGCCTTCCCACCAGTGGCCAACGACGTATTCCGGCACAAAGACAGTCACCACCGTGCGCGGAGCCTCCTTGCTCACCCGCTTGATGTAATCCAGCACCGGACCGGTGACCTCGCGGTAAGGCGAGGCGACGACCTTCAGCGGGACGGTGACCTCACTCTCCTCCCATTCGGCCGTGAGCTTGCGCGTCTCGACATCGTCGACGTTAACCGTCAGCGCCTCCAGCACATCCGGGCGCATCGCCCGGGCGTAGGACAGCGCCCGCAGGGTCGGCAGGTGCATATTCGCGACCAACACCACCGCATGGTTACGACTGGGCAGCACTATCTCGCGCTGCTCCTCTTCGCGTGCCGTCAACTCGAGCGCTACCGCGGCGTAGTGCCTGTTGATCGCCTTCATCAAGATGAACAGGCTGCCCATCGCCAGAATCGCGATCCATGCGCCGGCCAGGAATTTGGTGACGAGAACCACGATAAGCACCGCACCGGTGGCGATAAAACCGATGGTGTTGATCACTCGCGACCGGATCATCCGGCGGCGTTCCGCGGGATCTTCCTCGGTCCGCAGCAGACGGGTCCAATGCCGCACCATCCCGATCTGACTGAGCGTGAACGAGACGAACACGCCCACGATGTAGAGCTGGATGAGCGCGGTCACCTCAGCTCCGAAAGCGACGACAAAGGCGATTGCCGCCAACGCCAGGAACACGATGCCGTTGGAGAATGCCAGCCGGTCGCCGCGGGTATGCAGCTGGCGCGGGAGGAAGCGGTCCTGGGCGAGGATTGAGGCGAGCACCGGAAAACCGTTGAACGCGGTGTTGGCCGCCAAAACGAGGATCAGGGCGGTGACGCCGGTGATCAGGTAGAGGCCGAGCGGGAAATCGCGGAAGATCGCGTCGGCCAGTTGGGCCAGCAGGGTCTTCTGCTGATAGCCGGCGGGCGCCCCGATGAGCTGCTCGGCGGGTCGCTCGGCGACTTTCACACCGGTCTTCATCGCCAGCACGATCATGCCCATGAACAAGGTGATCGCGATCCCGCCGAGTAGAGCCAGGGTGGTGGCGGCGTTGCGTGACTTGGGCTTGCGGAACGCCGGCACACCGTTGCTGATCGCTTCCACACCGGTCAGGGCCGCACAGCCTGACGAAAACGCTCTGGCCACCAGAAACACCAGTGCGAAGCCCAGGACGTCACCGTGTTCGGAATGCAGTTCGAATCCGGCCGACTCAGCCTGAACGTTGCGGCCCAGCGCGAAGATCTGGATGAATCCCCACGCCAGCATGAGGAACATGCTGACCATGAAGGCGTAGGTGGGGATAGCGAACGCGGTGCCCGACTCGCGGATACCGCGCAGGTTGACCGCGGTCAGCAGCATGATCGCGGTAACGGCGAATACCACCTTGTGGTGAGCGATGAACGGCACCGCCGAACCGATATTCGACATGGCCGAGGCCATCGAGACCGCCACGGTCAGCGTGTAGTCCACCAGCAACGCGCTGGCCACCGTCAGACCCGCCGTGGGTCCGAGGTTGGTGGTGACCACCTCGTAATCCCCGCCACCGGAGGGGTAGGCATGCACGTTCTGGCGGTAGGAGGCCACCACCACCAACATGACCAGCGCCACCGCCAGGCCGATCCAGGGCGCCATCACCAAGGCAGAAAGACCCGCGACCGACAGGACCAGGAAGATCTCCTCCGGGGCGTAGGCCACCGATGACAGGGCGTCGGAGGCGAAGACCGGCAGGGCGATGGTCTTGGGCAGCAGGGTGTGGCTGAGCTTGTCGCTTCGGAACGGCTGGCCGAGGAGCAGCCGCCGCGTCAACTTCGAAAGCTTGGACACGAGAGCCAAGAGTAAGCCTTACCCCCGATGCCGGTAGCGTTCCCCTTACCGCGCGGCCCGCCGGTAGGCCGCCCGCGACAGACCCGAGAGGACCTCACGTGCGGGTTGTGGTGATGGGGTGCGGTCGCGTCGGCGCCTCGCTGGCCGACGCACTGTCCCGGATCGGGCACGAGGTCTCGGTCATCGACCGCGACCCGACAGCGTTCAATCGGCTCTCCCCGGAGTTTTCCGGCAAACACGTACTGGGCATGGGTTTCGACCGGGAAGTGTTGCTGCGCGCCGGGATTGAAGGCGCAGAGGCCTTTGCCGCAGTGTCCTCCGGAGACAACTCGAATATCATCTCGGCCCGGGTGGCTCGGGAGATGTTCGGCGTACAACGGGTGGTGGCCCGAATCTATGACGCCAAGCGGGCGGCGGTTTACGAGCGCCTGGGTATCCCCACCGTGGCCACCGTGCCCTGGACCACCGATCGACTGCTACACGCCCTCACCCACGAGGGCGAGACCGCCAAATGGCGCGATCCCACCGGTACGGTCGCGGTCATCGAGGTGACCCTGCACGATTCGTGGATGGGCCATCGGGTGACCT
>JBMOKE010000062.1:0-13496 GCA_049315425.1 Mycobacterium sp. | reverse complement strand
GGTGATGCCGCGGCGGAGGCCGATGAGACGTTGACACTGACCCTGTCAGCCCCCACCGGGGCCATTCTCGGGGCCGGCAAAACTGCCACCATGACTATCGCCAATGACGATAAGGCGGCGGTGGCCAAGGCCGTCCCGGCGGCTCCGCTCGGCGCTATCCTCGCCGAATCGGACGGCCAAACTGGTGTGCGGCCGGAGCCCGCCACCCAGACGTTGGATGTTTCGACCCTCCGAAAGAACACCGCAGCCTAGGCATTGAGCGCGATTTCATGGCCGGTGGGCTCTCCCGGTAACCTGCCCTAGGACGGGCGATTAGCCCAGCACGTTGTCCCGGGCGTGTAGCTCAGTGGTAGAGCTCTGGTTTTACACACCAGCGGTCGGCGGTTCGATACCGTCCACGCCCACCATGCGACGGCTGCCGCTCGATCGCGAGCTACGGGGCCAGCGCGTCTGCCTGAAGCGCGTTGAGAGTCGCCTGTTCGGCATCCTGGCTGAAACGGCGAATGGCCTCGTCATCGGTGGCCATCGAGACGGCATCGTGGATACACCGAACCATCGTCGCTCGTGAAATCTTGAACTGATGTCCGGCGGTGAAGAGTTCCGCCGGACGTTGGGCGGCACTCAGTATCGTTTCATAGGCGGGCATTAGGCACATCAGAGAAGCGATGCGGTAGCCCGCAGCCCGGTGGGGCACATCAAGCACATACGCTGTGGCGGTGCGCAACTCCGCCAAGATATCGCCCAGCACATGCCGGATCCAGCCGATGGGGGCGCCGGCCAATTCCAATGGCGTGTGGTTGATTTCGCGTAACCACTCGTCGGGCAGATAGCAGATCCGTCGATCCAGATCCTCGGCGAAATCCTTGAGCACGTTGGTCTTCTGCAGGGCGCGCCCGCACGCTTCACTTCCCGACAAGAGGCTCTGCGCCACGCTTCCCGAAAGCCCATAATGGTCGATAACAAGTTCGGTGCCCATGCCGCCCACGGTGCCGGCCACCGAGTAGCAGTAGTCGTTGTAGGCAACCGCCGTCGTCAACACCCGCACCGTGTCGTGAACCACCACGGTGGGGGACTGGGCCGGATCAAGCACCGATTCCATACCTCGGGCCATCAGCGCAATCCAGTTTCGGAGAATCGACCGGGTGCGCGGCGGGAAGGTCGAGTAGATCAACCAGAGCGGCAATCCGCCCTCCACCGTCATCAGCGCCCGTTCAGCAGCCGAGAGGCCCGGCCATGACGTGGCTTCCCACTGGGCCAGGCGTGCGGAGGCGAGTTCGGGCTCTGACAGCAACTGGGCGAACTCGGTGAAGCGCTCCTTTTGCCAACCCACCGGCTGTGAACAGTCCTCAATATTGTCCAGCGCACGACACAGCAGATAGGCGGTCGACACATAGTCCTGCAGCGGGTCCTCCAGCCACGGCACAACCAGCGCGAACGAACGCGAGACTCGGTCCATCGTGACGGTGAGGTAGGTCCGCTGCAGGGGCTTGAGCTGGTAGATGTCGAATGGCATGGGGATCTTGCCCTCGGGCGCGCTAGGCACCCGCATCAGAGGAAAAACCGACGGCGATGACGTCCTTCGGGGCCCGAACCGGGCATTTCCCGGGACGGGAAAATCTCATGTACGTCAATCTACCCGTGGGGTCCAAGCCCGCCCGCTGGACTGCCACGGGTACGGGACCTGGGATGTGAGCGCGGTTCAGGCGCGGGCGGCGGCGAGGGCACCGGTGCCTGCGACGATTGCCTCACATTGAGCCGGTGACAGTGCGCCGAACAGCGTCGCCATCTGGGCGGTTGTCATTGCTTCGGCTTCTGCCCTCTGGGACGTGATCTCGGGGGTGTGTTCGACCATGTCCTCGTCGGCGAAGCCGTGCAACCTGAAGTGGTCGAGGTCTCGATCGAACTGGCACGCGGTGGCAGGTGTCAGGCCGCATGCTCTGACAGCGTCGGTGTGCACGCCGCCGCGCAATTCTCTCAACAGCATGGCCGCCCGGTAGGCCCGAGCGGTGGCCGTCGTCGGTACCGGGGCAGACCGGTAGCCATCGTAAAGCGGCCAGGCACCCGCCGGAATCGTGGCAGCCAGGGCATCCACGGCGTCGGTGAACGCGGCGAGGGTGGCCGGATCTGCTGCCGCGAAGGTGGCCTCCGCGTAGTCGTCGGCGGCGCCGAGGTGGGCGGCGCTGATCGCGTCTGCACTGGCGAGGCTACGACCCTGGGCCACCACCGCGGCGATCATTCCGGGCTTGAAGAAGTAGAAGATCTCGTCTGCGGTCTGCGGGTCCACGCCACCGAGCACGGACGCGCGGCCTGCGGCGTAGAGGGATACGACGTTAAGGCCGATGGCGTCGGCCCGGGACAGCGCCTGTGGGGAGAAGTAGAAGCCGGCGCCCAACTCCCCGAGGGGGCCGGCCACGGTCGAGGCTGCGGTGGTTGCGTCCATCGGCTCAACCTAGCCGGTGGCTTTAACCGAATGGTCGACAGGCGGGTTCTTGCGGGATCGAATCGGTGGCCAACCCGGCGGAGATCTCGCGAGCGATTCGCGGTATTGCGACTACCGCGACGACGGGGATAACGAACCAGCCGAGCGCCACCCACGGCAACACCGCGTAAGCACCCGGCTGGATTGGATAGACGTTGACCCACAGCGTGTAGACGATTGCGACGGCGGCGATGACTGGGATCACCAGGGTGATCCGTTCGGCACCTGAGGTCGACCGGCGTACTGATCTTCCCGCGCCGAGGGTGACCAAGAGGTACGCCACCAGAATAGCCAGTGCGGCCAGGGTGGAGGCCCAGAAGAACGCATCGGAGGCCGATGCGCCGAACACCTGCCGCATCGCTTCGTAGCCCAGCGCACCGACGGCCAGGATGAGCAGGGCAGCCTTGCGTGGCGTGCCGGTATTGCCCTCGGTCCGTCCTAGTGCGCTGTGGGGCGCGGTATGACGGACAAGGGTGTCAAGGATTCGTGAACCCGCCGCAGCGGCTGCCAGCCCGCCGCCTACGGCGGACAGCATCGCGAAAACGTCAAACACATCGCCGACGTCGTGCCCGGCATAGGTGGTGGCGAGGTCCCCGAGCAACGAGGTGGATGCGGTGAATCGCGCCATATCTGCGGTGGTGAGTCCAAAGCCCAAGACTTCCGCCGCACTGATGACCGTGCAGATGAGGCCCAGCGTCAGGAGGGTGAAAATCAGGGCCCGCGGAATGGTGCGGGAAGCCTGGGGAATTTCCTTGCCCAGGGTCGCCGACGTCTCGAAGCCGGCGTAGCTCAGGAACCCGAACCCGAGGCCGAGGGCGATCGCATAGATGCCGATGTGATCCGGGGGCACGAAAACCATGCGGATACGTGGATCGCCGATTGGTCCGTGACCTTCGAAAACCTTCTTGAGCACCACTGCTGACAGGGCGAGCATCGCCAGGACCGAGATACCTTCGAGGGCCATCAACGCACGACCCGTCGCGCGTAGCGAGGTGAGGCAGAGCAGTCCGATGATTCCCGCGGCGATCAACGACAGCGAGTCGGGTGAGAGGTGCGGGGCCGTTGGAAAGCGATCGAGGATATTGGATCCGAAGAGCCCGAAGCCGGCGATGGCGACCATGACGAACGATAGGTATGCGCCGAGGGTGATCCAGCCGGCGACGAATCCGGCCCGCGGCCCCAGCGTTGCACCGACGAACGTGTAGGACGAGCCGCTGCCGGGGTAGCGCCGGGCCAGATGTGCGAAGCACCACGCAACGGCCAGCAGCAGCAGGGTGCAGAGCGCGAAGATCAGCGGGACGGCTCGACCGACGTGTTGGGCAGGTTGTTGGGGATTGAGGTTCATCGCCACTGTCGGCGCCATCCCCCCGATCGAGACGGCGACCGCATCGAAACCTCCACCGGCCAAGAAACGGGCCCGCCGTTGTCCGTTCAGCCGTTTCATCAGCCGAGATTAACCGACGGAGGGGCTAGCATCGTGTCCCATGAGCACGCGATGGGAGCCTCCGCCATTGCCGCCGCAGAACTTTGCGCCCCCGCGCCCAACGACCAGAGCTCGGTGGTTGCCCGCAGCGATTATCGGTGCGGCCATAGTGATCGCGGCCGGACTGGTGGCCGGCGCTGTGATACTCAAAGGCAAAGAGGGTGGTTTGGCCGGCGGCAGGCTCACGACCTGCCAGGCGTGGACGCAGACGCAACAGACTCTGCGGGCCATTCCAGCCCTTCCGCAGGTTTGGAACTGGGACACCCCGGATATCGACACCTACATCGCCAACCAGAATGCTCCGGTTGGCAAAGCCTTAGACCTGTTCGAGCCGCAGATTACCGCTGACCCCGCCGACGTTGCGCAGGCGGCGCAGCAATATGTGGTTGCACGACGCAAACAGATCCAAACACTGACCGATCACACCTATGTCCCCGCCGATGGGGTCGCGGTGGACCGCGCGCTTGTTCGCCTAAATCAGCTCTGCGGGCTCAGGGACAGCGGCGAACCGATCTAAGTACTAGTCGTTCACTTTCGCTGCGGTGAGGTTTTCCAGCCGGGTAAGTCGGCGTAACACCTCGGTTCCGAGATTGTCGGCATCGACGTCAGCCAGCGAGGCCCGGATCTCGATCGGGTTGTCGGCATCGCCACTTTCCAGATAACAGGCTGCGATGAGTGCCTCGATCGGCGAGCGCCGGTAGGCGCGAGCGGTGTTGATAGCCGTCTCGGCCTTGGGCCGACTCTTACCTCGCAGCCAGTTGCAGACCGACAGTCGGCCGACGCCGATGCGTTCGGCGATCTGCGCCTGGGTGGCCCCACCGCTGATCCGGCGCACGTACTCCGGCCACGTCTCAGCTACCGGACCCGAGCCGGATACCCCTGCGGCATGCGAGTTTTCCACTGGCAACCCCCCTGTCGCGATCCCCCCGATCGCTAAACACGAGCGTAATTCGGGGGTGTAGACAAGTTCGGTGGTGTTTCAGCAGCAGCCGGTCTGGCCTGCTCGCTGGGCCAGGTGGGCATGCGGAGTTGCATCGGTCCCACTGACCGCGGCCAGAAAAGCATCGAGGTCTACTCGATTGCCGGCCAGCCACGTCCCGCTCACGGTGGCCGCCTCGGCTAGCTTCGCGGGGTCGACGGTGTAGGGATCGGCGGCCAGTTCGGTGAAGTCGGCCAGTTTACCGACCGTGATCGATCCGACCAGGGTGTCGCGATGCAGCGTGCTGGCTGCGTCGATGGTGTGGCCGCGTAAGGCTCGGTCGAGGGTCATGACCTGGTCTGGGCCGTGCACAGTGCCCGACCGAGTACGCCGGGTCACCGCGGTCTGAATGTTGAGCACCGGTGAGGGCGGCGACACCGATCCGTCGTTGTGGAACGTCACCACCGCGCCGGAAGCTTGAGCGTCTCCGAAGGACTGCCAGCGGCTGCCATGGTCGTGATCGAAGATCTGTCCGTCCAGCAGGTCACCCCAGTAGTAGTACTGGAACGGCCCCATCGAGGTGTGGACGCCGAGGCGGGCGGCCCGGTCGAAGTGGCGCCGGGAGCCCGCCCCCAGATGCTCGATGCGCCAGCGATGGTCGGTGCCGAGCAGGTTGTGTCGCTGCAGTGCGGCTTCATAGGCATCCAGGGCCAGATCGATCGCGAGGTCGCCATTGGCATGCAATGCCATCTGCCAACCGGCCGGCGCACCCTTGTCCAGGATCGCGTCAAGCTCGGCCCGGGTGTAGTTCATTGATTGCGGACCACCGGCTTTGGCTGGGTCGATGCCCGCCATCTGGGTGGTCTTGGTGCTCAGGTAGGGAAACGAGATACCGATGTTGCCCACCCAGGGCGAGCCGTCGGTCCACAACTTGACACCCTGCTTGACGAGCCAGTCGTCACCGGGGGCGAAGGCGGTGGGCTCGGTGTAGGTATCGCTGGTGGAGACCTCCCACATGCTGACCCGCAGCGGGCAGGACGGTGCGGAAGCGAGTGCCTCGTAGCCGGCCTTGAGGCTGAGGTCGAAAGCCATGTCGGAGGTGGACGTCAGACCGGCCTGCGCCATCGTCGCGTAGTACTTCGCGCCGGCCACCAGGGGGTTGCCCAGGGTGGTCAGGATTTCTCCGGCCACCGCGATCAGTACCGCGGTCTCGAAGCCCTGGCCGTCGAGGCTGCCGTCCGGATTGCGCCCGAAGTGCGCGCCGGCAGGGTCGGCCGGCGGGTTGACGTCCCAGCCCTTGGTCTTCATCAATGCGGTGTTGAAGTAGACACCGTGGCCGGAGTTGTCGGCGACGACTGCGACCCGGTCACCGAAGATGCGATCCAACTCCGGTGCCTTGGGCGCGGGACGTTGATGCAGTAGCGCATCGAAGCCGGAGAACAGCAGTGGAGTGCTGGTATCCGTTTCCGCGATTGCCTGGGCGAAGACCTTCTCCACGTCTGACCAATTCGGCATGCGAAACGGGGTGATGTTGCGCGCGGGAGGTTCGGTGGCGACCCCGCTCATCAGTGGATGGCTGTGCGGTTCGATAAGCCCCGGCAGCAGGGCAGCGGCACCGGTGTCGACCACCTCGGCATCGGGGGCGGCCGCGCGGCACTCGTCCAGCGATCCCACTGCGGTGATCCGGCCGGCCGAAACGGCCACGGCTTCGGCTCGCGGCCGGGTCGGATCCATGGTGATTACGGTCCCGGCCTTGAGGATCTGATCAGACATCTGCGCCCCTTCGTTCATGCTTGGGCCCAGTACACCAGGTGTGAAAGGCTGCCGGGGTGATTGCGCTCGGACGGTCGGGGCCGGCTGGGATTCTCGCCGCGTACCTGGCCGATGTCCTGTTAGCTGATCCCCGACGGGGCCATCCGGTGGCGGGGTTCGGTTGGTGCGCAACGGCTCTAGAAAAGATCACCTACCGCGATCGGCGTCGCTCGGGCGTGCTTCACACCGCCGTTCTGATCGGTTCTCTGGCCGGTGCGGGAACCCTGGTGCAGCGTCGCGTCGGGGGCGGTGTCGCACGGTCAGTGCTGACCGCTGCCGCGACCTGGGTGGCCCTGGGCGGGACTACATTGGCCAAGACCGGGATCGAGATGGCCGATCGATTGGACGCCGACGACATCGACGGCGCACGCGCACTGTTGCCGTCGCTGTGCGGTCGTGATCCCGCCGCACTCGACGGTCCCGGACTGGCCCGGGCCGCGTGTGAATCGGTAGCCGAGAACACCTCCGATGCCACCGTCGCGCCGTTGCTCTGGGCGGCCATAGCTGGAGTGCCCGGTGTGCTGGTCTATCGCGGAATCAACACCCTCGACGCCATGATCGGTAATCGGTCGGTGCGCTATCGCCGATTCGGTTGGGCAGCAGCGCGATTGGACGATATCGCGAATTACATTCCGGCGCGGGTCACCGGAGTTCTGGTGGCACTGTGCGCCGCTGTGGTCGGCGGTTCGGTGATGCACGCCGTGGAGGCCTGGCTGCGCGACGCCGACCGCCACCCCAGCCCGAACGCCGGTGTGGTGGAGGCGGCGTTCGCCGGAGCACTGGGGGTGCGGCTCGGTGGTCCGACCCAGTACGGTCACGAATTGGAGATCCGGCCCACCCTGGGCGAGGGCCGTTCTCCAGGTGTGGAGGATTTGCGCCGTGCGGTTCGACTGTCGCAGCTCGTGCAGTTCGCTGCAGCGGTGTTGGCGGCAGGGATCAGCGCCGTCGGCCGTAGCGGTCGGTCAGTTTGTCCTCAACGGTGAGCGGCTGCTGCGATGCCTGCGTTGCGGCCCGGTCAGCGGCCTCGCGGCGACGCATCCGAATCTCCGAGTAGGCGAAGTACCCCAGGCCGATCGGCGCCAGGATGCCGAACGCGATCCACTGGATTCCGTAGGACAGGAACGGTCCGGCATCAAGTTGAGGAAGCTGAAGTGCCTCGAGACCCCCGGGTTGGTTTTCGACCAACTGCAGATAGGAACCGGTTAACGGGGTGTTGGTGACATCGGCGATCTGGCGGGTGTCGATGACGTAGACCTGCGTGACACCGTCCTCGCGGAAGGGTTGCTTATCAGCTGCCGGCGCGGTCCCGGAGTCGCGCAGTCGCGCGGTGATGGTCACCGATCCGTTGGGAGCCAGAGGAACCGGGGGGACCTGGGTGCCCTGCACCGGCCGCACATAACCCCGATTGACCAACACGGTGGGTCCGGAATCGACCGCGAAGGCGGTCAGCACCTCGAAGGCCGGCGCTCCGCCGATCACGCGAAGCCGGGCGAGGACCTGCGCAGCGGGCAGGTACTTGCCGGTGGCTGTGACCCGGCGCCATTGATCATCGGGTGCAGACGAATCCTGTTGCGGCAGAATCGATGTCACCGGAACCGGATCGGCTGCCAGGGAGGCTGCGATCTGACTGTTCTCTCGGGATGTCTTGGTGTTCTTGCCCAACTGCCACGGCGCGAGCACGGTCAGCGACAGATAGGCGAACCCCGCGACCACGAGAGCCAGGGCGATCCAGCCCGGCCGCAGCAGGAATGTCCAACGCCGCATCAGGCGTCCGATCCCTCTGGGTCTGATTCTTTTGGGGCCAGGCGTCGGTCGACCCAGGTGTGCAGACCGGGTAGTGCCGCGTCGATCACGGTGAAGACGTCCGCGAAATCGGCGTGGTCGCCGTAGTAGGGATCCTCCACGTCCAGCGCGTGGGCACCCGAGCGCGGATCGAACGACCGCAACATGCGCAACCTGTCGGCCTGCACGCCAAAGTCGGTGAGCATCCGCAGGTGATTGCGGCCGAGTGCCACCACCAGGTCGGCGGACAGGTGATCGGCGCCGACTTGGGCCGCGCGGTGCGCCGTCGGGTATCCGCGCTCGCGCAGTACTCGGACCGCCCGATCGTCGGCGCCGGCGCCGGTGTGCCAATCGCCGGTGCCCGCGCTGCTCACCCGCACCACGTCGGCCAGGCCGCGCTGCGCAATCTGGTGGGCGAACATCTTTTCGGCCATCGGTGAGCGGCAGATATTGCCCGAACACACGAACGTCACGTGCAACAACCAATTCCCGGGTTCAGACACCAAGTGCCTCCCGCAGCTCCGATATCGTGGCCACGTGGGTGGCGGCCTCGGCGGGGCCCGGCCCGGTGAAATCGTCCGCGCCGTAACCCCAGCCCACCACCAGGGTGTCGATACCGTGTTCGGCGGCGCCCTCGACATCGTGGACGCGGTCGCCGACCATCACCACCCGCTCAGGTAAAGGCTGCAGCTGCGACAGGGCGCGCGAGAGTACGTCGGCCTTCGTGGCGCGGGTTCCGTCCACGTTGGCCCCGGCGATGACGTCGAAGTGATCCGTCAGGCCGAAGTGGTCGAGGATGCGTCGCGCGGTGGGTTCGACCTTGGAGGTCGCCACGGCCAGTCGCACCCCTGCGGCTCGCAGATCCGCCAGCAATGCCGCCACCCCATCGAACACGCTGTTCATCGCCCACCCGCGGCTGGTGTAGTCGGCGCGGTAGGCGGCGATCGCCTCATCGGCGCGATCACCCAGACCCATGGCCGCGAGGGTGTGATGCATCGGCGGACCCACCACTCGACCGGCCAGGTCGCCATCGGGTATCTCGGCGCCGATCGTGGCCAGGGCGTGGCGGAAGCTCGCCACGACGCCTTCCGCCGAATCCGTCAGTGTGCCGTCGAGGTCGAAGATCACCAACTGCGGGCAGGTGCCGGGGGACGCGGGTGTCACAGGACCATTGTCGCTGACCCACACCGGCAGCTGCGCTCAGGCTTCGCGCACTACTGTTCTCCTGGTGGTGGGTGAGCAGGGCGACAGGCGGCAGTTGGGTATGCGGGCTGCCGAGGCGCGGCGATGAGCGTGCGTCTGGCGGACATCATCGCGGTACTCGATGACGCTTACCCGCCCGGTTTGGCGCAGGACTGGGACTCCGTGGGTCTGGTGTGCGGAGATCCGCAGGACACCATCGACTCGGTGACTGTCGCCGTCGACGCCACCGCCGCGGTGGTGAGCACAGTCGGACAGCGCGGACTGCTGCTGGCCCACCACCCGCTGCTGCTGCGCGGGGTGGACACCGTCGCCGCGAGCACGCCGAAGGGTGCATTGATCCACCGGCTCATTCGGGCCGGCGCGGCGCTGTTCACCGCACACACCAATGCCGACGCGGCTAGCCCGGGTGTATCCGACGCGCTGGCCGAAGCACTGGGGCTGATGGTCGAGGCGGTTATCGAACCCGCTCCGGGTGGGCTGCCCCCGAACGTCGGCACCGGCCGGATCGGAACGTTAGCCCGGCCGCAACGTTTCGCCGACTTTGCCGCGTGGGTGAATTCGGCCCTCCCGCAGACAACCTGGGGGGTTCGCGCAGCGGGTGATGCGGACGCGACGGTGACGAGGGTTGCGGTGTGCGGCGGTTCAGGCGATTCACTGCTGGCGGCAGTCGCCGCTGCCGAAGTGCAGGCCTATGTCACCGCCGATCTGCGCCACCACCCCGCCGACGAACATCAGCGGGGCAGTGGCGTAGGGCTGATCGATGTCGCCCATTGGGCCAGCGAATACCCGTGGTGCACTCAGGTTGCTGAGCTGTTGCGCGCGCAATTTGGCGCCGCGCTTCCGGTGATGGTGTGCCCCCTGCGCACCGATCCCTGGAATGTCGAATACCGGAGAGGTGATCATGAAAGCTGAAGTAGCGCAACAGGTTTTGCTGGTAGAGCTGGCTGAACTGGATGCAGAGCTGTCCCGCCTGAGCCACCGCGTCTCGCATCTACCCGAACAACAGCACTTTGAGCAGCTACAGGCCGACCAGCGCAGTGCCGCCGATCGGCTCGCCGTCGTCGGTATCGCGATGGAGGACGTCGATGCTCAGGTCAGCCGATTGGAATCCGAGGTCGACGCGGTTCGCCAACGGGAGGACCGTGATCGCGGGCTGCTGGACTCCGGTTCGGTGAACCCCAAACAACTCGAGGAACTCCAGCATGAGCTGGGCACCCTGGAGCGTCGGCAGGCGAGTCTGGAGGATTCGCTGCTGGAGGTGATGGAACGCCGCGAACAGCTCGCCGCCGAACAGGCAACCGAACAGGCCGGTGCGGAGGCGCTGGAGCGAGAACTTGTCGCCGCAGAGCAGGCCCGTGACGAAGTGTTTGTGGAGATCGAGCAGACCCGCACCGAACGGGCCACCCGGCGGGCCGAACTGGTGGCGGAGTTGGACGCCGAGCTGTTCAAGGTCTACGACCGGCAGCGCGGGACATCGGGAATCGGCGCCGCCAGACTGGTCGGCGGCCGCTGCGGAGCCTGCCGTATCGAACTCGACCGTGGCGAGTTATCCCGGATCACAGCAGCTTCCGATGACGAAGTGCTGCGCTGCTCGGAGTGCGGGGCGATCCTGTTGCGGGTCCGTGGGCGCGGCGAGTGAGAGTCATCATCGAGGCCGATGGCGGCTCCCGCGGAAACCCAGGACCGGCCGGATTCGGGTGTGTGGTGTGGTCGGCCGACCATGGCACCGTGCTGGCGGAGCACAAGCAGTACATCGGGCACACCACCAACAACGTCGCCGAATACCGGGGGCTTATCGCCGGACTCGAGGAGGCGCGTCGGCTCGGCGCCAATGAGGTTGCGGTGTCGCTGGACTCGAAGCTGATCGTCGAACAGATGAATGGACGCTGGAAGGTCAAGCACCCCGGTTTGGCAGAATTGCATCAGCAGGCGCGAGCCCTGGCATCGACGTTCGATGTCGCCACTTTTTCCTGGATCCCCCGGGAACGCAATAAGGACGCTGATCGTCTGGCCAATGAAGCCATGGATGCCGCTCACGGGCAGGAGGCGCCAACCGCCGCCGACCCGCCGCCCAGCGCGATAGCAGTCCCCCCGTCGGCCTGGACCGGTAACCGTGGCGGACCGACTCGCCTGCTGCTTTTGCGTCACGGTCAGACCGAGTTGTCCGTGCAGCGTCGCTACTCCGGACGCGGCAACCCCGAACTCACCGAGATCGGTCGCTGCCAGGCCGAAGATGCCGCCCGCTATCTCGCTCAGAAGGGTGGTATCGCCGCGGTGATCAGTTCCCCGTTGCAGCGGGCGCGCGACACCGCCACGGCGGCAGCCGGCGCCCTCGGCCTGACAGTCGATGTCGACGACGATCTCATCGAGACCGACTTCGGCGAGTGGGAGGGACTGACGTTCTCCGAGGCGGCCGAGCGGCACCCCGGGGTGCATGGCCGCTGGTTGCGTGACACCAGCTTGCAACCGCCGGGTGGGGAGAGCTTCGACGAGGTCCAGCAGCGGGTCCAGCGCGCCCGGGACCGGATCATCGGCAAATATGGCGCTGCCACCGTGCTGGTGGTCTCGCACGTCACCCCGATCAAGACGCTGCTGCGTCTGGCGCTGGGGGCCGGCCCGACGATTCTGCATCGCCTGCACCTGGATCTCGCGTCGCTCAGCGTCGCGGAGTTCTATCCCGATGACGGAGCATCAGTCCGGCTGGTCAACGACACCTCGTACCTACGGCGCCACGATGGCTGAACCGGCCGCCGATGCACACGCCGCGTGGGAGGAGCACTACACGGCCAAGCCCCAGGTCTGGAGCGGGCGGGTGAACGCCCGACTGGCCGAGATCGCCGCCGACCTGGATGCGGCGCACGCTCTTGACCTTGGCTGCGGCGAAGGCGCCGATTCGCTGTGGCTGGCCGAACGCGGGTGGAATGTCGTAGCGGTCGACATCTCGACCACGGCGCTGGGCCGGGCTCATGCCGCCGCTGAATCGCGTGGGCTCGCGGCTCAGATCGACTTTCAGCAGTGCGATCTCAGCAGCGGTTTCCCTGACGGCTCCTTCGATCTGGTGTCGGTGCAGTTCCTGCACAGCCCCGTTGAGATGGACCGGGCCGCTCTGCTTCGGCGGGCTGCCGGCGCGGTAGCTCCCCGCGGCAGCCTGGTGATTGTCGATCACGGTGCGGCCCCGCCGTGGGCGTCGAAGATTCACCATCACGAGTTCCCCAGCGCCGAGTCGGTGTTGGCCGGTCTGGATCTGAACGGCGCTCAGTGGGAACAGGTCCGGGTGGGTGCGGTAGAACGGATGGCGGACAGTCCCGACGGGAAGCCGGTTTCGCTGACCGATAACGTGATCTGGGTTCGGCGGGCCGAGCCGCCGCGGAACCAGGAATCACTAGGGGAATGAACGTGGACACACCGCCGGGGTCGACCCAATCGCCGGTGCGGCAGGCGATGCTTCGAAGGCTGCAGCGACGCGCGGTGGTCAAGGGGGAGATCGTCCTACCGGCAGTGCCGGGCATGCTGGAGGAGTACATCACCCTGTGCGATGAGACGTTCAGGGCCATCGGGGTGCAGTTCTCGAAAGAGGACTTTGACCACATGCGCGGTATCCTCACCAGCCAGCTAGCTGAGGCGTACACGGCGTCCCCGCGGTCGGACATCGTCATCGCCTACGAGTCGCCGGTCGGCATGACCGCCACCTACACGATCAACTCCCGTTGGTTCACCGTCGCCGGGGCCTACGACAACTGGATCGCCACCCGCGAGCCGCCGCTGTTCGGTACCGAACCGGACGCCCGGGTGTGGGATCTGGCGGGCGAGGCCGCCGA
>JBMOKE010000251.1:0-3019 GCA_049315425.1 Mycobacterium sp. | reverse complement strand
CCGAAGGTCTCCAGAGTCTGGGCGACGCCTGCTGCGACGGCGTCCTCGTCGCTGACATCGACTGCGAACGCGGCCACCGGTGCATCGGAGGATTCCGCTGCGAGCGAGGCGACCGCCGCGGCGTTGTTGTCGGAATTGGTGCCCCAGATCGCGACCGCCGCGCCGGCCCTGCGCAATCCGCGGGCCATGCCCAATCCGATACCGCTGTTGCCGCCGGTCACCAGAGCGACGTGTCCGGTGAGGTCATGCCATGGCGTCACGAAATCCCCTTTGTCAGAAGCTAGATCATGTCTCGCGCGGTGAGCCACCGCATGATCGGCCAACCGGCGAACACCGGCAGCCAACACGTCAGCACGCGGTACAGCAGCACAGAGGGTACGGCGACGGCGGTGGGAACCCCGAACGCGGCCAGGCCGCCGATCAGCGCCGCCTCCACCGCGCCCACCCCGCCGGGGGTCGGGGCTGCTGAGGCCAAGGTGCCGCCGACCATCGTGACCACCGTGACCGTTACGAACGTCGTTCCACCTCCGAAAGCCTCCACGCTGGCCCACAGCGCCAGTGCCGCACCCAGAGTTGTACCGGCACAACCTAATACGATGATTGCGAACCGCTTGGGATCGCGGACCAGTTCGATCAGCTCGCCGCCGACTTCGACAAGTCTCGGCCGAATCGCGGTGTCGAGCCACCCGCGTAATTTGGGTACGAAGAGGAACGCTCCGAGCACACCGAGTGCGACCCCGGCGATCAGGTACACCAGGGTGAGCTTCGGTACGAAGTGCGACAGATCGGCTGAAGCGCCCGCGACGACGCTGAAAAAGATCAGCAAGGCGATGTGGGTGATCACCTGCACCGCCTGCTGCACCGCCACGGCCGCGGTCGCGCGCACCGTTCCGAGGCCGGCTTTTTGCAGGAACCGGGTGCTCAGTGCCAGACCACCCACGCCGGCCGGAGTGGTGGTGGCGGCGAAGGTGTTCGCGAACTGCATGATCACCAGATGCCGGAACGGCACCAGACCCGATGCGCACGCCCACAGCCCGGCAGCGGCACCGATATAGGTCATCGCCGAGACACTCAGGCCCAAAAGCGCCCACCACCAGTTGGCACTGCGGAGTTCGTGGAAGAAGGCCGGCACCGTGCTGATGAATGGATAGGCGACGTAGACCAGTGCCACGAGCAGAACAAGCTGGATCACCTGCTTGCGGGTGAAACGGGTGATGGTCTCGGCCTGGATCTGATCGGCGCCGGTCTGCTTCTTGACCTCGTCGCGGGCCGCGGTCATGACCGCCTTGGGATCGGTGATGGTCTTGCGGATCCGGGTCGGGATCGCCGATTTCGTCAGGCGTCCGGATCCGTCGAGCACGGCCTCGGCACCGAGTACCGCGATCGCGGCCCGCACCGCGGGCTCGGCGCCGAATTTCTCGGTCGTCGTCAGTAGCAGTTGGGCGATATCGGACTGCAGTTGTTCGTCGGAGGCGCCGTATTCGGAATTGCCGAAGCCGCCGAACAGGACTGTGCCGGTGTCGTCGACGGTGATCTCGGTGGCCCGGAGGTCGCCGTGGGATATCTGATGACGTTGCAGGACCGCCAGCGATTCCCACACCTTGGTCACTTCGCAGTCGTCGATGTGATCGAGTAATCTGCCGCGGGGCGCGGTGTGGGCGTACATGGTCCAGCCGCGCTCCAGGCCGGCGACCGTCAGGGTCGTGGTGTTGGCGACGTCGAGATCCCCGGCGGCGATGGTCATCAGGGCGCGGTGTTCGACCGAGCGGTGCATGGACGGTTGCAGGGGAGCGGTTTCGGAGTCCCGCAACACAAGCCAGCGCCAGAACTGACGGATCGCGCCGCCGCTGCGCTGGTTCGGTCCGTACAGTTCGATGCCTGCCTGACGCCCGAGCTTGTCGATGGCTGACAATTCCAGCGGACCGTGGCCGGCGGGCCGCACCACCGTCAGTGCATCCGCGGTGAAACCCCGCCGCGACAGTGCCCGGACTGCTCCGTCGAGTGGCACCTCAAGGGCCGGTGTACCGACGAACAGGACGATCAGGGCGCCGACGAACCAGCCCACCGCCAGTCCGAGCAACGTGCGGGCCGGCACTACCGCGCTGACCACCAGGTGGATCGGGACGAACGCGAGCAGCAGCGCCCACCACCAGCGTCGCCAGCGATCAGGCAGCCACGGACCCGACACCGTGAGCATCGCCGCCAGCATTGCGATCCATCGCGGGTCGTCGAGGAACTGCGACAGCACCGTCGACAGCCGTTGCGATTCGTCGAAATGCCAGCGCGGCGCCGCGATGCCCTCGCCGGTGATCGACAGTGCCAACACGGCGATGAATCCTGCGGCCCCGTACGCCCCGAGAAGCTTCCACTGACGGCCCGCGATCAGACCGACCAGGATCACGAACGGCAGGGCTACGATCGCGATTCCATAGGCCAGGTACACCAGATTGGACTGGGTGGGAGTCAGCACTCCGACGATGCGTGAGACCGACTTCTCCAGTCCCACCCAGTCGCTGCGGGTGATCAGCGAACTGGTGATGACGATCGCCAGGAACGCAGTGGCGAGTGCCAATCGGACGATGTCCGTGGTACGCCGGGTCAGCGGAAGCAGAAGGTCGCCTACAACGGTGACATCGCGTCCGTCGACTCGCACCGTCTGAACCTATCGGACCCTCACATCGGTGAGGTGGCGACGTCAGCCGGTCGGCTGAGGAGGTTCAGCCAGGCCTTGTCCCAGGCCCGGTGGAATGTAAATCTCTGGACCGGGTGCGGTTCCTGGCAGGGGTTCACCGAGTTGATCCTTGGGCAGCTGGCCCAGGAAGGCGCCCTTGAGCCCCCCGGCTTGATACATCTCGTTCAGCCGACGCAGGAACGCGATCCGGCCGGTACCGGGGTTGTCTTTGTTAGGGCCGATGCCTGGGGCGGGTGCGCCCAGGCCGGGTGCGGCCGGCGCGAGGTTCTGCCCGAGCAGATAATCAGCGTTGAACGCGCTCAGATTGGGAATCACCGCCGGATCGGC
>JBMOKE010000250.1:0-3038 GCA_049315425.1 Mycobacterium sp. | reverse complement strand
CTGCTGGCGCTCTCGGACAGGGGCGCCGGTGTTCCGTTGCGGGAGTTGGCACTTGTCGGCCTCACCGCGGCGATCGTCACCTATTTCGCGACCGGCGGGGTGCGACTGCTGGCCATCAGGCTGGGCGCGGTTGCCTACCCGCGGGAGCGTGACGTTCATTTCCATCCCACGCCCCGGATGGGTGGGCTGGCCATGTACCTGGGGGTGGTCACCGCGGTCTTTCTCGCCTCGCAACTGCCCGCGCTGACCCGGGGGTTCATTTACTCATCCGGTTTGCCGGCTGTGGTGATCGCCGGCGGACTGATCATGGGCATTGGACTGATCGACGATCGGTGGGGCCTGGATGCGCTGACCAAATTCGCCGGGCAGATCACCGCCGCCAGCGTGCTGGTGACCATGGGTGTGGCGTGGAGCGTGCTCTACATCCCATTCGGCGGAATCGGCACCATCGTGCTCGACCAGGCGTCGTCGATACTGCTGACCCTGGCCCTGACGGTGTCGGTGATCAACGCGATGAACTTCGTCGACGGGTTAGACGGACTGGCGGCCGGCCTCGGTCTGATCACCGCGCTGGCAATCTGCATCTTCTCCGTCGGGCTACTACGTGATCACGGGGGTGATGTGCTGTTCTACCCGCCGGCGGTGATCTCGGTGGTGCTGGCCGGCGCCTGTCTGGGCTTCCTGCCGCATAACTTCCACCCGGCCAGGATCTTCATGGGGGATTCCGGTTCGATGCTGGTGGGCCTGATGCTGGCCGCTGCATCGACCACGGCCGCGGGGCCGATCTCGCAGAGCGCCTATGGGGCGCGCGACGTCTTCGTTCTGCTGTCGCCGTTCCTGTTGGTCGTCGCCGTGATGTTCGTCCCGGCCCTGGACCTGCTGCTGGCTATCGTGCGCCGTACCCGCGCCGGCCGGAGTCCGTTCAGCCCCGACAAGATGCATCTCCACCACCGGTTGCTGCAGATCGGGCACTCGCACCGTCGGGTGGTCCTGCTGATCTACCTGTGGGTGGGCATCGTCGCACTCGGTGCGGCAAGCACAATCTTCTTCGACCCGCGCTATACCGGGGCGGTCATGCTGGCGGCAATCGTGGTGGCTGTGGTGGTCACGGTGATCCCCCTGCTGCGCCGCCATGACGACGATCTGACCACACTGCGGGACAGCGTTTACGACAGTAAGTAGTAGGCGTTTTTACCCCTGTCTAGCTGTGATAGGTTGCTGCTGAACTCGGGCCGCAGGGGTTGCCGGCCTCGGCGCGTCGGTGCGTGAAGGCCGGTCAGTGCCGATTCAAGACCGACTCGATTGTGGGTGAACGTGTGACGACGCCAGCGCCGGATGCGCCGTTGGTGTTTCCGTCCGTTGCCTTCCGGCCCGTGCGCCTGTTGGCCCTGTGTGCGGTCTTCGCGGCATTGGCCATCGTGGCCGCCGCCCTCGCCGGCCACGTCATGTTCGGGGTGTTCTTCGGCCTCGGACTCGTGCTGGGACTCGTCAACGCCCTGCTGGTGCACCGGTCAGTGGCCTTCATCACCGATGATCTGCACCCGGTCAAGCGCAAGATGGCACTCAACTCCGCCACCCGGCTGCTGATCATCACCGCCATCGGCCTGACCGTCGCCTACTTCTTCCGGTCGCGCGGCGGCCTGGGTGTGGTGTTCGGTCTGGCGGCGTTCCAGATCGTGCTGGTGCTCAGCACCGCCCTGCCGGTGTGGAAAAAAATCCGCACCGGTGAGCCCGATGACTTACCGGTTGGCCAGACGGGTCCGGCCATTCCTGCCTCAATCGCCGACGACATGTTCAAGGATTGACCACATGACCGAACGAATCCTCGCCGAGGGCGCGATAGAGGTCGGCCACCACACCACGGCCACGTGGTTGGGTATGACCGTCAACACCGACACGGTGCTCGCCACCGCGATCGCTGCCGTCATCACCATCGGGCTGGCTTTCTTCCTGAAAGCCAAGGTGACCTCGACCGGTGTGCCCGGCGGGGTGCAGCTGTTCTGGGAGGCCATCACCATCCAGATGCGCAGTCAGATCGAGGGCGCGATCGGGATGAAGATCGCCCCGTTCGTGCTGCCGTTGGCGGTGACGCTGTTCGTGTTCATTCTGATCTGTAACTGGATCTCGGTGCTGCCTGTTCAGTACAGCAACGCTTCCGGGACACAGGAACTGCTCAAACCGCCGGCCTCCGACATCAACTTCGTGCTGGCTCTCGCGCTGTTCGTTTTCATCTGTTACCACGCGGCCGGCGTGTGGCGTCGCGGCTTGATCGGCCACCCGATCAAAGTTCTCAAGGGGCACGTGGCGTTCCTGGCGCCGATCAACCTCGTTGAGGAAATCGCCAAACCGATCTCGCTATCGCTGCGACTCTTCGGCAACATCTTCGCCGGCGGCATCATGGTCGCGCTCATCGCGCTGTTCCCGCCCTACATCATGTGGGCGCCCAACGCGATCTGGAAGACCTTCGACTTGTTCGTGGGCCTGATCCAGGCGTTCATCTTCGCCCTGCTGACAATTCTGTACTTCAGCCAGTCCATGGAACTGGATGAGGAGCACCACTAGACCCACCTGTTCGACCCACGAACCACCCATAGCACTGGTAGCAGACCTACCAGCAATCAAGGAGGATAAGGAATGGCAGACCCACAGATCGTTGCCGGCGCACTGATCGGCGGCGGGCTCATCCTGGGCGGCGGCGCGATCGGCGCCGGAATCGGCGACGGTATCGCCGGTAACGCCCTGATTTCAGGAATCGCGCGCCAGCCTGAGGCGCAAGGCCGGCTGTTCACCCCGTTCTTCATCACCGTCGGTCTGGTGGAAGCGGCCTACTTCATCAACCTGGCGTTCATGGCACTGTTCGTCTTCGCCACGCCCGGCGCGTCCTAAGTCACCATGGCCTCTGCAGCAGGGGATATCGGCGTGGTGCTGGCGGCTGAGGAAGCCGGCACCAGCAACTTCCTCATACCCAACGGCACCTTCTTCTTCGTGCTGGCCATCTTCTTGATCGTGCTCGGCGTGATCGGCAAGTTCGTCGTGCC
>JBMOKE010000249.1:0-3057 GCA_049315425.1 Mycobacterium sp. | reverse complement strand
TGCACCTTGATCGTGCCGTCGGGGTTCAGGCTGTAGGTCGCCTGGGTGTTCACCAGGCCGATGGAGAAGAACTGTTTGACGCTGCCCTGTTCGTAGTAGGTCCCCGCGAACTGAGCCGGGTCGACGGGATCCGAGTCCGGCACCACCGGAGTGGTCACCGCCGGGGCGGGCGTCGGGAATGCGGGCCGTGGGCGGTCCGCCCGATTGGCGCGGTTGAGCCCACCGGTCACTGCGACGGCCGCGGCGCGGTTGCTGCGGGCAACTCGCTCGGCCCCCTGTGACGCCACCCGTGACGCAACCTGTGACACCTGCGATGCCACCCGTGATACCGACACGGCGTGCGTCGACCGACCGGTCGACGTCGCGTCAGCACCGGTGTCCGCGGCCGCAGTTCCGGTGCCGCACAGCATCGCCGCGCCCACGCCGGCCAGGATCGCACCCGAACCGAACCAGATCCGAGAAGAACCCATGAATCCCACCCCTTCCGCCGGCCGCAACACCGTTGCTGCGACCCTCTAGCAAATGTACCTGAACTCCAATTGCACCTAATTGGCCTTTCCAGGACATTGCCAACTCTCGTCATAGATTCGTCAGCGAACTGTTCCCGACCTGTCAGACCCGTCCTGCATAATAGAACACATGTTCGATAAACGTCTGCACGACTACTTCGCGCCGACCGATTGCCCGGAGTCCCGAGGGATGCTTGCCGACCTCGCCGTGGCGGCCCGTCTGGAGAATCAGGCCGCCGCGCGCAAGCTCAAATACGCTGGCGAACTTTTCGAATTACGCCGCGCCGAACGCGGTGAAGAAGAGGACTGGGCCGTCGACACCTGGGCTGCGGTCGGCGCCGAGATCGCGGCGGCCCTGCGGATCAGCCTCGGCAAGGCCGGCAGCTTCATGAACTACGGGATCGCCATGCGACGCCTGCCCGCAGTCACCACCGTCTTCACCGCCGGGGATATCGATCTACAGACCTTCGCGACCATCGTCTACCGAACCGAACTGATCACCGACGAGGCCGTCATCGCTGAGGTTGACGCGTGCATCGCGGTGTCGGCGGCACGCTGGTTGACGCTGGGCAGGGGCCGGCTGGCTCGCGAAATCGACAACATCGTCTTCGGAAATGATCCCGACGCGGTGCGGCGGGTCAATGAGCGGGCCCGCGGTCGCGAGGTGACGTTCTGGGACGCCCAGGACGGGACCGCCGATATGTCCGGTCGGCTGTTCGCCGCCGACGCCGAACTTCTAGACAAGCGACTCGACGCACTCGCCGCGACGACCTGCGAGGGCGATCCGCGGACCATCGCCCAGCGTCGTGCCGACGCGGTGGGGGCGCTGGCCGCGGGAGCAGAGCGGCTGATGTGCCGTTGCGGCAGCGCGGATTGTGCGGCGGGCGCCGCCGTCGCCTCGGGTGTGGTGATCCATGTTGTCGCCAAGCAGGAGACTCTCGATGGCGAGTCAAACGATCCGGGTCATCTGATCGGCTCCGACGCCCTGATCACCGCCGAACTGTTGAGGGACCTTGCCACCCAGGCGAAGTTGCGTCCGTTGATACACCCCGCCGATTCCCCCGCCGAGAACCGCTACCGCCCCTCTCGGGCACTGGCCGACTTCGTTCGCGCCCGCGATCTGACCTGCCGGGCGCCTGGCTGCAACCGACCGGCCACCAACTGCGACCTCGACCACACGGTCCCGTTTCCCCACGGCGCCACGCATGCATCGAACCTGAAATGCCTTTGCCGCCTTCATCATTTGCTGAAGACGTTCTGGGACTGGCGGGATCACCAACTCCCCGATGGCACCGTGATGTGGACACTGCCCGACGGCCGGACCTATGTCACCACCCCCGGCAGCGCGCTACTGTTCCCCAGCCTGACGGCCCCAACCGGTCCGTGTTCGGGCCGCACCACGATGATGCCGCTGCGGAAGACCACTCGGGCACACAACCGCGCCGCCCGGATCGCGGCTGAGCGAGCTAGCCCACCAACACCGCATACCGCGGTTTGATCACCTCGTCGATGATCGCCAGTCGCTCGTCGAAGTGGATGAACGCCGACTTCATCGCATTGACCGTGAAGCGCTCGAGATCACTCCACCCGTAGCCGAACTCCTCGGCGAGGCAGAACATCTCCTTGCTCATGCTGGTGTCGCTCATCAGCCGGTTATCGGTGTTCACGGTCACCCGAAACCGCAGTCGCGCCAGCAGGTCGAACGGGTGATCCGCAATGGTGGCGACGGCGCCGGTCTGCACATTGGAACTCGGGCACATCTCAAGCGGAATTCGCTTGTCCCGAATGATCCCCGCCACCCGCCCCAGCACCGCGGCGCCGTCCGGCAGTACCTCGATATCGTCGACGATGCGCACCCCGTGCCCGAGCCGGTCGGCCCCGCAGAACGCGATGGCCTCGTGGATGGACGGCAACCCGAACGCCTCGCCGGCGTGAATGGTGAAGCGGGCGTTGTTAGCCCGCATGTACTCGAACGCATCGAGGTGGCGCGAAGGCGGATAGCCGGCCTCGGCGCCGGCGATATCGAACCCGACGACACCGGAGTCGCGGAACCGGATGGCCAACTCGGCGATATCCCGCGACCGGGCGGCGTGACGCATCGCGGTCACCAGGCACCGCACCATGATCGTCCTACCCCTGGCCGCCGCCGCGCGCTCGCCGTCGGCGAATCCGGCCAGCACCGCATCCACCACCTGATCCAGTGACAGCCCACCGCCCAGATGTAACTCGGGGGCGAAGCGCACCTCGGCGTAGACGACATTGTCGGCGGCGAGATCCTCCACGCATTCCTTGGCAACGCGATGCAACGCCTCCGGGGTCTGCATCACCGCGACGGTATGGGCGAAAGGCTCCAGGTAACGCACCAGCGAACCGCTGTGTGCGGCGGTACGAAACCAGGCCGTCAACCCGGCCGCGTCCGTGCTCGGCAAACCGTCGTAGCCGATCTGCCCGGCGAGTTCGATGACGGTTTCCGGCCGCAATCCCCCATCCAGATGGTCGTGCAGAAGCGCCTTGGGGGCCTTTCCGATCATCTCGAGGGTCAGCGGTG
>JBMOKE010000248.1:0-3068 GCA_049315425.1 Mycobacterium sp. | reverse complement strand
ACACCGTCGAGAGCGACCTCGGTGCCGACCTCGGTGAGCTCGTGGCGGGTCGCCGCGCGCCAGGCGATGAACGCCGCCAGCATGCCGCGGTGGCGGTCGAGTTCATTGGCGGCATACCAGGGCGAGTCGAATGGCAACGCAGCCCAGACGGTGTCCAGTTCGGCGACCAGTTGCGCCTCACTCTTCGATGATTCGGCGACCAGGGCGTGCACCACCGATCCCAGCGTCGAGTTCAGTCCGCGCGTCTCGGTGCCGCCGTGGCGTTCGGCCAGCCAGCGGAGCGGGCAGTCCACCAACGTCTGCAGCGTGGATGGGCTGAGCGTGACGGTGTGGTCGTCACCGCTCCACAGTGGTTCGTCTGTACTCACCTGACCCATGCCCTGCCACTGCCGCGGGTCGGCACCCGGCACCCCCGCTGCGGCCAGTCGACCCAATTGTTCTGCGGCACGCACCCGACGGTCCTCCTCGACCGCACCAGCCGGGGCGCACACCACGGCCCGCAGCCGGCCCACCACCGCAGCCGGGGAGAGCACTGGCGGTGCCTGCACCGGCGGCGCCACCGCGGCGCCGAGGTCGCCGCCCGCCAGCCGGGCCAACTCGGGAACGAAAACAGACGGCAACGTGGCCTCGTCACCGGCGTCGCTGTCGACCGCGGTGATCAGCAGCCGACGCCGGGCCCGGCCCATCGCGGCGATCAGCAGCCGCCGCTCCTCGGCCAGCAGTGGCGCCCGCACGGACACGTCCTCACCGAGGCCGTCGAGCACATCGAGCAGGCGCTGGGTTCCCAGCACCCCGCCGCGCGGAGTGGTGTTGGGCCACAGTCCATCCTGCAGGCCGGCGATCACGACCATCTCCCAGTCGCGGCCCAGAGCGGCGTGCGGACTGAGCACCGCCACCGTCTCACCGGTGGGGGTGGCGTCGGCGGCGACCGGCGGAAGTTGCAGGGCCGCCACATGCTCGAGCAGACCCGATAGCGATGCCCCGGCGGTGCGGGCGACGTAGGTCTCGGTGATATCGAACAGTGCGGTGACCGCGGCGAGATTGCGCTCGGCCAGCGCGCCGTCGGCGCCACCGCGATCGGCGGCAGCAACCCAGCGCCGCTGCAGACCGCTGCGCTCCCACACCTGCCACAGCGTGTACCGCGGATCGTGATGGCTGCGGTGGCTGCGGGCCGCCGCCGCAAGCACCGCACGCACCCGTTTGACCGGTGCCGCCAGGGGGGCCGGCAACTGCGGGGCCGGTCCGGTGAACGCATCGCGCAGTGAGCGGTCGGCGCGGCGCAGGGCACGACGAAGTTGGCGCAGTGACACCGGATCCACCCGCCCGATGGGTCCGGTCAGCAGCGCCTCGGCGGAATCGTCGTCGAGGCCGGCGTCGGTGGCGGCCAGCACAACCAACAGCGAACGGACACTGACGTATTCACTGATGGCCCCGCCGGACGTCGGCGGATCCACCGGAACCCCGGATACCGACAGTGCCCGGGTGAGCGCCGCGGCCGCCGACACCGACCGAACGATCACGGCCAGTTGTGACCACGGCACACCGTCGACGAGGTGCGCCCGACGTAGTGCGTCGGCGATCACGGCGGCCTCGGCGTGCGCGGACGCCGCCACCGTCACGGTGACCGAACCGTCCCCGTCCTCGTCACCATCGCGGCCATCGAGCGTGCGCCACCCGGTGCCGGGCAGCCCGGCCGCTATCCCGCTGATCGCCCGGGCGATGGCCGGTGCGCAGCGGTGCGAACGGGTCAGGGTGATCGCGGATGCATCCGCCGACAGCAGATCCGCATCAGCTCCGCGGAAACCGAACACCGCCTGATTCGGGTCACCGGCGAGCAGCGTGCGGTCGGCTCCGGCGGCCAGCACCCGCACCAACGTGGCCGCCTGCGGATCGAGTTGCTGGGCATCGTCGACGAGCAGCAGCCGGATCCGGGCCCGCTCGGCGGCCAGCAGGTCGGGGTCGGCGGCCAGTGCCTCCAGTGCGGCGCCGACAAGGTCGGCGGCACCCAGGGCCGGCACCGTCGCCTGCGGTGCTGCCGTGCCGACCGAGGCGCGCAGCAGCATCACCTGTTCGTACTGGCGGGCAAAGCGCGCGGCGCCCACCCATTCCGGGCGCCCGGCCGCCCGCCCGATGCGCTTGAGTTCCTCGGCATCCACGCCGCGCTCGGCGCAGCGGGCGAGTAGGTCGCGCAGTTCTCCCGCGAACCCGACCGTGGTCAGCGCGGGCCTTAGTTCGCGCGGCCAGCCGTGCGCGCCGTCCTCGAGGTCACCGGCGAGCAGTTCGCGGATGACGCCGTCCTGCTCGGCTCCGGTAACCAACCGCGGCGGCGGATCACCGACGCGCGCGGCGGCGTTGCGCAATACCCCGAATGCATAGCTGTGCACCGAACGCACCAGAGGCTCGCGGACCACCGCAAGGCCGCCGGAGCCAGCATTGAGCAGCCGCGCGGTGATCGCACCCCGGACTGTGGCCGCAAGCCGTGCAGAGGTCAACAGCAACACCGACTCGGGATCACCGCCGCCGGCGATGTGCTCGACGGCAGCGTCAATCAGCAGGGCGGTCTTACCGGTGCCCGGACCGCCGACGACGCGAATGATGCCCACGCGGGAATGACACCACGGGGGTCTGACAGATCAGGGGGTCTGACAGAGAGCGGTCCGACTAGGGCGGGTAGGGCAGCGCCACGTCGACCTCGCCGGAATCACGCAACCCGCCACGTTGCGCCGCGGCGCCGGCACCGACGACGAGCAGGATGCCGATGAGTTGGATGAACGTCGGCTTCTGATGTAGTACAACCAATCCCAACAGCAACCCCATCGCCGGTTCCAGCGCCATCAGCGTCCCGAACGCGGTATGCGTCATCCGGCTCAGCGCGATCATTTCCAATGCGAACGGCAGCACCGGGAACAGCAGGGCAAGACCGATGGAGACGGCGATCACACTGGGTGAAAGATGTCCGCTGGCCTCGGGAATGCCGACGACGGCGGTGGTGAGGGCGGCGATGGGAACGGTTACGGCCAGTCCGGTGACACCTTCGAAACGATCCCCGACGTGTTGGGTCAGCACGA